>CAILRJ010000001.1 GCA_903836575.1 uncultured Burkholderiales bacterium
GGCCGACTTGGCGGCGGCGCTGAGCAAGCAACCGGATGATCCGGCATTACAGAAAAAATTGCGTGATGTGCTGTTGCAGGTGCAGCGCGATGCTCGTCTGCTCGATCATCATGAGGCGGGCATCCAGGCCGCAGCGGCGCTCGCGTTATTGGGGCAATCTGACTTCGCCGCTGCGTCCGGCGCGTTAGCCGGATTGTTGCCTGGCGGTGTGTTGCCAGCAACAGATTCCGTGCCGACAGTTGCCGCCGTTGAGTCTGTTGCGTTGGGCGAGCCAGAGACACAGACCGAGGCCGCCGTCGATGCCGAACTGCTGGAAATATTTCTTGGCGAAGCCGCCGAGGTACTGGCGGCGGTGCGCGCGACGTTACCGCAACTGCATGCCGATCCGCACGATAACCTGCAACTGGCCACCTTGCGGCGCGGTTTTCATACGCTCAAGGGCAGCGGTCGCATGGTCGGTCTGGATGCCCTCGGCAATGCCGCATGGAGCATCGAGAAAGTCCTCAATCGGTGCATTGCCGACGAAACAGGCGGCGTCCCGGACTTGCTCGGATTGGTCGATCAGGCGGAACAACTGCTCACTGCATGGGTGGGCGAACTCAGTGCCGACGGCCATTCGGAACGTGACGGCCTGGCGCTGATCGATGCCGCACAGCGCCTGCTGGACGGCCCGCCCCTGCCGGCCGATGTAATCCCTGAAGACGATGGGATCGTGCCTGCCGAAGCGGTGTCTGAGGACGACGATATTGTCCCGCTTGAGAACCGGCCCGAAGCGTCTGTAACGCCGGTTGCGATTGCCAGCGGGGGTGAAGTCATTGCCTTTCCGGGTGCGCCGGCGCCATCGCGTGACGACAGCATCCGGCGCATCGGCGACCTCGACATCAGCATGAACCTGCATAGCATCTACCTGGCTGAAACCGATGAGCTGGTGCGCGTGCTGTCGCATGATCTCGGCGAATGGCGGCATGAACCCGAGCGGCGCGTGTCGGTCCATTCGGTGCACGCGGCCCATTCGCTGGCGGGCAGTTCTGCTACGGTTGGCTTCAAGGCGATGCAGGAACTGGCGCACGGGCTGGAAAACATCTTGCAGCTCCTGGCGCGCAAAAGTGTTGTGATGGCGCCCGCCGATTTCGACCAGATCGCGCAATGTCTGGTGTTGATGAAAAGTATGCTGCAAGAGTTCGCGCTGGGCGACCTGCCGTTGCCACAGCCGGTCCAGCTCAATTTGCTGGCGGCGCTGCTGCATGACCTTGATAGCCGTATCACTGTGAGCGTCCCGGTTGATGTCGATACCGAAGAACTGGCCAGCGAGACGGATGAAGCGATCGTACCGGCGCTCCCTGTTGCCATGTCAGTCCGGGACGAACTGGATACAGATTTGTTGCCGGTTTTTATCGAAGAAGGAAATGATCTCCTGCCGCAAATGGGTGCCGCACTGCGCGCCTGGCAAGAATCGCTGACCAGCACCACGCTGCCGCAACCGGTGCTACGCCTGCTCCACACGCTCAAGGGGAGTTCCCGTATGGCCGGCGCGATGCAGCTCGGTCAATACCTGCACGATACAGAAAGTCAGGTGGAGACTCTGCTGCACGGTGGCCATCCGGATCACGCTGCACTGGATGCGCTGCTGGCGCGACACGACCACAGTCTGTCGTTGTTCGAGCAGCTGCAAAATACGGCAGCCGTGCCGGTGGCCGAGTTGCCGGTTCCCGATCGGGACGTAGCCGATACGATTGCGCCGTTGCCGTTGCCAATGCCAGGTACCGGTCAGGCGACATTGCCGTCTGCTGTTGCCGCCAGTGCCGCGCCGATGGTGCGCGTACGGGCCGACATTCTCGACCGTCTCGTCAACCAGGCGGGCGAAGTAGCGATCTCCCGATCCCGGCTGGAAACCGAAGTGGATACGCTGCGTCAATCACTGGTTGAACTGAGCGATAACGTCGCCCGCCTGAGGGAACAATTGCGCGAAATTGAATTGCAGGCCGATAGCCAGATCGCTTCCAGGATGGCGCAATCGACCGATGGAGCGTTCGATCCGCTCGAATTTGATCGCTACACGCGCTTGCAGGAGCTCACCCGAATGATGGCCGAGAGCGTCGGTGATGTCGCCTCGGTCCAGCAAAACCTGACTCGTACCGTCGACCAGGCCGGTATCGACCTGGTCACGCAGGCGCGTCTCACGCGGGAGTTGCAGCAAGATCTGATGCGGGTGCGCATGGTGCCGTTTTCCAGTATTTCCGAGCGGCTCTACCGCGTGACACGCCAGGCGTCGAAGGAAGTCGACAAACGCGTCAACCTCGATATCCGTGGTGGAAGCGTCGAGATTGATCGCGGTGTGCTGGAAAAAATGGCGGGTCCGTTCGAACATCTGCTGCGCAACGCCATCGCCCACGGTATTGAAAGCCGCGAACAGCGGCGTGCCGCCGGCAAGAACGAAACCGGTGAGCTGCGCGTCGAAATCCGGCAGGAAGGCAATGAGGTCGTGTTGCAATTTACCGATGATGGCCGCGGGCTGGATCTGCAGCGTATCCGCAGCAAGGCGCAGGCGACCGGCTTGTTGCCACCCGAGCGCGAGCTCGCCGACGCCGAATTGACGGACCTGATTTTCAATCCGGGTTTTTCGACGGCAGCGGAAGTCACCGAGCTGGCCGGGCGTGGCATTGGTATGGATGTGGTGCGCTCCGAAGCCGGTAGTCTCGGCGGCCGGATCGCAATCGACTCGCAAGCAGGACGGGGCGCGCAATTTACGATTCATCTGCCGCTCACCCTGGCAGTGACGCAAGTCGTTATCGTACGGACTGGCGAAAAGACTTATGCGGTGCCATCGGTGCTGGTCGAACAGGTGCAGCAACTCAAGGCAACCGCGTTGGCCGGTGCTTACAACGAGGGAGCGGTCCAATGGCAAGGTCAGCGCGTACCGTTATTCTATTTGCCGACGTTACTGGGCGATCGCCAGACCGTCGCAGTGACCCAGCAATACTCGCCGCTGATCATTTTGCGCAGCGGTAACGACCGGGTTGCCATCCATGTCGATGACATTCAAGGTAATCGCGAAGTTGTCGTCAAGAATATCGGTCCGCAACTCGCGCGCATGGTCGGGATTGCCGGCGCCACCGTGCTTGGTTCCGGCGAGATCGTCCTGATCCTCAATCCGGTCCCGTTGGCGCAACGTGTGCTGCTCGACGCGACGCGCACGCCGGTCATCGACGGCGTCGGTGCCGTTGCCGACACGCACCAGGCGATACAGGGTTTGCAGTCACAGCCGATTGTGATGGTGGTCGATGATTCGTTGACTGTGCGGCGTGTCACGCAACGCTTGCTCGAGCGCGAAAGCTATCAAGTGGTACTGGCCAAGGACGGCATCGATGCACTCGAAAAATTACAGTCAATCACGCCGGACATCATGCTGGTCGATATCGAGATGCCGCGCATGGACGGCTTCGACCTGACACGCAATGTCCGCGGCGATGAGCGGACCCGGCATATCCCGATCATCATGATCACTTCGCGTACGGCAGCCAAGCACCGCAACTACGCGATGGAGCTGGGTGTGGATGCTTACCTCGGCAAGCCGTATCAGGAAGCCGATCTGCTGGCCGAGATCCATGAGTTTCTGGACCGGAAAGTGGCCGGTGCCTGACCGGTTGTTTTGAATTGCACAGACGCACTGGTCATCATTACCAAGTCCAATCAATGCTCCCGGCTGTCAATCCGCATCCGGCGCTGCATCCGTCACAGCCACCTTCTTGACGACCGCATAACGCGCCAGCGTCTGCTTGCGCGCCACATCATGCGCGACCACGGGATGCGGATAATTGACGCCCAGTTCGACTCCCGCGTGGTCGAGTTCCATTTTCGTCAGCAGCCACGGTGCATGAAGTTGCTTGTTGCCGAGTTGCGCCAGTTGCGGCAGGTAGCGGCGGATAAAGCGACCGTCGGTGTCGAATTTTTCAGATTGGGTGATCGGATTAAAAATACGAAAGTACGGTTGCGCATCGCAGCCCGATGACGAAGCCCATTGCCAGCCGCCATTGTTGGCCGAGAGGTCAAAGTCGATCAGTTTTTCGGCGAAATAGGCTTCGCCGCGACGCCAGTCGATACCGAGGTCCTTGATTAAAAAACAGGCAGTGACCATGCGCAACCGATTATGCATGTAGCCGGTCTGGTTGATCTGCGCCATCGCCGCATCGACCAGCGGATAGCCGGTCCGACCGTCACACCACGCCTGGAACAGCGCATCGGCAGCCGGACCTGTTTCCCAGCGGATCGCATCGTAGTCACGCTTGAACGCGCCGCGCACCACATGCGGATGATGCTGCAGAATCATGAAATAAAAATCACGCCAGA
>CAILRJ010000002.1 GCA_903836575.1 uncultured Burkholderiales bacterium
GTCGAGAGCGGCACCGTCGCCCAAGTGCTGGACCAGCCGCGCCATCCGTACACCCATGGCCTGATCGCGTCGGCGCCGTCGCGCAATCCGCGCGGCCAGCCGTTGCGCCAGATTCCCGGTATGACGCCGTCGTTGCTCAACCTGCCCACCGGGTGCACGTTCCGCGAACGCTGCGACCGTGCCAGTCCGGCTTGTGCCGCGTCGCCGCCACTGGAACATGCCGACGGTCGCGCGCTGCGCTGCTTTCATCCGATCATCGAACTGACCGAGGCAACCTCATGACGACACCTGATCAGCCCATGCTGGAACTGCGCGGCGTCAGCAAACGCTTCGTTAAATCGATCGATACGGCGGCACGGATTGCCAATGTCTTTGGTGCCGGCATCAAGGAGGAGATTGTCCATGCGGTCGATGATGTCGATCTTGTCATACGACGCGGCGAAGTGGTCGGTCTGGTCGGCGAATCCGGTTGCGGCAAATCGACATTGGGCCGGATGGCAGTCGGCCTGCACAGCTTGTCGTCCGGTACGCGGCGCTGGAAAGAAGAAGATATCGACGCGCTAGCTCCGGCCGAGCGCCGCATCAAGCAGCTCGGTATCCAGATGATTTTTCAGGATCCCTACGCGTCGCTCAATCCGCGCATGCGCGTGCTCGATATCGTCGGTGAAGCGCCGGTCGCACACAAGATGATCAGCGGTTCCGAGCAGGTCGCGTATGTCGAAGGCCTGTTGCAGCGGGTCGGCCTTGATCCGGCCGTGTTGCGCCGCTTTCCGCATCAGTTTTCCGGTGGTCAGCGCGCCCGTGTCGGGATTGCGCGGGCGCTCGCGGTGCGGCCGGAATTTCTGGTCTGCGATGAAGCCGTCGCCGCACTCGATGTCTCGATCCAGGCGCAGGTACTGAACCTGTTCATCCGCTTGCGCGACGAATTGAACCTGACTTACCTGTTCATCAGTCACGATCTCGGCGTGGTCCGGCATCTTTCCGATCGCGTGGTTATCATGTACCTCGGACGGATCGTCGAATCGGCACCGGCTGACGCTGTCTTCGATCACGCCAATCATCCGTACACGCAGGCATTGCTGGCATCGGCGCCGAAACTGGAAGCCCGCAAGACTGAGTTTTTTGCCGTGCGCGGCGAGATTCCGTCACCGCTCAATCCACCCGGTGGTTGTCATTTTCATCCGCGCTGCGCGCATGCAATGGCACGCTGCAGCGTCGAGAAACCGGCGTTGAGAGAAGTCGCGCCGGCGCATTTTTCGGCCTGCCATCTCAATGATCAACCCTGAATTTTTTAAAGGACGACACCATGGAAACCAACCGCTTGCAGCCCTCGGCTGAACTGATGGCGATGATCGAACGACTGGTCGGATTCCCGACCGTCTCGCGCAATTCCAATCTCGGACTGATCGAATGGGTGCGCGATTACCTCGCCGGCATGGGTGTCACCTCCCGTCTGACCTACGACGCGACCGGCAAGAAAGCCAACCTGTTCGCTACGGTGGGCGAGGGCAGTCGCGCCGGACTGGTGCTGTCGGGGCACACCGACGTGGTGCCGGTCGATGGTCAGGTCTGGGATACCGATCCGTTCAAGGCGACCGTGGTCGGCGACAAGCTGTATGGCCGCGGCACCGCCGACATGAAAGGTTTCATCGCCAACGCCTTGCTGCTGGTGCCGAAATATCTCGCCGCAAAAACCGACGCGCCGCTGCATATCGCGTTGTCCTATGACGAAGAAGTCGGTTGCATCGGCGTGCGCAGCCTGATCCAGGACCTGACTGAAATGGGCCTGAAAACCGCCGGCTGCATCGTCGGCGAACCGACCATGATGCAGCCGATCATTGCGCATAAGGGCACCCATCGTTTCCGCTGCTGCATTACCGGACGCGAAGCGCATTCGAGCTACACCACGCAGGGCGTCAATTCGATCGAATACGCGGCGCGCATCATCGTCTACATCCGCCAGATGGCCGATCGATTAGCGCAACTGGAAACGCGCGATTATTCGTTCACGGTACCGTTCACGACGCTGCAGACCGGCACCATCAAGGGCGGGATTGCCTCGAACATCGTGCCGAAGGATTGCGAATTCAATTTCGAGGCGCGCACGATGCCGGGTGCGTCGGCGGACCGGCTGTATCAGGAAATCCAGGACTTCGCCGCCACGCTGCTGCCCGAAATGCTGCGCGTCGAGCCGAACGCCGTGATTGCGTTCGAGATGCTGGCCAGCGCACCTGGCATGAGTGCCGAGGAAAGCGATGCAATCGTTCAGCTCGCAGTTGGTTTGTCGCGCAACAAACCGAACGGTGCGGTGTCGTATGGCACCGAGGCAGGGTTGTTTCATCAGGCCGGTATTCCATCGGTCATTTGTGGTCCTGGTGACATCGAGCAGGCCCATCGGCCCAATGAATTCGTCGCGCTCGAACAGCTCGCGCAATGCGAGCAATTCATGACGCGGATAGTGGAAACAGAAGCGTCGCGGTAAGCGGGAATGGGTGACTCGCCGGGGTGCTGGCCACTGCCTGAACCCGGCGAAACTGACCGACTTGTTGCACATCTATCGCATTCGATAACAAACTGATCACACCTCGTCGCCGCACCGAAAAATATTTGCAAACGGGTGTGGCGCGAGTCTCCCGCATCGCACTTTCTGCGCCTATGATGCTTCAAACAGGAACGCCGCAAGCGCATCGTCGCAGATGCTGCGTCACCCCAACTGCTTACTGGAACGACCGATGACCATCACCACTGTGCGTGCGGTTTGTCCGCATGATTGTCCCGATACTTGTGCGTTGCTGGTTACCGTCGATGCCGGTGTAGCGACCGCCGTGCGCGGCGATCCCGACCATCCGACCACCGCCGGCGTGCTGTGTACCAAGGTTGCGCGCTACACCGAGCGCACCTATCATGCCGACCGCCTGCTGTACCCGCTCAAACGCATCGGCAAGAAAGGCGAAGGCAAGTTCGCGCGCATCAGCTGGGACGAGGCCATTGCCACCATCGCCAGTCGTCTTGGTGCGATTGCCGCGACCGACCCGCAAGCCATCGTGCCTTACAGTTATGCCGGCACGATGGGGCTGGTGCAGGGCGAGGCGATGGCATCGCGCTTTTTTAATGTGCTGGGTGCCTCGCAACTGCACCGCTCCATTTGCTCTTCGGCTGGCGGCACCGGTTATACCTACACCATCGGCAAGCGGGTCGGCACCGATCCCGAACAATTCCAGAACGCCAAACTGATCCTGATCTGGGGCGGCAATCCGATTGCCTCGAACCTGCATTTGTGGATGCGCGTGCAGGAAGCCAAGCGGCGTGGTGCGAAGGTGATCGCGATCGATCCGTACCGTTCGCTGACCGCTGAAAAATGTCAGCAGCACATCGCGCTGTTGCCCGGCACCGATGCCGCACTGGCGCTGGGCATGATGCAGGTATTGATTGCCGAAGATTTGATTGACCACGATTATATTGCGCGCCATACAACCGGTTTCGAAGAATTGAAAGTGCGCGCCGCCGAGTGGCCACCCGAACGCGTGGCCACGACCTGCGGTATCAGCGTCGACGAAGTCGTCGCGCTGGCACGCGAATACGGCCAGGCTGCGTTGCGCGGAGAGGGCGTTGCGATCCGGATTAACTATGGCTTGCAGCGCGTGCATGGCGGCGGCATGGCAGTGCGCAATATCGCCTGCTTGCCGGCGCTGGTGGGCGCGTGGCGCAATGCGGCCGGTGGCGTCCTGCTGTCGACCTCGGACAGTTTTGCCAAGAACAAGCAGGCGCTCGAACGGCCTGATCTGGCCCGGCCTGTGCGCACCATTAACATGTGTACCGTCGGCGATGATTTGCTGCGGGAAGCGTCACCTGAATTTGGTCCGAAAATCGCTGCGCTGATTGTCTATAACTCCAACCCCGTAGCGGTCGCGCCCGACTCCGGCAAGGTCATGCAGGGTTTCGCGCGCGAAGACTTGTTTACTGTCGTACTGGAGCACTTCCAGACCGATACGGCTGACTATGCCGACATCGTCCTGCCGGCCACGACGCAGCTCGAACATGTCGACATCCATGCGACCTTCGGGCATCTGTACATGATGGCCAACAATGCCGCGATTGCACCGCTGGGCGAGGCCAAACCGAACACCGAATTTTTCCGTTTGCTGGCCGCGCGCATGGGTTTCGATGACCCGTGCCTGAGCGATAGCGACGAGACGATTGCCGCCAGCGCGTTCGACAAGAGCAATCCGCGCGCGGTCCATTTCGACTGGGAGAGCCTCAAGCGCACTGGCTGGCAAAAATTGACGGTGCCCGATGCGCCGTTTGCCGATGGCGGTTTCGAAACGCCCTCGGGCAAGTGCGAGTTCTATAGCGCGCAGATGCTGGCCGATGGTTTTGATCCGCTCCCGGCGTACATCCCGCCGTATGAGTCGGTCGCCAGCAATGCTTCGCTGGGGAGCAAATATCCGCTGGCGATGATTTCGCCACCGGCCCGCAATTTTCTCAATTCGACCTTCGTCAATGTCGTCAGCTTGCGTGCCACCGAAGGCGAGCCGCATCTGGATATGCATCCTGAGGACGCCGCCCGGCGCGCAATTGGTAACGGCGACACGGTGCGGATTTTTAATGACCGCGGCAGTTTTGAAGCAAAGGTGCGGGTGACGGACCGGGCCCGCAAAGGGTTGGTCGTCGGGCTATCGATCTGGTGGAAAAAAATGGCAGGCGATGGCAAGAACGCCAATGAATTAACTAGCCAGCGTCTGACGGACATGGCCGGCGGAGCGACTTTTTACGACGTACTGGTCGAGGTCGAAAAAAAGTGACGTGATATTCGATGCAGGTGAAAGACGATCATGAAATGGCTCACGGTGATAGCGGTAGTGACAACGGCCTTGCTGGCCAGCGGTTGTGCCCAGATCGATTATTACTATCAGGCGGCGCAGGGCCAGTTTGCGCTGCTGTCCGATGCCCGCCCGATTGATGACTGGCTGGCCGATCCCGAGGTCGGAGAAAAGCTCAAGGCGCGCCTGACCAAGGTGCGCGAAATCCGCCGTTACGCGGCCCATGAACTGGGCCTGCCGGACAACAACAGCTATACCAACTACGCCGACCTCAAGCGTCCTTACGTGTTGTGGAATGTAGTGGCGACGCCGGAGTTGTCGATGAAGCCGGCGCAATGGTGCTTCCCGATTGCCGGCTGCGTCAATTACCGTGGTTACTACAACAAGCAGGAAGCGCTCGACTATGCGGCAGTTCTGCGCAAGGCCGGCTACGACGTCCAGATGTCGGGCGTGGCGGCCTACTCGACGCTGGGCTGGTTCAATGATCCGGTGCTGTCGACCTTTATCCAGTATCCCGACGGCGAACTGGCACGGCTGGTGTTCCATGAGCTGGCGCATCAGGTCGCGTATGCGCGCGACGATACCCAGTTCAATGAATCGTTCGCCACCACCGTCGAGGAACTTGGTGTCGAGCGCTGGATGGCGGCCCATGGCGACGCCGCAATGCGCGAAAATTTCCTGGTCTTCGATGGACGCAAGCGCGATTTTTTAGGTTTGCTGGTCAAGTATCGCAAACAGCTGGTGGCCAACTATGCCCGTCCCGTCAGCGATCGCGACAAGCGGAGTGAAAAGAAAAGGTTATTTGCCGAGCTGAAAGACGAGTACCTGGTGCTGAAAACCGCCTGGGGTGGCTATGCCGGTTACGACCGCTGGTTTGCCGAGCCGCTGTCGAATGCGCATCTGGCATCCGTGGCGTCGTATCACGATTACGTACCGGCATTTCGTTCACTGATGACCGAGCAAAAGTCGCTGGGAAAATTTTACAAGGCGGTTCGCAAGATGGCTGCGCTGGAGCCGGTGCAACGCAACATGCAGCTGGCCCAATTGACGCGCAATGCGTCGCTGGCGTTAGCCGATGCACCCGTCAAACGCTGAGCGTTGCGCCGGCATTCGGCGCGGCAAGGTGCCGACCATATCGTTGCCGTAATGATGGTCCGGTAGAAGGGTTGCTCGGATAGTACGCAAATAGCTTGCGCCCGAGAGTCCTGCCCGATAGCATCAGCAATTAATAGAACGAGCGTTCCTATTTTTCTCGGGAATCGGATCATAACAATCAGAGACAGAGGTGGACCATGGATAAGATTTGGCTAAAGTCGTACCCGCAGGGCGTTCCTGCAGAAATCGACTACACGCAATACCGTTCACTGGTGCATTTGCTCGAAGAAGCATTCGGTAAATATGCCGATCGCAATGCCTACGTCTGCATGGACCAGTTCCTGACGTATGCCGAGCTGGATGCGATGTCGAAAAAACTGGGCGCATGGCTGCAAGGCAAGGGGCTGAAAAAAGGCGCGCGCGTGGCCATCATGATGCCTAACGTGCTGCAGTATCCGGTGGCGATTGCAGCGATCTTGCGGGCCGGCTACACGGTAGTCAATGTCAATCCGCTCTACACTCCGCGCGAACTGGAACACCAGCTCAATGACTCCGGTGCCGAGGCCATCATCATTCTTGAAAACTTTGCGACGACCCTCGAACAGGTACTTTCGAAGACCCGTATCAAGCACATCATCGTCGCCAGCATGGGCGATCTGCTCGGGCTGGTGAAGGGAACCATCGTCAATTTTGTCGTGCGTAATGTCAAAAAAATGGTGCCGGCATTTTCCTTGCCGAATGCGATTTCGTTCAAGCAAGCCGTCGCCGAGGGCGCCGCTATTGCGCTCAAACCGGTCGAGCTGGGGCATGATGACGTCGCGTTCCTGCAGTACACCGGCGGCACCACCGGTGTGTCCAAAGGTGCCACGCTGAGCCATCGCAACGTGATTGCCAATGTCCTGCAAAGCGAAGCCTGGGCGCAGCCGGCGCTGAACCGCGCGCCGCAAATCGAGAAACTGACCATCGTTTGCGCGCTGCCGCTTTACCATATTTTTGCGCTGACTTCGTGCTGCCTGATGGGGACCCGGCTCGGTGGCATGAACATCCTGATTCCGAATCCGCGCGACATGCCGGGTTTCATCAAGACGCTGACCAAGTTCAAGATCAACATGCTGCCGGCGGTCAATACGCTGTACAACGGTTTGCTCAATAATGCCGCGTTCGCGACCGTCGATTTTTCGATGCTGAAGGTGTGCAATGGTGGCGGGATGGCGGTTCAGAAAGCGGTGGCCGACAAGTGGTTCAAGCTGACCGGCTGCCCGATCGTCGAAGGCTACGGCTTGTCCGAAACGGCACCGGTGGCGACCTGCAATCCATCGGATTCAACCACGTTCACAGGCACCATCGGCTTGCCGGTGCCATCGACCGATATCGTGATCCTTGATGATAACGGCGTCGTCGTGGCGCCCGGTCAGCCCGGTGAAATCGCGATACGCGGTCCGCAAGTCATGGCCGGTTACTGGAACAACCCTGCCGAAACTGCAAAGGTCATGACGGCTGATGGTTTTTTCAAGTCAGGTGATATCGGTGTCATGGATGAGCGCGGCTTCATCAAGATCGTCGATCGCAAGAAAGACATGATCCTGGTCTCCGGATTCAATGTCTATCCGAATGAAATTGAAGGTGTGCTTGCGATGCATCCGGGTGTCCTCGAATGCGCCTGTGTCGGTGTTCCTGACGAGCATTCCGGCGAAGCGGTCAAGCTCTACGTGGTGCGCAAGGACCCGACGCTGACGGTCGACCAGTTGATGGAGTATTGCAAGGAAAACTTCACGGCGTACAAGAAGCCCAAGTACATCGAGTTCCGTACCGATCTGCCCAAGACCAATGTCGGCAAGATCTTGCGACGCGAATTGCGCGACGAAAAAAAGGCAGCCTGA
>CAILRJ010000003.1 GCA_903836575.1 uncultured Burkholderiales bacterium
AGCCGTGGCCAGCCAGGCCAGTGAACGTCCATCGGCACGGAGCATAGACAAGCAACATGCTCTTCAAATCACCTATCGATTTATCAGGGACACAACGAAAGACTTCACACCAAAAAAGCAAGCAAGGGGATTCCAGTCATGGCTCAAAAAGGTTTCATGCAGCACCTGAGCAGGCCGCGCCGGAATAAATCCCTCCCGATCAAAAGATGAGTCTTTCACGTTAAAACCGTGATGGACGATACTACGGGCCAATTGGTGATTAAGACCACCGCATCGGCAGTCAACCGCTCTGACCAGATTCAGCAGCACCAGGTAATCGAGTAGCAAACCATCACCATGCAAGAACCACCAGCAGCCAATAAAATCGCTTCCTCTAAAACTCCCCTGACACCTCCAGAAACGCTATCAAACCTTCATCGGCAGAATCACCATCTGCAATCCATCGAAATGCAAGCGCCGCTGGATCGCCAGCGCAGCCTGATTGTGCAGCAAGCGGATAAACCAGTTATCGGCTTCGAAGATCAGTTTGCTGGTGAAAAAAATCGCATTCGGATAGGTGCGGCTGATGGCTTCACATTGATGGGTGACCTCATCAACGACATCGGTGCCAAAGCCCAGCGAGGACGCCGACGCCATGTCGTGACTATGACAAAAATCAACGAAAAATTTCAAGGTGGCATTGGCTTCGACGCGCATCAGTTCGACCGCCCCTTCGCCTCCGTAGGCATGCGAATCGACGGTGCGCGCATTGACGAAAATGAAGTTCTTGAAATGTCGCGGAAACATGCGCTGCACCCACAGCAGCGCATGCAAACCGCCACCACGTGACGTGCCAACGATGAAGACGGCGGTTTGATTTTCCGGATCGGGTTCGACCGCACCGACATGCGGACCAAACGGCTGGTTGGCAAACACCTGATCGACCGAGCGGATCGCTTCCTTGGTCTGGTTGTAGTGATTACGAATGTAAATGCACAGCCCCGCGATCGCCGCGATGATGAGCGCCGTGGCCCAGCCGCCTTCAGTAAATTTTTCGACCAGCAAGACGATCAGAATACTGAAACAGATCAGAAATCCGACCAGCGACAGCAGGAAGCGACGCAGCCAATGTTCCAGTTCATTGCGATGACGCCACCAGTACAGACAGAGTCCGAACAACGAAATCGCGAATGTCAGGAACACCGAAATCGAATACAGCACCACCAGCAAGGTGACGCTGCCACGAGTCCAGAACAGGATCGCCAGTGCGGCGACACCCATCACCAGAATGCCGTTTTGCGTGACCAGCCGGGTCGACAGGTAACGGAATTTATGCGGCACCCATGAATCGCCAGCCATGTTCGACAGCACCGCAGGACCGCCCAGAAAACCGGTATTGGCAGCAACGAACAGCAAGCCGGCCTCGAATGCCAGCACGACAATCAGGCTCAGCTGACTACCCCATACCCCCATGCCCAGACTATCAATGATGGCCTTGAAAGTCGTCGCGTTGAGGGTCTGCCCTTCGACCGGTTGAGCATTCCACAACAGGTAAAGCAAAATGATGCCGCTGGCCGTGAACGCCAGTGAGAGCGCCATGTAGAACATCGTCATCTTGCCGGTATGGACGCGCGGCTCCGCCAGAATATTGACGTTGTTGGATACGGCTTCCAGGCCTGTGTACGTCCCGCCACCCTGCGAATACGCCAGCAGCAACATGCCTGAGACGCCGATCCAGCCGATATTTCCCGCCAACTGGGTCGTCTCGGCAAGGGTATTGGGTACCAGCTCCGGCAAATTGCCGGCATGGGCAATGATGCCGTAGACAATCAGGAACAAATGGGTCGCCACAAAACCAAGAAAAATCGGCAAGAGAATCTTGATGGCTTCTTTCATGCCACGCAAATTCAAGATGATCAGCAGACCGATGACCACCACTTCGGTCCATAACTTGTAGGCGTGAAAACCAAGGGGTAACAGGGAGGCCAGCGCTTCGACACCGGCGGCCACCGAAATTGCCACTGTCAGCACGTAATCGAGGATTAGCGCGCATCCGGCGATCAGCCCCATGTAGGGCCCGACCAGTTTCGACGCGACCCGATATCCGCCACCGCCGGTTGGGAACAACTCGATTACCTGGTTGTAGGCCAGCGCAATAATGAACACGGTCAGCGCTGTCGCAATGGCCATGTACAAGCCGAGGTGGGTATGCACACCGAGGGCGCGGAAGGTTTCTTCGGGACCATACGCCGATGACGACAAACCGTCCGCACCTAGTCCGACCCATGCGAGAAAAGCCACCAGGGCAAGCGAATGGCGCGTTTCACTTTTTAGTGGATCAAGCGCTTTGCCCAGAAAAAATTCCCGGATTGTTTTCCCACGAATCATCGATGGTGACCGCTGAGAGCGGCTGTTATGGTCGAGCGGGAATGATACCTTGAAGTTTATGACGCAACCGCGAAATCAGCCGGTCGGCGAGGTTGCCCCGCACAACTTAATGAGCCATAATGCTGCCTGCGTTGCCGGGATGGCGGAACAGGTAGACGCACGGGACTCAAAATCCCGCGCTGAAAGGCGTGCCGGTTCGATTCCGGCTCCCGGCACCA
>CAILRJ010000004.1 GCA_903836575.1 uncultured Burkholderiales bacterium
GATCGTGGCCGGCGGCTTGCCCGAAATATCGTAGACCACACGATTGATGCCAGGCACTTCATTGATGATCCGGTTCGATACGCGACCGAGCAATTCGTGCGGCAGATGCGCCCAGTGCGCGGTCATGAAGTCCTGCGTTTGCACTGCGCGCAATGCGACCACATATTCATAGGTCCGGCCATCGCCCATCACACCGACCGACTTCACCGGCAGGAACACGGCAAAGGCCTGACTGGTACCTTCGTACCAGTTCTTGACGATACCTTGCTGGTCGATCGCGGCAGGCAAGTCGAGCGTACAGGCACGCAGCTCTTCGATGAAAATCGCATCGGCGCTGCGCAGCAGGTCGGCATATTCCTTTTTGACTTCGCCAAGGATACGCACGCCCAGACCCGGGCCCGGGAATGGATGGCGGAATACCATGGTCTGCGGCAAACCGAGCGCCACGCCAAGTTCGCGCACTTCGTCCTTGAACAGCTCGCGCAATGGCTCGAGCAGTTTCAGGTTCATCGTATCGGGCAAGCCGCCGACATTGTGGTGACTCTTGATTGTGTGGCCCTTCTTGCCTTTGCCGGCGCTCTCGATGACGTCCGGATAAATCGTACCCTGCGCCAGCCATTTGGCATTCTTCAGCTTGGCTGACTCGACCTGAAACACTTCAACAAATTCGCGGCCGATGATCTTGCGCTTGGCCTCGGGATCGGTGACGCCGGCAAGGTGTCCCATGAACTGTTCACTCGCATCGACACGGATGACCTTGACGCCAAGATTATTGGCAAACATCTCCATGACCATGTCGCCTTCATTCAAGCGCAACAGACCGTGATCAACGAACACACAGGTCAGCTGCTTGCCGATGGCGCGATGGATCAGCGCAGCGGCGACACTGCTGTCGACACCGCCGGACAAGCCAAGAATGACTTCGTCGTTGCCGACTTGTTCGCGGATCGATGCCACCGCTTCATTGATGTAGTCAGGCATGTTCCAGTCGGATTTGCAGCCACAGATTTCATGCACGAAGCGACTGAAGATGGCCTTGCCCTGCAAGGTATGCGTCACTTCCGGATGGAATTGCACTGCATAGAAATGCCGCGCTTCATCGGCAATCGCAGCAATCGGGCAGCTCTCGGTCGAGGCCATCAGCTTGAAGCCGGCCGGCATCTCGGTGACCTTGTCGCCATGGCTCATCCAGACCTTGAGCATGCCGTGACCGGCATCCGTCGTGAAGTCACTGATGCCGTCGAGTAGCGCGGTATGACCGTGGGCCCGCACTTCGGCGTAACCGAATTCCCGTAGCGTGCCATTTTCGACCTTGCCACCGAGCTGATCGGCCATGGCCTGCATGCCGTAACAAATACCAAGCACCGGCACGCCAAGTTCGAATACGCCTTGCGGCACGCGCGGTGTATCGCCTTCAATCACCGAATTCGGACCACCCGACAGAATCACGCCGGCAGCACCGTAGTTGCGCACGAACTCATCGCTCACATCGTACGGAAAGACTTCGGAAAAAACACCGGCGTCGCGCACGCGGCGGGCAATCAATTGGGTTACCTGTGAACCGAAATCGAGGATCAGAATTTTGGAATGCATGGCTTGGTCGACTTAAAAAAATACGGAGTAAAAAATGTCAGCAGGGCTGCACGGAATTCCGCCAGCCCTGCTTGATCGAGTGTGACAGAGCGCTTATTCAGCGCGATAGTTCGGCGCTTCCTTGGTGATCTGGACATCATGGACATGCGACTCGCGCATGCCGGCCGAGGTGATTTCGACAAACTCGGCTTTTTCGCGCAACTCTTCGATGGTCGCGCAACCGCAATAGCCCATCGATGAACGCACGCCACCGACCAGCTGATACAGGATGGCCAGCACGCTGCCCTTGTAGGCGACACGGCCTTCGATGCCTTCGGGAACGAACTTGTCGTTGCCACTACCGGCGTCCTGAAAATACCGGTCCGCCGAGCCGTCGGCCATCGCTGCCATACTACCCATGCCGCGATACGACTTGTAGCTGCGCCCCTGGAAAAGGATCACTTCGCCCGGTGCTTCTTCGGTACCGGCAAACATGCTGCCCATCATGACGCTGGAAGCGCCTGCGGCCAAGGCTTTCGAGATGTCCCCCGAAAAGCGGATACCACCATCGGCGATACACGGAATGCCAGTACCTTTGAGTGCCTGAGCGACATTCGAGATCGCGGAAATTTGCGGCACGCCGACACCGGCCACGATGCGGGTGGTGCAGATCGAACCCGGACCAATGCCGACCTTGACACCATCGGCACCGTGGTCGGCCAGCGCTTTTGCCGCTGCTGCCGTGGCGATATTGCCGCCGATGACATCAATGTGCGGGAAATTGGTCTTGACCCATTTGACACGATCGAGCACACCTTGCGAATGGCCATGCGCGGTATCAACAACAACCACATCGACGCCGGCAGCAGCGAGCAACTCGATGCGCTCGTCATTGTCGGCACCGACGCCAACGGCCGCGCCGACGCGCAATTTGCCGTGCTCGTCCTTGCAAGCGAACGGGTGTTCGGTGGATTTCTGGATGTCCTTGACGGTGATCAGGCCGCGCAATTCGAAGTCATCGTTAACAACCAGCACGCGCTCGAGCCGGTGCTTGTTCATCAGGCGCTTGGCTTCGGATAGCTCGGCGCCGTCTTTCACGAAGACCAGTTTTTCGCGCACGGTCATTTTGGCGCGGACTTCCGCATCGAGTTCCTCTTCGAAGCGCAGGTCGCGGTTGGTGATGATACCGATGACCATCTTGCCTTCGACCACCGGAAATCCGCTGATCCCGTGCTGTGCCGACAACGAAATGACATCGCGGATCTTCATGTTCGGCGGGATCGTGATCGGGTCACGCACCACACCGGATTCAAAACGCTTGACGCGGGAAACTTCACGGGCCTGCTCGCGCGGTGTCAGGTTCTTGTGAATGATGCCAATGCCACCTTCTTGCGCCATCGCAATTGCCAGACGGGATTCGGTCACCGTGTCCATCGCTGCGGAGAGCAATGGAATATTGAGCATGATATTGCGGGACAAGCGCGTTTGCAGCAGGGTGTCTTTGGGGAGGATGTTTGAGTAAGCCGGAACGAGCAGCACATCGTCGAATGTGAGTGCCTTTTGAAGAAGACGCATAGTATTTCCTAATGGCGCAAAATCGAATTATACAGACATCCCTTGCAGCGTCGTAGTTTCAATACCCTTTATCAACAAGCGACTGCCGGCACATTGACAGTCACGCCGAAGCATGGCGAAATCGTGACCATCAGTTAATCAAAATCAACAAGAGGAAAACCATGAATCTGTTCTCGCTGAAAACTCTGGCTCTCACTACTGCCCTGCTGATATCGGGGTCCGTTTCAGCACAGTACGTGTGGCTGGATGCGAAGGGAGGAAAACAGTTTTCCGACCGACCACCACCAGCATCGGTAGCGCGCAAAGATATCCTCAAAGAGCCATCATCGGAGCAACGCGCAGAAGCTGACACGACTCCCGCGAGCCCCGTTACGACTTCTGCGGCAGAACCATTGAGCACGGCGGAACGCAATGCAGATTTCAGGAAACGGCGGATGGAGCAAGCCGAGAGCGACAAGAAAGCGGCCGACGAAAAAGCTGCTGCCGCCGAAAAAACGGCCAATTGCGGAAGAGCCAAGGCCTATCAGCGCAGCCTGGAAGATGGTATGCGCATCAGCAGCACCGACAAAAACGGCGAGCGCTACACAATGAACGATGAACAGCGGGATAGCGAAATACGCAATGTCCGCAAATTAGTCAGCGATTGCCGCTGACCTGCTCAGCCGGACTTGGCGCGCTTGCGCCTGGATTCCATGGGGTCTGCGAGTAACGGCCGGTACAATTCCACCCGGTCATGCTCGCGCAACACGGTTTGTGGTGTTTTCAGCTTGCTGAAAATGCCGACCCGATGCTGGTCGAGGTCGATCTCCGGCATTGCTATTTGCACCGCCTCGGCGATGGTCGTGCCAACGGCAACCTCCAGTGACACCAGACGTTGTTCGGCGGGCGTTGCGAAACAGACCTGCACCGGCATCAACGTGTCAGCCATAAACTACCTCGGCACGCTTGCAGAATGAATCGACAAAACTATTGGCGATGATATTGAAGACCGGCCCGATGACGCCTTCGACCAGCCGGTTTGAAAATTCATAGTGCAGCTCGAAGTCGATCCTGCAGGCATCGCTGCGCAAGGGCTTGAAGGTCCAGGTTCCATTGAGCAATTTGAACGGGCCATCGACCAGCTTCATCGTCATCAGGGCCGGTGGCTGGTTGGTATTTTCGGTGGTGAAGGTTTGCCGGATGCCGCGATAATTGATGCTCAGCGTCGCTGTGAGCCTGTTATCTTCGCGCGAGCGCACTTCAACGCCGCCACACCACGGCAGAAATATGGGATAGTCTTCGACCTTGTCCACCAGCGCGAACATTTGTTCGGCGCTGTAGCCCAGTAAAACGGATTTGTGCACGACTGCCATTGTTTGAACCGCTTGATAAAATCAGAAGTCCGAAATTCTAACCGACCGCATCGATTTTTACCTCATGACCATAGTTGATAACAGAAAAGCATTCCACGATTACTTTGTTGAAGAACGCTTCGAAGCCGGACTCTCGCTGCAAGGCTGGGAGGCCAAATCGATTCGTGCCGGCCGCGTCCAGCTCAAGGAAGCCTACGTGATCGTACGCGGCAACGAAGTATTCCTGTTCGGCGCGCACATCAGTGCCCTGACCTCGACCTCGACGCACGTCCACCCGGAAGCGACGCGCACCCGCAAGTGCCTGCTACACGCCGCCGAAATCAAGAAGATGATCATCAAGGTGGAGCGCTCCGGCTATACGCTGGTACCCATTAACCTGCATTACATCGGTGGGCGCATCAAGCTTGAAATCGGACTTGCCAAAGGCAAAAAGCAGCACGACAAGCGTGCCACCGAGCGCGACCGTGATGGCCAGCGCGAAGTCGCGCAGGCAATGAAGACGCATCGCCGCTAACCTGCTGCGAGGTGCATCGGTGCATCGCGTGGGCACAAGAGATCGTGCCCTCGTAGGCGACCAACCTCACCCGAAGCTTGCAAAAAATCCGGCATCAGCTCTTCTGCTGCGACTTCACCACCTGCATGGCCCCCGCAATCAGACCACTGATATCACTCAGATTGGCCGGCACGATGATCGAATTATTGGTCTTGGCCAATTGAGAGAACGCCGCCACGTACTGCTCGGCGACCTTCAGGTTGACCGCATCGGAACCACCGGGTTCCAGAATCGCTGACGAAGTTTTGCGCAACGCGTCCGCATTGGCTTCAGCCAATGCCACGATCGCAGCGGCTTGTCCCTGGGCGCGATTGATGGATGCCTGCTGGTCACCTTGGGACCGGGCAATTTGTGCCTGGCGTTCACCATCGGCGATATTGATCTGCTCTTGCCGGCGACCTTCCGAGGCAGCAATGAGCGCACGCTTTTCCCGCTCGGCGGTAATTTGCGCCTGCATTGCCAGCAAGATTTCTTTCGGTGGCGTCAAGTCCTTGATCTCGTAGCGCATGACTTTCACGCCCCAGTTCGCAGCCGATTCATCGATCGCATTGACGATCGCGATATTAATCTGTTCACGCTCCTCGAAGGTCTTGTCGAGTTCCATCTTGCCGATCACCGAACGCAGCGTGGTTTGCGCCAACTGGGTAATCGCAACAAGGTAATTCGACGAACCGTAGGACGCCAGTTTGGGATCGGTCACCTGAAAATACAGTACCCCGTCAACCTGCAACTGGGTGTTGTCCTTGGTGATACAAACCTGTGGCGGCACATCGAGTGGGATTTCTTTCAGGATGTGTTTATAGGCGACCCGGTCAATGAACGGGATCACGATATGCAAGCCCGGGGCGAGCGTCGTGTGATATTTGCCGAGCCGCTCGATGACCAGCGCATGCTGTTGCGGAACGATATTGATAGTCTTCATGACGAAGACCACCGCCAGAATGAAAATAATCAGGGAGACGCTACCGAAACTGAATTCCATGGCTTACCTCTTTGGTTGTGAAATCGATTGTGAATGGGTTTTTCCCGAAGGCAACAGGACCAGCAGACAACTGCCACGAATTTCGCTGATCTCGTGCACGCCGGCCTGCGGGACGTCGGCACCGATGTACTCGACATCCCAGAGCGCACCGCGATAGCGTGCCCGCGCGCTCGCACGGCCACCGGCAGGATGCTGCCACGCTTCGATCGTGATCATTTGGCCGACGTCGAGATTAATGTTGGGGTCGCGCGCCGCATTGACGCGACTGCCCTTACCCAGTTTGCTACGGTTCAGTGCGACCGTCGCAGCGATACCGACGACGGCCGCGACGACCAGTTGCGCCGGCGTGTCCAGTCCGGCATACGCCGCAATGGCACCGGCACCTGCACCGACGGCAATCATCAATAAATAAAACGTACCGGAAAATATTTCAAGGGTGACCAGCACTCCAGCGACAGCCATCCACACCATCCATTGCGCCATGATTTTTCCTCCTCAAAAAAAACCCCGGTAGCCACAAGTGCTCCGGGGTTGTTGTTCATATTGAGGCATTTCCCCTGTTTGGTAGATGCTTTAATTTGACAATGACTTCGCTTTTCAGACCGGCTTGTTCAACGCCGCCAGTTTTTGCCAGGTATCGATGACCGAATCAGGATTTAAGGAAATCGACTCGATCCCTTCCAGCATCAGCCATTCGGCAAAGTCAGGATGGTCCGAGGGGCCCTGACCGCAGATGCCGATGTACTTGCCGGCTGCGCGACAAGCCGCAATCGCCTTCGACAACAGCGCACGCACCGCAGGATCGCGTTCATCAAAATCGGCCGCCAGCAATTCCATGCCGGAGTCACGATCCAGACCTAGCGTCAGCTGGGTCAGGTCGTTCGAACCGATCGAGAAACCGTCGAAAAATTCGAGGAACTGTTCGGCCAGAATCGCGTTCGATGGTACTTCGCACATCATGATCAGGCGCAAACCGTTTTCACCGCGCTTGAGGCCATTCTTGCCGAGCAGGTTGACGACTTTTTCGGCTTGTCCGAGTGTCCGCACAAACGGCACCATGATTTCGACGTTGGTCAACCCCATGTCGTTGCGCACACGCTTCATGGCCAGGCATTCCATCTCGAACGACTCGGCAAAGTCGGCCGACAAATACCGTGCCGCGCCGCGGAAACCCAGCATCGGGTTTTCTTCATCCGGCTCATAACGCGATCCGCCGATCAGCTTCTTGTATTCGTTCGACTTGAAATCGGACAAGCGCACGATGACCGGCTTTGGCCAGAAAGCGGCAGCGATGGTCGCCATGCCTTCGGCCAGTTTGTCGACATAAAACGCCTTCGGTGAAGCATGACCACGGGCAACCGATTCAACGGCCTTCTTCAGGTCAGCATCGATATTCGGATACTCGAGAATGGCTTTCGGATGCACGCCGATGTTGTTGTTGATGATGAACTCAAGACGCGCCAGACCAACACCGTTGTTCGGGATCGACTGGAAGTCAAACGCCAGCTGTGGATTGCCGACGTTCATCATGATCTTCAGCGGCAGCTTCGGCAGTTCGCCGCGCAGCACTTCGGTGATTTCGGTTTCGAGCAAGCCATCATAGATCTTGCCTTCGTCGCCTTCGGCACACGAGACAGTGACGAAGGTACCGTCTTTCAGGATTTCGGTAGCATCACCGCAACCGACCACGGCAGGCACGCCCAGTTCGCGCGCGATGATCGCAGCATGACAGGTGCGACCACCCCGGTTGGTGACGATGGCAGCCGCGCGCTTCATGACCGGCTCCCAGTTCGGATCGGTCATGTCGGCGACCAGCACGTCGCCCGGCTGGACGCGTTCCATGTCGGCGGCATCGTGGATCACGCGGACCGGACCGGCGCCAATTTTCTGGCCGATCGCACGGCCGTGAACCAGCACGGTGCTGCTGCCCTTGAGCTTGAAGCGCTGCTGCGCATCGGTCGCTTTCTGTTGCGATTTGACGGTTTCCGGACGTGCCTGCAGGATGTACAGCTTGCCGTCGCGGCCATCCTTGCCCCACTCGATATCCATCGGGCGGCCATAATGTTTTTCGATGATGACTGCGTATTTCGACAGCTCGACGATTTCATTGTCGTCGAGCGAATAGCGGTTACGCATTTCAATCGGGACATCAACGGTCTTGACCGAGCGACCGGCTTTCGCTTCGTCGGTGAATTCCATCTTGATCAGTTTTGAGCCGATGTTGCGGCGGATGATAGGCAGCTTGCCCATTTCCAGCATTGGCTTGTGAACATAAAATTCGTCCGGATTGACCGCGCCCTGGACCACGGTTTCGCCGAGACCGTAACTTGACGTGATGAACACCACGTCACGGAAACCGGATTCGGTATCGAGCGTAAACATCACACCGGCAGCACCGAGGTCGGAACGTACCATGCGCTGCACGCCGGCCGACAACGCGACCTCTGCATGGGTAAAACCCTTGTGTACGCGGTACGAAATCGCGCGATCGTTGTACAGCGACGCGAACACATGCTTCATTGCTTCAAGCACGTTGTCGATGCCGACCACGTTGAGGAAGGTTTCCTGCTGACCGGCGAAGGACGCATCCGGCAAGTCTTCGGCGGTAGCCGACGAGCGCACGGCGAACGACATTTCGCTGGTGGAATCGGCCACCAGTTGCTGATAGAAGGTATCGATCTCGGCTTGCAGACGCGGCTGGAATGGCGTCTCGACAATCCACGAACGGATCTCGTTACCGGCTTGCGCCAGCGCACGGACATCGTCGATGTCAAGGTCGACCAACCGGTCGGCAATCCGCTGAGCCAGCGGTGCACCGCCGTTGTCGCTGTAAGAAAGAAAATCGCGGAAGGCCTGCGCCGTCGTGGCAAAGCCACCCGGAACCCGCACGCCGGCACCAGCAAGCTGGCTGATCATTTCGCCTAATGACGAATTCTTTCCGCCGACGGAATCGACATCCGTCATCCGCAAATTTTCGAAAGAAACGACGTAACTCGCGTCTGAAGTTGCTCCGGTTTGTGCTGCGTTAGTCATAACAACCTCTACTTGATGATAAGAAATCTGCACGTGCGTCACGTTGGCCTTTACACTTTGTTTTTTTCGGCCATCCGATGACAAGTTTGGCGGCCATTTTACCCGCTGCCATCGGATTTGACGTCAGCAACCTGTTTTTCTCGCTCTCTAATCACCATGAACTCACCAGACCTCACGCCCCATCAGCTCAGCGCAATCGACCGCACCGTTTTTTTTGTTTCGGATGGCACCGGGATTACCGCTGAAACATTCGGCCATGCAGTACTGACCCAGTTCGACCTGCGTTTTCGCCAGATCAGAATGCCCTTTATTGATACTGTCGAAAAAGCCCACGCAGCTGCCCAGCGGATCAACGAAGCCTTCAAGGCCGAGGGCAAACGACCCATTATTTTTTCGACGCTGATCAAGTCCGAACTGTCAAAAATCATTGGTCTGTCCAATGGCATGGTGATGGACCTGATCCAGACATTCGTCAAGCCGCTGGAACTGGAGCTGGGCGTGAAATCGACCCATACGGTCGGACGCAGCCACAACATCGCCGATTCCGACGAATACAAGAATCGCATCGAGGCGATTAATTTTTCGCTGGCCCATGACGATGGCCAGTCGCACAAAAACCTGGCCATGGCCGACGTGATCCTGGTCGGCGTCTCGCGTTCCGGCAAGACACCGACCACGCTGTATCTGGCCATGCAATACGGCATCAAGGCGGCCAACGATCCACTGATCCCGGAAGACTTCGAACGCGGCAAATTGCCAAGCGGTTTGCTGCCTTACAAGGCCAAGATTTTTGGCTTGTCGATTGCGCCGGACCGCCTGTCGGAAGTGCGTAATGAACGCCGTCCCGGCAGCAAATATGCCGCGATTGAAAACTGCCGCTATGAAATCAATGAGGCCGAAGCAATGATGCGGCGCGAAGGCATCCGCTGGATGTCGTCGACCGCCAAGTCGATCGAAGAAATTGCGACGATGATCTTGCAGGAAATCAAATCGGACAAGCGCGCTTATTGATTTGACAGCAAAAACCGAACATCAACCGGGCGAGGCGCAATAACGCTCCTCGCTTTTTCCGGCAGACTTGCTCTTGGTTAGTGCGAACTTAGTCCACGCTGTCGTACCTGCTCGAAAAAGCACACCGCCGCACACGCCGCGACATTCAACGACTCCATCGCGCCAAGGTGCGGAATCGCCACCTGATGCGTGGCCATTGCCAGCAATTGCTGCTCGACGCCCTGCCCTTCATGGCCGAACAGCCATGCCACCGGCTGCGTCAGGTCGATGTCGTAGACCCGCTGCGCGACATGCGAACTGGTCGCCAGCACCGGGACACGGGAATGACGGACGACCTCGGCGAGGTCAACGTTTTCGAATATCTTCAACAGGAAGTGCGCGCCCATGCCGGCACGCAGTACTTTTGGCGACCACGCGAACGCAGTACCGGGACTGCAGAACACGTATTCGATGCCAGCCGCGGCTGCGCTGCGCAGGATGGATCCCATGTTGCCGGGGTCTTGCAGGTTATCGAGCAAGACGGCGGAACCCGCGAGCGCGGCCGGCATGACCAGCTG
Source organism: uncultured Burkholderiales bacterium (assembly GCA_903836575.1). Classification (GTDB taxonomy): domain Bacteria; phylum Pseudomonadota; class Gammaproteobacteria; order Burkholderiales; family Burkholderiaceae_D; genus Actimicrobium. Next base: position 10,636 of record CAILRJ010000004.1, read on the forward strand.
CGGCGTTTCAACGACAAACATTAACCCGACGCCATGTTCGACCTGGCTGATGGCCTGATAAAGCGGATCGGGCAGGACGATGCATTGCACCCGCTTGGCTTCGCATTGCATCAGCAGCGGCACGACTTCCTGATTGACGGTCGCGCTCTGACTGACGATGCACAGTTGCGGCATGCCCAGATGCTGCAAGTAGGCTTCGCACAGATGCACGCCATCAAGCAGAGTGCGACCCGCCTTGCGACGCGCCTGCGAACTGGTGGCCAGTTGCTTTAATTCCTTGTAGAGCGGATTGTCGCGCGAGCTGATCGGCTTCATGCATCCTCCTCCGCCAGCAAGCGCCGCACCGGCGCGTACGAGCGCCGGTGCACCGGCGAAACGCCATGCAGGCGCAAGCGTTCCAGATGCAGTGCGGTCGGATAACCCTTGTGGCGATCGAATGCGTAATCGGGATACGCGGCGTGCAGTACCACCAGCGCCGCATCGCGCGCCGTCTTGGCGAGAATGGACGCGGCCGAAATCGCATCGACCTTGTCATCGCCGCCAACAATCGCGATTGCACGTACCGTCATCACGGGACAGCGGTTGCCATCGATCAGCGCCAGCGTCGGCAGGGTCGACAACGCATCGACCGCGCGCTTCATTGCCAGCAACGACGCTTGCAAAATATTGATCTCATCGATTTCCTGGTGCGAGCATTCGGCAATCGACCAGGACAATGCATGCGCCTTGATTTCGATGGCCAGGGCATCGCGGCGGGCTTCGGTGAGTTTTTTGGAGTCGCGCAAGCCGCTGATTGGATGGTCCGGATCGAGGATGACCGCCGCCGCAAAAACCGGGCCGGCCAGCGGACCACGGCCGGCTTCGTCGACACCGCACACCAGTTCGCCGGGGTAGTCGTACAACGCAAGTGAGGCAGCAGAAATAGTCAAGGTAGCCAATCGTCGGAAAATTCAGGAAGAACTGGTACGCGACTGATCGATCAGCGCCAGTACCGCATTGGCACTTTCGCGCGACGTATCGCGCAGCAACGCATGGTGCATTTCGGTGAAGCGCTCGACCAGCCGCTCGCGGGCAGGAACGTCATTGAGCTGCTGCCACAAACCATCTGCCATCGCCTGCGGCGTGGCCGCCTGCTGCAGCAATTCCGGCACGATGAATTCCTGGGCGAGGATATTGGGCAGACCAACCCATGGCTGATAACCCATATGGCGCATGATTTCCCATGATGCGCGCAACATCTTATAGGCAATCACCATCGGCTTCTTGAACAGCGCGACTTCCAGCGAGGCGGTACCGGAGGCAACCAGCGCGACGTCGGCCGCCGCCATTGCAACGTGCGACTGATCGTAGAGCAACTGGATCGGGACTTCCGACAAGCCGGCCTCATCGACCAGTTCAGTAAAGTAACGTCCCTGCTCCGGCCCCGCCATCGGTGCGATAAAGCGGATCATCGGATCACGGCTCTGCAGCAAGCTTGCCGCCGCCACGAAGGCGGCCGCATTGTATTTGAGTTCCGACATCCGGCTGCCCGGCATGATGGCAACGACGGTGGCGGCCTGTGGCAACTTCAGCGCCGTGCGGGCGGCAGCGACATCGGGCGTCATCGGAATGATTTCGGCGAGCGGATGACCGACATAGGTAGCGGCAATGCCGGCATTGCGATAGATCGCTTCCTCGAACGGAAACACCACCAGCATGTGCGAGACCGCCTTTTCGATTTTCTTGATACGCCCACCGCGCCAGGCCCAGATCGACGGACTGATGAAATGCATGGTCGGGATGCCGGCTTTTTTCAGATCGGTTTCCAGCCCGAGATTGAAATCCGGCGCATCGACACCGATGAAAACCGACGGCCGTTCGGCCATCAGGCCGGCACGCAACGAGTTGCGGATATTCGTGATTTCGCGGTAATGCGCGAGCACTTCGAACAGGCCACGCACCGACAATTTTTCCATCGGCCAGTCACTGGTAAAACCATACCCGGCCATGTGCGGACCGCCGATGCCATGCATGCGTGCGTCAGGCAGTTGCGGGCGCAATCCGGCCAGCAAACGACTGGCCAGCAAGTCTCCCGAACTTTCACCGGCCACCATCGCAATGACGGTGCCGGCTGGATCAGCGGACGATGCCACGGCTGGTATTTTCCAGGAATTGGCGCAGCAGGACCAATGACGGCAGGCAGTCGGCGGTGGCACCGGCTTCTTCGGCGAGTAACGCCTCTTTTGCCTGCTCCATCGTCAGGCCGGACTTGTAGATCAGCTTGTACGCATGGCGGATAGCCCCGATCTGCTCGCGGCTAAAACCGCGTCGCTTGAGGCCTTCGATATTGATGCCGTGTGCGGCCGCAGGATTACCGGACAACATCACAAACGGCGGTACATCCTGGGTCAGGCTGGTACTCATGCCGACCATCGCATGCGCGCCGATCTTGCAGAACTGATGGACATTCGAAAAGCCACCCATGATGGCCCAGTCGCCGACCTGCACATGACCGGCCAATTGAGCGTTGTTGGCAAAAATGGTGTGGTTGCCGACCTGGCAGTCATGCGCCAGATGGACATAGGCCATCATCCAGTTGTCGTTACCCAGACGGGTGACACCGACATCTTGCGAGGTACCGATATTGAAGGTACAGAATTCGCGGATGACATTACGGTCACCGATTTCAAGCCGGGTTGATTCGCCTGCGTACTTCTTGTCCTGTGGCGCCGCACCGATCGATGAAAACTGGAAAAACGTGTTGTCGATACCGATGCGGGTATGGCCGTCAATCACCACATGCGGACCAATTTTAGTACCGGCGCCGATCTCCACACCGGGACCAATGATCGAATACGCTCCCACTTCGACCGTGCTGTCGAGCTCGGCCGCAGAATCAATCAGCGCCGTCGGATGAATCCGCATGGTCATTCGCCGGCCACCGGTGCGGCAGCATCGTTGGCATTGCGCATCGTGCACATCAGCTCGGCTTCGACCGCCAGCTGACCGTCGACGGTGGCGCGGGCCTTGTACTTCCAGATGCCACGGGTATGACGCACAATCTCGACATCCATGCGAATCTGGTCACCCGGCACTACCGGGCGCTTGAAGCGGGCGCCATCGATACCGAGGAAATACACAATGCTGTTTTCATCGGGCTTTTGTCCCAGCGACAGGAACGACAGCAGCGCAGCGGTCTGTGCCAGTGCTTCAATCATCAGTACGCCAGGCATGACCGGCTTGTGCGGAAAATGGCCATTGAAGAACTCTTCGTTGGCGGTAACGTTCTTGATCGCGGTGATGGTCTTGCCGGATTCCCAGGTCAGTACCCGGTCGACCAGCAACATCGGATAACGGTGCGGCAAGTAGAGTTTGATCTGGTTGATGTCTAGGCTATTCATTATTTTTTTCTGTCAGCGATTTGACGGTTTTTTCAAGAGTGCGGATTTTCTCACGCATCGTGCCCAAATTACGCACGACGACGGCAGTTTTTTCCCAGTCGGCGTTTTTGGCCAGCGGGTAAAACCCGGTGTACTGGCCCGCTTCAGCGAGAGAACGCGTGACCAGACTGCCTGATGAAATATGGACTTTGTCAGCAATCGTCAAGTGGCCGAGCACCATCGCGGCACCGCCAAAAGTGCAGTACTTGCCGATCACGGCACTGCCGGCGACGCCGACGCAACCGGCCATCGCGGTGTGCGCACCGATGTGGCAGTTGTGACCAATCTGGATCTGGTTGTCGAGCTTGACGCCCTCTTCGATGATCGTGTCGGCCAGCGCACCACGGTCGATGCAGGTGTTGGCACCGATCTCGACATCCTCAGCAATCATCACACGGCCGGTCTGCGGTATCTTGATCCAGGCACCGCCTTCGTTGGCAAAGCCGAAGCCGTCTGCACCGATGACTGCACCCGAATGAATGATGCCGCGTGCGCCAATCTGGCAGCGTGACTGGAACGTTACCCGAGCATGAAAATGCGTACCGGCACCAATGTGCGCGCCGCGACCGATGAAGCAACCCGCTTCGAGGACCACATCGTCACCGATGACCGCATCGGCCTCGATGACCACGTGCGGGCCGACGTGGGCACTGACCGCGACGCGGGCGGACGGATCAACGCAGGCGCTCGGATGAATACCGGCACGAAAAGGGCTTGCTTCTTGTGCCGCAAAGAGCTGCGCAACACGAGCGAAATACGCATACGGATTGTCGGTGACGATACGGCTGCCGGAAAATTCGGACCCCAGCAGCGCATGGCTGGCCGGTGACAAAATCATCGCAGCGGCCTGCGTCGTCGCCGCGCTGGCGCGCAACTTGGGGTTGGTGAGAAAGGTGATTTGATCGTTGCTGGCATCATCAAGCGGCGCGATGCCGCTGATGCTCAGTCCGGCCTCACCGATCAATTGGCCGCCCAGCCGGGCGATCAGATCAACCAGTAGCATGGGCATGGTGGCCTTTCCTGGAAAATGCTGTTTCGGGTGTGTCTCTTGCCTGACGGTTATTTGTTCAGTGCCTTCAGCACCTTGTCGGTGATGTCAATGCGCGGACTGGCATAGACCGCATCCTGGAACACGATGTCATATTTCTCGGCTTCGGCAATTTGCTTGATAACACGTGTCGTACGCTCGAGTACCGAGGCCAGCTCTTCGTTCTTGCGCTGGTTCAGGTCTTCGCGAAATTCGCGCTGCTTGCGCTGAAAATCCTTATCGAGATCGGTCAGTTCACGCTGGCGCCTGGCACGCTCGGATTCGGTAATCAATGCAACATCCTTGTCCAGCTTTTCGGACATTGCCTTGAGTCGTGCAGCGACTTCCTGCAATTCCTTGTCACGCTTGGAAAATTCCTGATCGATCTTGACCTGGGCCGCCTTGGCCGGTGTCGCTTCCCGAAAAATGCGCTCGGTGTTGACGAAGCCGATCCGGGATTCCTGTGCATGCGCCTGTGATGCCACACACAAGGCGGCAATCGCAGCAAGACGGATGGCGGTAGACAGTGGTGTCGGTAACTTCAAAGAGATTCTCCGCAATGCAAAAATGGATGATGCCAATGACCGGTCAGAAACCCTGGCCAAGTTGGAACTGGAAACTTTGCAGACGGTCTTCGGGTTTTGAATTGAGCGGTTTACCGTAACTCAAACGCAGCGGGCCAACCGGTGAAACCCAGCTGATACCGATACCCGCCGAATAACGCATCGACGAAAACTGAATTTTTTGCTGGTCGGCAAAGACGTTACCGCCGTCGACGAAGGTGTACCAACGCAAACTGCGATCAGCGCCCGAGCCGGGGAACGGGAACTGCAGTTCGGCATTCAGGATCACGCGTGACGAGCCACCCAGCGGATCGCCATTCAGCGCTTTTGGACCCAGCGAAGAACTATCGTAACCACGCACCGAGCCGATACCGCCGGCATAGAAGTTCTTGAAAATCGGATAGGCTTTGCCGCCGTAACCGCGACCATAGTCCAGTTCGGCATTGGTCGCTAACGTGATGACACGGAACAGCGGCATGAAATACTGGTGCTGATAAATTGCCCGGAAATATTGCAGGTCACCAATCGGTGCCAATTCAAGATTGGCACGCTGGTACCGGCCGGCCGATGGCGACAGCGCACTGTCACGGCTGTCACGCTGCCATGCGATCGTCAGCGGGACGCTGTTGGTAGTGGCATTGGTGCCGTCACCAAAGTTGCGGACGTAAGTCTTGTAGAGCTCGGGACTATCATTGTGCAGCGGGTCACCCGTAAAGGTTTCGACCCGGGTACGCTCGAGACCGGCACCGAAGAACACTGTGTCCAGCTCCGAAAACGGCACGCCGAATTTCATGTTGGCACCGAGTTGCTGAACACGGTAATCGCCGGTATTGATGTCAGGCGGACGGGTTGTGCGCAGGAATGCTTCGTAGCTGCGGCTGATCCCGTCGTCCGTAAAATACGGATTCGATTGCGACAGTGCGATGGTGCGGTTGCGCTTGCTGGTATTGACATCGAGGCCCACTGTCGTGCCGCTACCGAACGCGTTGGCCTGCTGGATCGAACCGGTCAGCGTCAATTTTTCGCTACTCGAAAAACCGGCACCGATCAGGATATTACCGGTCGGCTTTTCAGTGACTGCCATGTTGATATCGACCTGATCGGTCGTGCCGGAAACCTCCGGCGTATCGATGGTTACTTCCTTGAAATAGCCGAGGCGGTCGACCCGGTCACGTGACAGACGGATTTTCTGACCGTCGTACCACGAGTCTTCGAACTGACGGAATTCGCGCCGGACGACTTCATCGCGCGTTTTGGTATTGCCCGCAACGTTAATGCGGCGCACATACACGCGCTTGCCCGGATCGATCAGAATCGTGAAGGCGACTTCTTTTTTTGCACGATCAATTTGCGGATTGGCATTGACGTTGGCGAATGCGTAGCCGAAGTTACCCATCCGCTCTGAAATTTTCTTGACGCTTTCGGTGAGCTTGTCGCCGGCATACAGCTCGCCGGCTTTCAGCGTCATCAAGCCACGCAACTCGTCTTCACGACCGAAAGTTTCACCTTCAATCTTGACCGCCGAAACCGTGTACTTCTCGCCTTCGCTAATGTTGATCGTGATGTAAATGTCTTTTTTGTCGGGCGTGATCGAAACCTGGGTCGATTCAACCTGGAATTCAAGATAACCACGGTTGAGGTAGAACGACTTCAGCGCTTCGATATCACCGGTCAGTTTCTGTTTCGAATACTGATCGGCCTTGGTATACCAGGTGAACCAGCCTGGCGTACTCAAGGCAATGCGACTGCGAATTTCGCTGTCACCAAAGGCCTTATTGCCGACGACATTAATCTGCCGGATGCGCGCGGTCTCGCCTTCGTCGACGGCAAACGTGATGTTGACGCGGTTGCGTTCGACCGGTGTCACCGTGGTGGTGACCAGCACGCCATACAAGCCGCGACCAAGATACTGTCGCTTGAGTTCCTGCTCGGCGCGATCAACCAGCGCCTTGTCGTAGGTGCGTGACTCGCCCAGACCGATGTCCTTGAGCGCCTTGTTCAGCTGGTCCTTGTCGAATTCCTTGATGCCGGTAAAGTCGACAGCGGCAATGGCCGGCCGCTCTTCCAACAGCACGACAAGCACATTGCCCTCGGCCTCGATACGCACATCCTTGAAGAAACCGGTGGCATACAGTGCCTTGATGGCGGCCGTGCTTTTCTCATCATCAAAGGTTTCGCCGACGCGCACTGGCAGATAGCTGAACACCGTACCGGCTTCGGTACGCTGGATGCCTTCGACACGGATATCCTTGACGATGAATGGCGCGACTGCCAGTGCCTGCCCGGAACACAGGGCAAACGCGGCGAGGGCAACGAGGCGACGAGGTGAGGCTGGCAGAGCGTAAAGCGCGGAATGTAATTTCATTGGCTATGGTTGTGTTCAATACAGAGTGAATACTTTTGGCAGGCTATGTCGGGTCAGGAAACCAGCCGGACAATATCGTTGAAGACCGCCACCATCATTAACGTCATCAACAGACCTATCCCAAGACGCTGGCCGAGCTGTCCAACCCGCTCGGAGACAGGTCGTCCAGTCAAAACTTCCACCGAATAGTACATCAAAAGGCCCCCATCCAAAACCGGGATCGGCAGCAGATTCATCACCCCGAGACCGATGCTGATGGCAGCAATAAAACCAAGATAAGTGATCAGTCCGATCCGCGCAGTTTGGCCGGCGTAGTCAGCAATCGTGATCGGACCGGAAATATTCTTGATGGAGGCCTCGCCAGTGATGACCTTGCCCAGCATCTTGAGTTGCAGGATGCCGCTATCCCAGGTACGTACCGCCGCCCGCGATACCGCCTGCAGCGGCGCGGCGCGCACGGTCACCATCTCGATACCACTGGCGATCTCGACCTTGATCTGGCCGATGGTCTTGCCGTCGCGGACAATACTGGCAGGTGTCACCATCACCGATAGTTGCTCGCCGGCGCGTAACAGCGTCAGGCTGAGCGCCGTTGCGGGAGAGGCACGCACAAGATTGACGAAGGCGTCGCCATCCACGATGGCTTTGCCGTCGACCGCAACGATACGATCGCCCGGTTGCAATCCGGCTTGCTGACCCGCGCCGCCGGATTCGACCTGACCGAGCGTGGTTTGCGAGCGTGCCAGCCCCAAGCCCAGCGCGCCGAGGAAGTCGCCTTCCAGCTCATCGGCACTCAGCGCGCTGGAAGGAATGGTCGCACTGGAAATGCGATTGCCACCGGACGGGCCATCATTGGCGCGTTCGAGCTCGAGCTTTGCCGGCGTTTTTTCGATCGACAGCTGCACCAGTTGCCAGCGCAGATCGGACCAGCCCTGCACTGCCTTGCCATTGATCGCCGTGACCAGTTCACCACCGCGCACGCCAGCCTGAAAAGCCACCGTCTGCTCGGCAGGTGCACGCAAACGCGCCGCAGGTTCCGGCACACCGTAGACATACAGCCCGGCAAAAATCAGGATCGCCAGCAGGAAGTTGGCCGCCGGACCCGCGGCCACAATAGCGATGCGACGCCATACTGACTGGCTGGTAAATTCGCGCTTGAGGTCGTCGGCACTGAGCTTGACGTCGGGTTGCTCGCGCTTGTCGAGCATTTTTACGTAACCGCCGAGTGGCAAGATCGAGACCGCCCATTCGGTCTGATCCGGTCCGAATTTGCGCGAATAAATCACTTTTCCCATGCCGACCGAAAAGCGCAAAACCTTGACGCCGCACAAACGTGCGACGCAATAGTGGCCAAGTTCATGGATGATGACCAGTGAACCAAGCGCGACCATGAAAGCCAGGAGAGTTTGCAAAAAGTTCATGATGTCAGAAAAGAGTTAGCCAGTTGGCGGGCATGCCGGTCTTGCTCGAGCAGACCGGCGATGTCTGCGACCGCATCGAATGACGCGGCATGCATGACCCGGTCGATCAGCTGGTCAATCTGGCGGAATCCGATGCGCCCGTCAAGGAATGCCTCGACAGCCACCTCGTTGGCGGCATTAAGTACTGCCGGCGCGCTGCCTCCCGTGGCCAAAGCATCATACGCTAGCTTGAGACACGGAAAACGTAACAGGTCGGGCTGACGGAATTCCAGCTTCGCCAGCCGTGTCAAGTCCAGTGGCGCGACGCCGGAACCGATGCGTTCCGGATAGGCCAGGGCATGGGCAATGGGCGTACGCATGTCGGGATTGCCCAGTTGCGCCAGGACCGACCCATCCAGATAAGACACCATCGAATGGATCACGCTTTGCGGATGGATGACGACCTCGATGCGGTCGTGCGTGGCGCCAAACAGCCAGTGCGCTTCGATCACTTCCAGTCCCTTGTTCATCATCGTTGCCGAGTCGACAGAAATCTTGCGACCCATGACCCAATTCGGATGGGCCACGGCCTGGTCCGGCGTGACTTGATCGAGTGTCTCGACGGCACGATCAAGAAAGGGACCGCCCGACGCTGTCAGGACAATTTTGGCGATGCCATGGTGATCAGGATTACGCTGGTAAGGTTGCGGCAGGCACTGGAAAATTGCATTGTGTTCGCTGTCGATCGGCAGCAAGGTCGCGCCACTGGCCGCGATCGCATCCATGAACAATTGGCCCGACATCACCAGCGCTTCCTTGTTGGCGAGCAGAATTTTTTTGCCGGCGCGGGCCGCTGCCAGTGTTGGCGCAAGACCCGCAGCGCCGACAATGGCTGCCATCACGGTATCGCAACCGGCGCCGCTGGCGACGGCGCACAACGCCGCTTCGCCATAGCTGACCTCGGTGCCGACACCATCGTTGCGGAGCAATCCGGCCAGCTTCTGCGCAGCAGCAGCCGTGCCAACGACGGCGACGTCGGGACGAAAGCGCGCGCACAGCGCTGCCAGTTCAACGACTTTGGTGTGCGCGGTCAAGGCGTGAATTCGGTAGCGATCCGGATGGCGCGCGATTACATCGAGGGTTGAAATCCCGATCGAACCAGTGGCTCCTAGTATCGTTATGTTTTGCATCCGTTCTTTCGGTAAGTCATTCTGTACAACTGCCTCAGTACAACACCGCCGCTCAGAGCCAGTAACCAATGAGCACCGCCAGCGGCAACGTGGGCAACAGCGCATCAATACGATCGAGTATGCCGCCATGGCCGGGCAGCAGCTTGCTGCTGTCTTTCATGTCAACGCGGCGCTTGAGCTGGGATTCGAACAGATCACCGACAATGCTGGCAGCGACGAACACGATCATCACACCGACCAGCCCGGCCCAGCCCCAACTGGTTTGTACATGTACTGCAAATGTGTCGGCCAGCACGGGAACAAACACCGAACCACTTGCCAGCACGATCACCGCCAGGCAACCGCCAACGGCACCTTCCCAGGTCTTGCCGGGAGAAATCGATGGTGCGAGCTTGTGTTTGCCAAATGCCTTACCTGAAAAATAGGCACCGATGTCGGCGATCCAGACCAGCGTCATGACTGAAAACAGATACAGCGGTGACCAGCTATAGAGCACGGCGATCGCCAGAAAACAGCCAAGCAGCGCAATACCGTAGACCAGACAGAGCAGTCGATTGGCAAACCCGGCCAGCGCCGGCAAACCGAGCTGCAGTGAAGGCATGAAACGGATCGCCCACAGTGCAACGCAGAGCCCGAAGAACACCTTCTGGTTCACGAAGCGCGCATTGAGCATCAGGAACAGAAACAGAGCGGTCCACAACACCGCACCGACCAGCGCACGCTTGCTGCCGAACAGCCGCATCATTTCCCAGCTGGCCGCAGCAAAAAATGCCGTCACCATCAACAGGAACAACTCGGGGGATTTCGACAGCACAACAAGCAATAGCACTGTCAGCAAGGCGACTGCAGTAATGACACGGGTCTTGAGCATCAGGACGCCTTTTTCTGCTCAACGAGCTGTTCGCTGGTACGACCAAAACGCCGCTCACGCTGCTGGTACGACGTGATGGCCAGCTCCAGTGCGGAGGCATCGAAGTCGGGCCAGTAGCTGTCGGTAAAATACATTTCGGAATAAGCCAGTTGCCATAGCAGGAAGTTCGAGACACGCTCTTCCCCGCCGGTGCGGATGAACAGGTCCGGCTCCGGGGCATAGGCCATGGACAGAAATGGCGCGAGATCGTCTTCGTTGAAATCAGTGCGTCCGGGCTGCCGGGCGACCAGCTGGTTCATTGCCTGCATGATGTCCCAGCGCCCGCCGTAGTTGGCGCAAATCGTCACGGTTAGACCGGTGTTGCCGGCCGTACGTCGCTCGGCGTTATTGATCATTCCGCGTAATTTGTCATCGAAGCGGCTTAACTCGCCGACCACTTTCAGACGAATGCCATTGGCATGCATCTTGGCGACTTCGCGATCCAGCGCGGTGACGAACAGCCGCATCAGCAGCGACACTTCGTCAGCCGGTCGACGCCAGTTCTCGGAACTGAAGGCAAACAGGGTCAGGTACTCGACGCCGCTGCGGGCACACGCTTCGACTGTGCGCCGGACGGCATCAACGCCTTTGACGTGACCGGTGACACGCGGCAAAAAACGCTTGGTGGCCCAGCGCCCGTTGCCATCCATGATGATGGCAATGTGGCGGGGAATCACGGAAACCAGGGGAACCGCTGCAGTGGAACTGGGATGCGTCGTCATGGCTCACTTGGAAGTAAAAAAGAATCAAACTGGCTGCAGGCTATACCGTCAGCACTTCCTTTTCCTTGTCGACCACAAGCTTGTCGATTTCGGCGACAAACTTGTCGGTCAGTTTCTGGACTTCGTCCTGGGCACGGCGCTCGTCGTCTTCCGAGCATTCCTTGTCCTTGATCAGTTTCTTCAGACTCTCGTTGGCATCGCGCCGGATATTGCGGATCGCGATCTTGGCATCTTCTGCTTCGCTCTTGACCAGCTTGACCATTTCCTTGCGCCGCTCTTCGGTCAGTGCCGGCGTTGGCACGCGAATCAGGTCGCCCTGGGTCGATGGATTGAGTCCGAGGTCAGCGTCGCGAATGGCTTTCTCGACAACCGACACCATTTTCTTTTCCCACGGCTGGACGCCGAGGGTACGCGCATCGACCAGCGTGACGTTGGCTACTTGCGTCAACTGGGTCGGATTGCCGTAGTAGTCCACCATGATGTGATCCAGCATGCCAACGTGGGCACGACCGGTACGAACCTTGGCGAGATCGGTTTTCAGGGTATCAATCGACTTGTGCATGCGTTGATCGGTATTTTTCTTGACGTCAGCGATAGTCATGCGGTTCTCCTGTGCTTGCTAAGGGAATTGAGTAGATTCGGAAATAGTAGATACGGATCAAATATGGACCAGCGTGCCTTCGTCTGCGCCCATGATGACGCGCTTGAGTGCGCCCGGCTTGGTGATCGAAAACACCTTGATCGGTAGTTTCTGGTCCCGGCACAACGCAAAAGCGGTCGCATCCATGACTTGCAAATGCTTGGAAATAGCCTCGTCGAATGTAATCGTCGTGTAGCGCGTCGCGCTCGGATCCTTTTTTGGATCGGCACTGTAGACGCCATCGACTTTGGTTGCCTTCAAGACGATCTGGGCACCGATTTCCGAACCACGCAGCGCGGCAGCGGTGTCGGTAGTAAAAAATGGATTGCCGGTACCGGCAGCAAAGACAACGATCTTGCCTTCTTCAAGGTATTGCAGCGCTTTCGGACGGACGTAGGGCTCAACCACCTGTTCAATGCTGATGGCCGACATCACGCGTGCAACGATGCCCGCCTGCCGCATCGCATCGGCTAATGCCAGCGAGTTCATCACCGTGGCCAGCATGCCCATGTAATCGGCCGTCGCCCTGTCCATGCCCTGCGCACCGGGAGCAACACCACGGAAAATATTGCCGCCGCCGATCACGATGGCAAGTTCGACGCCGAGCGCCGAGACTTCGGCAACATCCGCGACCATGCGTTCGATAGTGGCGCGGTTGATGCCGTAGGCATCGTCGCCCATCAGGGCCTCGCCGGAAAGCTTTAACAACACGCGCTTGTAAGCTGGTTGGGTCATGAACAGAACTCCTGTTGTGCTCTCGCAAGCGATGTCACTGGGTGGGTAAGCGAATCTGATTACGCGCCATTCTCAGGCCAAACTGATGGAAAATCCAGTCCGTCGTCAGCGCGATCAAATCCGGCAGATGGAGTCACTGATCGACTCCGGGAGCGCCTGACAAAAAATACTGGTTGCTCGCACTGGCGTTTCACCAGAGACCACAGGTGAGACATATGCCCAGCATTCTTTGTCAGACGTTCCCTGCAACAGGCACACAACCCATTGCAGGAAATAAAAACGGACCTCGCAGCCCGTTTACTAATTTACGCCTGCTTTGTTGCAGCAGCGACTTGCGCTGCAACTTCGGCTGCGAAATCGTCCTGTTTCTTTTCGATGCCTTCGCCGACCACAAACATCTTGAACGACTTGATCGAGGCGCTATTCGCCTTGAGCATTTGTTCGATGGTTTGCTTGTCATTCTTGACGAAGGTCTGGTTGAGCAACGAGACTTCCTTCAGGAACTTCTGGATCGAACCTTCAACCATCTTGGTCACGATGTCGGCTGGCTTGCCTGACTCGGCAGCTTTCAGTGCAGCAACCGAACGCTCTTTTTCGATCAGGTCGGCCGGCACTTCATCCGACGACAACGACACCGGCTTCATTGCAGCAATGTGCATGGCGACGTCTTTCCCGACCTGGTCATCAGCCGCATCGAATTCGACGGTGACGCCGATCCGGGTGCCGTGCAGGTAGGAGGCCAGTTTGGCGCTGGTGTCGAAACGCTCGAAACGGCGGATCGACATGTTTTCGCCAATGCGGCCGATCAAGGTGGCGCGCTGTTCTTCAACAGTCTTGCCATCGAGTGGCAGGGCCAGCAACGCAGCCACATCGGCCGGGTTGTGCAGAGCCACCAGTTTGGCGCAGGCGTTGGCCAGGGCGATGAATTCATCGTTCTTGGTGACGAAGTCCGTTTCGCAATTGACTTCAACCATCGCACCGACCTTACCGTCCATGTACGCAGTAACAACGCCTTCGGCGGTGACACGCGACGCAGCTTTCGAAGCCTTGCCACCCAATTTGACGCGCAGAATTTCTTCTGCCTTGACTGCGTCGCCACCGGCTTCGGTCAGCGCCTTCTTGCATTCCATCATTGGCGCATCGGTCTTCGCGCGCAGTTCACCCACCATCGCTGCTGTAATTACCGTCATCACTATCTCCTTGCATAAGGGACGCCACATCGGGCGCCCACAATTGAATGGTGCTTAAATTTACTCGAAAAAAAAGGGCAAATTACTTTGCCCCTTTTTATGAAGCTCAACTATTCAAACGACGACTCAGGCTTGCTCGCTGACTTCCACGAAATCGTCACCGGTCTTGACGGCTTCAACAACATCGGCAAGCGAGCTGGCACGGCCTTCGAGGATTGCATCCGCAACGCCGCGAGCGTACAGCATGATTGCTTTCGACGAGTCATCGTTACCTGGAATGATGTAGCTCACACCTTCTGGCGAGTGGTTGGTATCAACCACGCCGATAACCGGAATGCCCAGTTTGGCGGCTTCGGTGATCGCGCCTTTGTGGTAACCGACGTCGACGACGAAAATGGCGTCAGGAATGCCGCCCATGTCCTTGATGCCGCCGATGGATTTTTGCAGCTTGATCATCTCGCGTTCAAACATCAGGCCTTCTTTTTTGCTCAGTTTTTCAACTGAACCGTCAGCGATCGATGCTTCCATTTCTTTCAGGCGCTTGATCGATGTCTTGATGGTCTTGAAGTTGGTCAGCATACCGCCGAGCCAGCGCTGGTCAACGAAAGGCATGCCGGCGCGTGCTGCTTCGGCTGCAACGATTTCGCGCGCCTGGCGCTTGGTGCCGACCATCAGGATGGTGCCGCGGTTCGATGACAATTGCTGGATGTACTTCATTGCGTCCTGGTACATGGCCAGGGTTTTTTCGAGGTTGACGATGTGGATCTTGTTGCGATGACCAAAGATGTACGGTGCCATCTTTGGATTCCAGAAACGGGTTTGGTGACCGAAGTGGACGCCGGCTTCCAGCATTTCGCGCATTGTTACTGACATGGTATTTTCTCCAGGGTTGGGTCTGGAATCCGCTCAGTGATCCGGCTCACGGCAGGCATCAATGCATGCACGGCAACTCAGACACCCTTGTGGAACGGATTCGCGATTTCTATTACTTTAAGGCTATCCCGAAGCGGTTGCCGCGAGATAGTCCGAGAGTGTACTCGATAACACCCGAAGATTTCAAGCGACTGACGACTATTGACTGCCACTGCAAGGACGGCCTGCGTGTGCGTCGACTATAATCATGGCCACAATCTGGTTTATTCGCGAAAGGCAACGTTTAATTATGAGTTCCATTTCCATCAAGACCGAAGCAGACATCAAGGGCATGCGCGTCGCCGGCCGCCTGGCCGCTGAAGTTCTCGACTACATTGCTCCCTTTGTCAAAGTCGGCGTTACTACCGGCGAAATCGACCGGCTCTGTCATGAATACATGACCAATGTTCAGGGCACCATTCCGGCGCCGCTGAATTACTGCCCGCCCGGCTACACCCCGTATCCGAAAGCCATCTGCACCTCCGTCAATGACGTGATCTGCCATGGCATTCCTGGCGACAAGGTTCTCAAGAATGGCGATGTGATCAATCTCGACATCACCGTCATCAAGGATGGCTACCACGGCGACACCAGCCGCATGTTTTATGCGGGCGAGCCATCGATCATGGCAAAACGTCTTGGCCTGATTACTTATGAGTGCATGTGGTTGGGTATTTCAAAAATCAAACCAGGCGCCCACCTTGGCGATATCGGTTATGTCATCCAGCAGCACGCCGAAAAAGCCGGTTACAGCGTAGTGCGTGAATTCTGCGGCCACGGTATCGGTACCGTATTCCATGAAGAACCGCAAGTGCTGCACTACGGCCGTCCCGGCACGCTGGAAGAACTGAAAGCCGGCATGATTTTTACAGTCGAGCCGATGATCAACGCCGGCCGTCGCGAGATCCGCGAAATGGGTGATGGCTGGACCATCAAAACCAAGGATCGCAGCCTGTCGGCACAATGGGAACATACGGTTCTGGTGACCGAAACAGGCTATGAAATCCTGACCGTCTCGCCGGGCATGCCTGCGCCACCGGACTTCATCACGGCATCCACCGCGGCAATCACTGCTGCCTGACAATGATTTCACTTGCGCTGGCCCTGAAAGAACAACTCAAGGCAAAACAACTTGCCGCTATTACGCTCTTTCAAGCCGACGGCAAGCCGGACAATCTGCTTGCCAGCCTGCGCAAAAATGTCGATGCGGCGTTAACCGAAGCCTGGCTAGGCTGCGACTTGCCGGCCAGCGCCGCGCTGGTGGCAGTCGGCGGCTATGGTCGCGGCGAGTTGTTTCCCCACTCGGACGTCGATGTCCTGATTCTGCTTGAAACGGCTCCCGGCCCTGCCCTGCAGGAAAAGCTGGAATCGCTGGTGCAAACGCTGTGGGATATCGGCCTCGAAATCGGCCACAGCATCCGTACCATCCCCGAATGCCTCAGCGAATCGGCCGCCGACATCACCGTGCAGACCAGCTTGCTGGAAGCACGTCTGGTAACCGGCAATCGCAAACTGTTCCGCTTCTTGCAGGAACGCTGCTCGGCAGCAATGGATCCTCAAGCATTTTTTGAAGCCAAGACGCTGGAACTGCATCAGCGCCACGCCAAATACGACGACACGCCTTACAGTCTTGAACCGAATTGCAAGGAAAGCCCGGGCGGACTGCGCGATCTGCAGGTCATCCTGTGGGTGGCAAAAGCTGCCGGCCTTGGCGACTCCTGGCGCAAGCTGGCGCAGCGCGGACTGATCACTAGCACCGAAGCGCGCCAGCTGCTGCAAAAGGAACGGGCTTTCAAGGTCATCCGTATCCGCCTGCATATACTGACGCGTCGACGCGAAGACCGGCTGGTATTCGATGTCCAGACAGCGATTGCCGAGACCTTCGATTTCAAGACCACTGAAACCCGTCGGGCCAGCGAGTACTTGATGCAACGGTATTATTGGGCCGCCAAAGTGGTGACCCAGCTCAACGTGATTTTGCTGCAAAACATTGGTGCCCAACTATTCCCGATGCCCACGGTGTCAGTGCCAATCAACCCGCGCTTTAACGACATCAACGGCCTCATTGAGATCACCCACGAAGACACCTTCGAGACCACGCCCTCGGCCATGCTCGAAGTCTTCCTGCTGCTGGCGCGCGACACGGCACTCAAGGGCATGACCGCGCGTACCATGCGTGCGCTGTGGCACGCCCGTCTGAAAATCGATGCGGCGTTCCGGCGCGACCCGGTCAACCGTGAACTGTTTATCGATATCCTGCGCTCGCCGCAAGGCATCACGCATGCACTGCGCAACATGAATCAGACCAGCATTCTCGGACGCTATCTGCCGAATTTCCGCCGCATCGTCGGGCAGATGCAGCACGACCTGTTTCATGTCTATACGGTCGATCAGCACATCCTGATGGTGGTGCGCAACGTGCGCCGTTTCACGATGCCGGAGCACTCGCACGAGTACCCGTTCTGCAGCCAGCTGATCGCCAATTTTCCGCGCGCATGGCTGCTGTACGTGGCCGCACTGTTTCACGATATCGCCAAGGGCCGGGGCGGTGATCACTCCAAGCTGGGCATGGTCGATGCCGCGAAATTTTGCCGTGAGCACGGCTTGTCGCGGGAAGACTCCGAGCTGGTCGTGTTCCTGGTCGAACATCATCTGACGATGTCGCAGACCGCACAGAAACAGGACTTATCGGACCCTGACGTGATCCAGGCCTTTGCTGCGCTGGTGCGCGACGAGCGGCATCTGACTGCGCTCTATCTGCTGACGGTCTCGGATATTCGTGGCACCAGCCCGAAAGTCTGGAATGCATGGAAAGGCAAATTACTCGAAGACCTGTACCGGATCACGTTGCGCGTACTCGGCGGCGAAGCCCCGTCAGCCGACCGGGAACTGATCAACCGTCAGCAAGCCGCGCTGGCTACGCTGCGCCTGTACGGCTTGCCGGCCGACGCGCACGAACAACTCTGGAAGCAACTGGATGTCGCGTATTTTCTGCGCCACGATGCGTCCGATATCGCCTGGCAGACCCGCTCGCTGATCGGTCGCTACGACAGTCCGACACCCGTCGTCAAATGCCGGCTGGCGACCATCGGCGAAGGCTTGCAGGTCACCGTTTACCTGAAAGACCAGGCGGACCTGTTTGCCCGGATCTGCAGTTATTTCGATCAGAAAAACTTCAGTATTCTCGATGCAAAAATCCACACCACACGGCATGGCTACGCGCTCGATACCTTCCTGGTGACCGAGCCGAATTTTGCTAATAATTACCGTGACATCATCAGCCTGATCGAGCATGAGTTGACGCAATTACTTAGTAGCGCGGAACCGTTGCCCGAACCCAAACGCGGACGGCTGTCGCGTCTGTCGCGCACATTTCCGATCACCCCGACCGTGGATCTGCGCGCGGATGAGCGCGGCCAGTACTACCTGTTGACCGTCTCGGCCAATGATCGCAATGGCTTGCTGTACGCGATCGCCAGTGTGCTGGCCAATTACCGGATCTCGCTGCATACGGCCAAAATCCTGACGTTGGGCGAACGGGTCGAAGACGTCTTTCTGGTCGATGGCCCGACGCTCAACAATGCACGCAGCCAGATCCAGCTCGAAACCGATTTGCTCGACGCCCTGCGCGTTTGAGCCTCACCACTTTACTTGACCAACACCATGACCGAACCACTCCGCCTTTCCAAAC
>CAILRJ010000005.1 GCA_903836575.1 uncultured Burkholderiales bacterium
CTTGCCATGCATCGGCCGGCAACAGCGCGATGCCGATTTGCATGTGACGCGCCGCCGCCTCGAACGCCGCTGCACCGCGCGCCTTGATACCAGCGCGATAATTCATGCAGGCCAGCTGAAGCGCTTCGTCCGCGTCGATGATGTCGTCACGGCCGGCATTGAATTGGTCGACGATGGCGAATAACTGCGTGTCGAGATCGGCCGCGGAAGTGTGATGCAGCAGTTCCCGTCCGATCTGCAAGTGACTGGCCTGACGCGCGGCGGTGTCGGCGCTGGCATAGGCAGCCTGTTGCACGCGGTCATGCAAAAAGCGATAGCGTACCGGGGTCGTCCCCTGCTCCTCGACGTCAACGTATTTGTACTGCTCGCCCAGCGGATGCACCAGACCGGCCTGCAATGCCGGCCACAAATCCTGCTGCGTGCGCCAGCGATGCTGACCGCTAACTACCGCCAGCGTATCGAGGTCAAAGCGGTTACCGATGCAGGCTGCCAGTTCCAGCAACCGGCGTGCAGGCGACGGCAAACGACGGATTTTTTCAAGCATCAGCTCGATCACGTTATCGGTGTAATCGGCATTGGCAATCGCTGCCAGATCCCAACGCCAGCTATTGGATTCGTCGCCATGAACCAGCTGCCCGGCATCATGGATGGTATGCAAAAACTGGTTCAGGAAAAACGGATTGCCGCGGGTTTTTTTGAAACACAGGCGGGTCAGTGCGGCGGCATCATCGGGCCTTACGTGCAAGGTCTCGGCCACCAGTTGTCCGACCTGCGTCTCGTCAAGCGGCGCCAGCAGCATGACCTCGATCGGGAAGCCGGCCTGTTGCAGCCGTTCACGCAGCGCAGTCAGTCGATGGACTGCGTCAACTTCGTGATCCCGATAGGCTCCGATACATAACAGGTAGCGCTCCTGTGGCGTCGTCATCAATGCCTCGATCAGCACCAGCGTCGGCGTGTCGACCCATTGCAGGTCATCGAGAAAAATCACCATCGGGTGGCTGGCCGATGAAAAGACGTCGACGAAGCTGCGAAACAACCGGTTCAGCCGGTGCTGGGCCTCGACTGGCGGCAGCACAATCACCGCCTCGGTGGCACCAACGATGAGCGCCAGTTCAGGGATCAGCGCGACGATCACGCCGATTTGTGCGCCCAGGGCTGCGTGCAACGCGTTGGCCCATCGCCGCACTTGCCGTTCCGGTTCGCACAACAGTTGCCGGATCAACTCCTCGAACGCCTGCACCAGCACGGCATACGGCACGTCACGTCGGAACTGGTCGCATTTGCCAGCGATGAAAAACCCGCGTTGCGCCACGATCGGCTTGTGCACTTCATGAATCAGCACGGACTTGCCAACTCCGGCATAACCTCCCACCAGCAGCATTCCGGCCGGGCCGGTACTGGCCTTTGCGAAAGCGCTCAGCAATGTCGCCACATCCTGTTCGCGTCCGATCAAACTTTGCGGTATCAGGAAATTCCCGGTGGTATCCGATAGCGCAAATGGAGCCGGCTGCGCCGGTAGCGGCGATCGGGCCAGCCGGCGGCAGAGCGACAGGTCCCTGATCAGACCGGGCAAACCTTGATAACGCTGTTCGGCATTTTTTTCCATCAGGCACTGGACGATCGTCAGCAATGGTCCCGGCAGTGCCGTAAATGCAGCCAACGTCCAGTCGGGTGCAACCGCAATGTGACAGTGCACCAGTTCCATCGCATCGGCGCCGGGAAAAGGTGGTTGCCCGCTCAGCATCTCGTAAAAGGTCGCGCCCATGCTGTAATAATCGGCCCGGTAATCGACCACGCGATTCATGCGTCCGGTCTGTTCCGGTGCCATGTAGCGCAAGGTTCCTTCGAGCGAAGCAGGATGGTCGACCTGCGGGATTTCCTGTTCCAGTTCGCTGGCGATGCCGAAGTCAATGAGCTGCAGCAGGCGGCGCTGCGGATTCCAGACCAGATTGGACGGATTGATATCCTTGTGAATAATGCCGTTGCCGTGAACCACCGCGAGGACGGCGCAGAGCTGCAGCGCAATCTCGAAAAAATCATCGAGGGCGAGCTCGCGGCCGCCGTTAAGCAGCTTGTCAAGCGAATCGCCACCGCCATCCTGCTGCAACATGGTCCAGTAGCCCGCATCGAAACGCAGCGCCAATGGCCGGGCAATACCGGCATGCGGGCAGCGCGCGGCGATGGTGTATTCACGCTTGTACTTGGCGGCCTCCTGAAACGACACGGCGGTCTTGTTCAATATCTTGACAATGACCGGGCGCGCATCGTCACCCTGCCTTTGACGCGCACGATAAACCCGCGAGTTTGCACTGGCATGCAAGCTGTCGGTAATGTCGTAGACGAAAGGTTGGTTCAAATTTGTCCTTTTTACCTCCGCGTGAGAATCGTCGGATAGGTAGTTCGCGCGCGCAATTCGAATCCAGTGGTGTCAGCGCGCATATTACTCCTACCCAACGGTACGATTGATTAAACGACCAAGTAGTTGTGCCGACTGCCAACCAATACGGGAGCAGAAATCTCCTGGCGTCACGCCAAGGTGACCCCGTCATGTCATTGTCATAACTAAAGTTTATATTGGTATTTTTATATTACTCAACAGGATAATTACATGCCGAATCGTTTGCCATCGACCGGGCTGCTGGCCCATTTTCCCGCTTCCATGAACGGCAATTCGCTTCAGGCAATCAGCCGTACACGTGCGATCCGGTGTTTCGATGCGCCTGCTACGCAGCGGGCCTTGGCTGCAATGCTGGTTGCCGCCATCTTGCCGATGACGATCGGATCGGCATCAGCTGCCAGTTTTACCCTCACTGCCAACAGTACCTCGCCACAAACTCTGGCCGGCGGCGAAACCGGTGCGCTCGCCATTGGCAAATCATTGACCGTCAGTGGTAGCGCGGTCGGCGTGACCATCACAGGTAATAACGCAACCATCAACAACGACGGCACGATATCGCAAACGGGAAGCGCACGCGTGGTGCGTGACAATACCGGTGTCACCGGACTGACAATCAATAACGGCTCGATTAGCAACGGTGCGGCGCGGATGCAGGCCGCCGATGCGGATGTGATCCAGATGAACAAGGCGGGTGCCACCGTCATCCTCAACAACTACGGTTCGATGATCTCGAGTAACGCCACCGCAGGTGGTGCGCAAGCGGTCGATTTCAACGCCGTCACTGGTGCCAACACCATCAATAATTTCGCCGGAGGCCTGCTGAAGGCAAGCGAAGCGGATGCGGTGCGACCCGGCGTCAATGGCGTGGTATTTAATGCCGGCACGATCCGCTCGACGACAAACACCGGCAGCAGCAGCGACGCTATCGACGGACAGGATAACTCCGGCATCAGCATCATCAATGCCGCCACCGGCGTGGTTGACGGCGCACGTCATGGCATCACCGGCGGAGCGAAGGACAGCAGCACGCCGTTCTCCATGAGCGTGACCAACGAAGCCGGCGGCATTATTAGCGGCAATAATGGTTCCGGTCTCAACCTTGATGGCTTCAATGCAAAGCAAGTTGTCACCGTCACTAACCGCGGCACGATCATCGGCAATGGCGTCACCGGCGATGGCGACGGTATCGATGTCGACGGCCTCCTCTTCCTGACCAATACCGGCACGATCCGTTCAGTCAATGCCTTCAGTGCGGCGGGCACTGGCATGGCATTGAGCGAAGGGCTGACCATCGGTGGCGGCAAGATCACCAACTCCGGCCTGATCGAAGGTCTGGTCGCCGCCGGTAACAACAACGCGGTAGGTCGCGGCATCACGCTGTCAGGTAACGATATCGCTGGCTCGCTGACGGGACAGCGCGAAGGCATTTATGCCGACGTAGTGATGACGAATCAGGCCGGTGGCGTGATCCGCGGTGGTAGCGATTCGGCCATCGTCGCAGTCGGGATTGCCAGTGGTCACAGCGTCAGCATCACCAATAATGCCGGTGCCAGCATCATTGGTGGTGGCGCGGTCAACGCGGCGATCGTGACCGGCACCGAGCAGACCACCATCATCAATGCCGGCCTGATCAACGGTGCCGGCAGCGGCAAAGCGATTGCACTGGGTAGCGCCAGCAATGCCGTCATCATCATTGGTGGTAGCGCTTCGGTCATCGGTAGCATTGATGGCGGCAGCAGCAGTTCGAACACGCTGCAGCTCAATCCGGGTGCCGGCAACAGTTTTGCGTATAGCGGCGCGATCTCCAACTTCAATAATGTGGAAGTGACCAGTGGTAGCGTGACCTTGTCGGGTGTCAGCAGCTACACCGGCACAACCCGGCTCAGCGGCGGTACGCTGACCCTGGACGGTGCCAATCGCCTCGCCGCCACCAGCAAACTGGCACTCGACGGCGGCATGCTGCGACTGGTCAACACCGGCGGCGCGAACGATCAAACTTTTGCCAGCCTGTCGCTGTCGCAGAACTCGGCAATTGCGCTGGGCGGCTCGTCGCTGACCTTCAACGACCTTGGTGCAATCGTCGCCGGCAAGACGCTGACCTTCACCGAATACGTCGCGGCCAATTCCGGTTATGCGTTCCGCTTGTCCGGTGATTACTCAGGCAATACCCGTTTTCTGGCGCTACTCGGTGGCACCACCATCAATGGTCTGGGCGCTTCCTACCGGTTTGATGGCAACTACACCAGTGTCTCGGCGGTACCGGAACCGGCAACTTACGGCATGCTGCTGGCCGGTATGGGCATGATCGGTTTTGCGGTGCGTCGTCGCAAGCCTGTGGCCTGATCGGATTTCACAGCGCGACGGTGCCGGTGTTGGGTGTGAATAGCCGCTTTAATCTCCGCAAATTTTGCGGAGATTGTCACGGATAATCTCCGCATGAAATGCGACGAGCCCACCACCATCCGGCAAGCCAGTGACTGGCCCCACTGGCGTTACGACCTCGCACGATGGTCTCACCCGTTGGCCGATGTCTGTCATGCGCAAGTCCGGTGCGGGCAGACGCCGTACCAGCTACGCACTGAACGGGGATGATGCTGCCCTGCCGTCCTGACTAAACAGCAGGCGAGCTGGCCGGAACAAAAAATGAATAGTGCACCTCATCGCTCACGGCCCCCTTGAATTTATCGGCGTTACGCACCAGTCGCTGACGCACAAATCCCGAGCGTTCGATCAAGGCGATCGAGCCGGTATTACGGGTATCGATCTCGGCATCCACATGCGCCAGCGGAAAGTGCGCGATCACCTCGGCCAGTGCCGCCGCCACCGCTTCGCGAGCGATGCCTTGCTGGCGAAACGGGGCGAACACGAAGTACGCCACCAGCGCCCGCCGCGCAGCAGGTTGCACGGTAAATTGGACGTAGCCGCACAGCGCCGGCACATCAGCAAAACCGATCACCCAGTTCAACCAGATCTCGCGTCCATCCGGCGAGCGGCCGCGCTCCAGCCGCGCGTAGCGGGCAGCAAGCGACGCCAGATCAGCCGGCGGTACGTCGGGCAGGAAGGCATAGCTGTCTGTGTCGCGCAATCCCTCGAACATCTCTGGCGCGTGCCCGACCTTGAGCGGCGTCAGGATCAGCCGCTCCGTACGAATACTTTTTTCAGCAAGCGGATTCATCAGACGGTGGATGCAATAACCGCAGGACATTGCATCAGGCGCCGCGACTCCCGATCCATCAAACCGCCACCGTCCGCATCGCCATCAAGCCAGCCGCCAACACGGCCCCGACAATCCCGGACGCCAGACATAACCAGCGCGCCTTGCGCCAGTTCGCATCGACCCGCCGCACCAGCTGGCCGTTCTGCTCGGCCAGATCACGAATCAAGGCCGACGAGGCGATCATCTGCTCGTGGAGCGCCGCCACGGCCGCTTCGGTCGCGGCAAGGCGCGCGTCGAGCAAGGCAGCCGGTGTCATCGCCTGCGTGGCCGCCGTGTTCGCCGCAGCGGGCGGCACGGTTTTTTTACCAACCGAATTCCATAATTTTTTGGCGCCCTCGGCAACCTTGGGCGCGTTGCTGATCACATCTGCCCACGGGACTGCCTGAAGCACGGTAAACCAGCCGATGGCCATACGGGGATTCCTTTCAGTCATTGATTCAAATGCGACCGTACCACAAGCACCCGCGCGACAAGATGACGTGCAAGCAAATCACGCGCAAACAAATCGTGTCACCAAGTCGTATAGACGTCACGATGAGGTCATATTGCCTGCCTAGACTTCGGGTTCCGGTGTCGCGACGACACTCACCCTCCTGGAGACTCCCATGCAGATCCCGTCGTTGTTAAAAACTCTGCCCGCCCTGCTCTGCCTGTTCAGTGTCAGCGCCTTTGCCGAAACCAGTCTGACCGTCTACACCGCACTCGAAGCCGACCAGCTCAAAGCCTATCAGTCCAAGTTCGAAACCGAATATCCCGATATCAAATTGCGCTGGGTGCGCGATTCGACCGGCATTATCACCGCCAAATTGCTCGCTGAAAAAGCCGCACCGCAAGCCGATGTCGTCATGGGTGTCGCCGCGACCTCGCTATTGGTGCTGGAAAAAGAAGGCATGTTGCAAGCCTACGCACCCAAGGGCGTCGAGAAACTCAACCAGCGTTTCGTCGATGACACCAAACCGCCAAGCTGGGTCGGCATGGATGTCTGGGGCGCGACCATTTGCTTCAATACCGTCGAAGCCGCCAAGCAGGGCCTGACCAAACCGGAAAGCTGGAAAGACCTGCTCAAGGCCGAGTACAAGGGCAAGATCGTGATGCCTAATCCGGCCTCGAGCGGCACCGGTTACTTCGATGTCAGCGGCTGGCTAGCCACCTTCGGCGAGAAAGACGGCTGGGCTTACATGGACCAGCTGCATAACAATATCGCCCAATACACGCACTCCGGCTCGAAGCCGTGCAAGCAAGCTGCTGCCGGCGAATTCCCGATTGGCATTGCCTTTGAATACCGCGCCGCCAAACTCAAGGAAGCCGGTGCACCGATCGATCTGGTGTTCCCGAAAGAAGGCCTGGGCTGGGATGTCGAAGCCACCGCCATCATGAAGGGCACCAAAAACCTCGACGCCGCACGCAAGCTGGCTGACTGGTCCGCCTCGAAGTCCGGCAACGAACAGTTTGCCAATAACTTCGCCATCGTCGCCTATCCCGGCGTGGCCAAACCGAATCCGCTGATTCCGGCCAATTACGAACAACTGCTGATCAAGCAGGACCTGAAATGGGCCGCCACCAACCGTGACCGCATCCTGGCCGAATGGACCCGTCGTTATGACGGCAAGTCCGAGCCGAAGCCGGCGAAGTAATCGATGACGACGCGCCTCACGCTGACAGACATCGCGGCACTGTTCGAGCATGCCGGTGCCGGCCTGTACGGCGGTGAGGCCATTACCCAGCGCGACCATGCACTGCAATGTGCGTGGTTGTCCGGGCAGGC
>CAILRJ010000006.1 GCA_903836575.1 uncultured Burkholderiales bacterium
AGGCACGCGTTGATGTGACTCGCGGAGCGTGCGGGTAGAAAGCTTGAGCCGTGGAGTAATTCACGGCCTAGAGGAATGGCTGTCATAACGAACGGGCTTGCCCGGGAGTCGTAACAGAATCCGGCCTATCGGCTTGCTTCATTTTTTCCGCAAACAGACGGTTTTCGCGATCGTCACATCGATGCTGCCGTATGATCCGGCCTGCCGGACATCATGTTTTCTCAATGCAAAATTGACTCTGACCCTACTATTTTTAAAACGTCGCGCTCTGCTTCGCTTTGCTTCTTTCGATTCATTGAAATCACACTTCACGTGCAGGCTGTTGCTTCAACGTTTCCAGGATTGTTTGGTCTGCGTCTCCGAACGTGTAAAAGCTTATGCCTGGGCCTTGGATGTGGTCGACTGACGACCTCAGCGATCCTTGCCACGAACTCTCTGACTGGAAAATGCCAGGCATGGCGCCGACGACTTCTTTGAAGAAATCGTTCATGGCGTCTGCTGTTGCTGCAGTGGCCCGCATTACCTGAGGGGTGTAGCTGCACAAATTGACGAAGAGCTTAATAAAATCCATGTACCGCGCGTACACAAACTTCAACGACGTGATCTTGCGTAGCAATTGCAATCGGATGAGGGCGTTGTCAGTTGTATCAACTTGTCTGTCCAGTTCATGAATTAGCTGCTGCAACTGCGGTTGACGGCCGCGGACGCGCTCGGCCAGCAGAAATTTCGTCAGCACTTTCTTCGGATCCATCCTCGGTTGAGGCGGGCTATTGGCGCCGGCTTTCCATGATGCGAAATCGGCCAACATCACGCGAATGTTCGTCTCGAACAAGTTAATGTTCGACCGGATGAAGTCGGGATCAGCGAACTCTCGTCTATTGATCGGATCGGACAGTGGCCCCGAGTAGTGCACATTTTGCAGGGTGCTGAGCATCTCGCCCAGGACGGACAACGCCTGCTCGGCTCCGGGTACGGCTGCGACAAGGTCGTTCTCCCTGCCTCTGGTCGCGTAGCCACCGGATTGGAGTGCGTCAGGTATGACACAGGGAGGGCGTTGTGGTGAGCTCAGGGAGCGCGCCAAAGCGCGAATCGACATCTTTGCGTGATCCAGACCTTGCGCCGGTGGTGCGTTGTTGTCACCGACCGCAGCCCAATCCCTCACGCTGGCCATGTGGCCGAGCGTGTCGCGATCGGCGTAAGCGTTGAGTGGCCGGCCCGTTGCCGGTTGGCGTTGGTGAAACGTGGTCACGATCTGGCGCAAGATATCGGCGCGCAATCCGATGTTTTCACCCGCCGGGTGGTCGTGGAGTTTCCTGGCCGTATCGCGAACAGCAGGGTCCGCAATGGCATCGATCATCGCTGGCAGGTCACGCTGCGGGTGCACCGTCACGCGCGTCGTGCGCAACATGGAATGCGGAATCTCGATATCCGAACCGTTTGGCCCGACCATGGGCAGGTGCAAGGCGAATTCGCTGACCCGATCAGTCCAGAGGTGGGCTTGCACATTGGAAGGCGCGCCATGCATGCTGTCAACAAGCTGCAGGTAAGCCGTCGCCAGCTCCCGTTGAAAAGCCGGCGATCGGCTGCTCGACGGCTGCAATGCCGACGGCGAATACCAGATCGCATGCAGGTCGATGTTGTCCGGTGCGGCGGCAGACGTCGCGTGCGTCTCTGTCGGAGTCGCTTGCGCGTCATGGGGTGGCTGGCCGGGCTGATCTGCATCGACACCACCGTATTGCGCCAGCAATGCCCGCTGTGTGGCAGACCCGGTCGTTGCGGTGCGCTGGCCTGCGCGACGAGCACTGTTCGCAGCCTGCGACGTCCCAGGGTTTCCAGTGCCGGTAACAGTTGTCAGGTTTTCACTGACGTCCACAGCTGAGTTCGTCGATGGGGGGGGTAAATTAGTTGCTGGAATTTTCATATTGTTTTTACACAAAAAAATTGAATTCGACAGCAATTCCCACCGCCAAAGTAAGAACTCCTGCTGCCACGGTCCCGCAAAACCAAATAAACGAAAGCCCTGGCAGGGTTGTCTTTCGCATTGCATGTCGACTACTTGTGCACCTCTGAATAAACGCTCGGTGCGCTTTTTATCCGCGTCTGGTCTAGCCGGTTTGTCTTGAGTAACAAGAACACTGAAATAGTTCAACCCAGAAATTCCGCGCGCAGCCCTGGACGGATATGCCAGCATAGGCTCATGTTGCAAGCCGGATATCGAAGACTAAAAATTAGGGTCAGAGTCAATTATTAATTAGGGTCAGAGTCAATTAATTTTCCCCTTTTGGGTGTGGATGCCGATACTATCTAAAGCGTTGGTTGCTGGGTGGAGCGTACTTTGCCGCCGGAAGCGGCAATGATTTGGAAATTTAATTGACTCTGACCCTAATTTTTTCGGGAGTCGATGCAAGAATTTAATTGACTCTGACCCTAATTTTTTCAGTTATTCGAAGACTGGCTTGCCTTTCCGTGCTTCCGGAACTTTCGCATTTCGTAACTGACCAATTCAGAAGCTTGCTCATTCGCTTGCGAGGCCGGAGGATGCTCTGGCACTTTTGCGGCACTTTTAGTTTGGTTACCGTCGCCAAACATTCAACCTAGTCCCTTTCAGGAGCATCCATGCTGTCATGGTCTCTCCCCCCATTTTCTTTATCGCAGCCGCTGCAATGGAATGCGTTGCTGTTGTTTGGCACGCTGCTGCTGTTTGGCCTGATCGCCGGTCATGTTGTCCAGAAAAGTACATGGATACCCCGCCTGACCGGTTATTTGCTGGTTGGTTTTGCGCTGGGTGGTGGCGGTCTGAACTGGTTGTCGGGTGAGGTGCTGCAGGTATCGAGCATTTTTGCCGATATGGCGATGGCGCTGGTGGTGTATCAGTTGGGTCGCTACGTCGACGTGCGCTGGTTGCTGCGCGAGAAATGGTTGCTGGCGACGGTGCTGGCGTGCGCCGTATTGTGTTTTCTGTTCGTGTCGGGCGCTTTGCTGTGGTACGGCACGTCGACCACGCTGGCGTTGCTGGGCGGTGTGCTGGCTATTGCGACAGGGCCGGCCGTGGTGCTGGTCGTATTGCGTGACCTGAAGGCCGAAGGGCAGATTACCCGGCGATTGGCCGCGATGACGGCGCTCAATAATATCGTTGCCTTGCTGGTGGCCTATGCATTGTTGCCGGTGGTGGCATCCGAGAGCGGTACACCGTTGACGATGCTGATCATGCATACGTTGTATTCGCTGTTCGGCTCGGTCCTGCTGGCAACGCTGACCTATTGGTTGATGATGCCCTTGGCGCGCTGGCTGGGACGTCGCCGCAGTAGCCAGTTCGTGCTGGTCATTGCGGTCATCACGCTGACCATCGGTGCGGCCCATGCGCTGCAATTGCCGGTCCTGTTGACGATGCTGATTTTTGCGATCCTGTCGAAGAACCTCGACCGTCAATACGATTTGATGGAGCTTGAATTTGGCATCGCCAATGAATTGTTCATCGTGATGCTGTTCATCAGTATCGGCGCCGGCATGCGGCTGTCGAGTCTGGCGACAATAGGCGGTATGGTGGCTGTATTGATCGTGGCGCGTTTCGCTGCCAATGCATGCGGGATTTTTCTGTTTTCGAAAGGGGCCAGACTGAGCATGCGACACTCGTCGTTGCTGACGCTGGCCACGTTGCCAATGGCCGAGGCCGGTCTGGGCCTGGCGCAAATCAGTTACCTGTATCCGCATACCGCCGCAGAGGTGGCGCCGATGCTGGCTGGTTGCCTGATCGTGCTGGAATTCATGGGGCCGGTGGCGACGCAGTTGGCACTCAAATTGTCCGGTGAAAGTGGCCGTACCTGATGGAGATACCGATGAATGCTCCCGAGATTCACCTTCCTGCCGCCATACTGCCGTTCACGCCATCGGTCCCTTTCACGATGGGTATCGAACTGGAATTGCAATTGGTGAACCGGCGCAACTACAACCTCGCTACCGACGCAGTAGACCTGTGGGGCTTGATTGAACCGCGCGCCTTGCAGGATCAGATCAAGCTCGAAATTACGCAGGGCATGATCGAACTCAATTCAAAAGTCCATACGCGCGTCGATGAACTCGACGAGGAACTCAAGCAGTTGCGCCAGGCCCTGATCGACGGCGCGCAGCGACTCAATATCGATGTCGCCGGTGGCGGTGCGCATCCGTTCCAGCGCTGGAGCGAGCAGCGTATTTCGCCCGATGAGCGCTTCCATTATCTGCACAAAAAGTACGGCTACCTGGCCAAAAGCTTCACCGTGTTCGGTCAGCACATCCATGTCGGCGTGGCAAATGGCGATGACGCGATGTACCTGACGCATGGTTTTGCGCGCTTCGTGCCGCACTTCATCGCGCTATCGGCGGCGTCGCCGTTCTATCAAGGAGTCGATACCGAATTCGATTCGTCGCGCAGCACCGTGGTGCGGGCTTTTCCGCTGTCCGGCACGATGCCGGTGATGCACACGTGGGCCGCGTTCGAGCATTACTACGACAACCTGCGCCAGATCGGCGTGATTGGCAGCATCAAGGATTTTTACTGGGATATCCGGCCCAAGCCGGAATTCGGTACCGTCGAAATCCGCGTCTGCGATACCCCGCTGACCACCAGTCATGCCGCTTTGCTCGGTTGTTACGCGCAATTGCTGGCGCGCTGGTTGCTCACCGAACGGCCGCTGGTGATCAACGATGATTATTATTTGCTGTATCAATACAACCGTTTCGAAGCCAGCCGCTACGGACTCGAAGGTTGCATGGCGTTACTCGACGAAGAGGGCCGGCC
>CAILRJ010000007.1 GCA_903836575.1 uncultured Burkholderiales bacterium
AAAAAAACCGGCAAGGAACGCGCCGCCATCATGCGCAAATGGTTCGACCTGATGCTGGCCAATGCCGACGATCTGGCCGCCATCATGACCGCTGAACAGGGCAAGCCGCTGGCCGAAGCCAAAGGTGAGGTGATGTACGGTGCCAGTTTCATCGAATGGTTTGCCGAAGAAGCCAAGCGCGTTTCCGGCGACGTGATGACGTCGACCTGGAGCGACAAGCGCATGGTCGTGCTCAAGCAGCCGATCGGCGTCTGCGCCTCGATCACGCCATGGAATTTCCCGATTGCGATGATTACCCGCAAGGTCGCACCAGCGGTCGCCGCCGGCTGTACCATCGTCATCAAGCCGGCTGAACAAACGCCGCTGTCAGCGCTGGCCGTAGCCGAACTGGCGCATCGCGCCGGCTTGCCGGCCGGCGTCATCAACATCATCACGGCCGACGCCGACCACTCGATCGAAGTCGGCAAGGTTCTGTGCGCCAGCCCGCTGGTACGCCACCTGTCGTTCACCGGATCAACCCCGGTCGGCCGCATCCTGATGCAGCAATCCGCCCCGACCATCAAAAAACTGGCGCTGGAACTGGGCGGCCATGCGCCGTTCATCGTGTTCGACGATGCCGACCTCGATGCCGCCGTCGAAGGCGCATTGCAATCGAAATACCGCAATGCCGGCCAGACCTGTGTCTGCACCAACCGCTTCTATGCGCACGAGTCGATCTATGACCGCTTCGTTGAAAAGCTGGCAGCCGGTGCGGCAAAAATCCAGGTCGGCGATGGCAGCACGGCTGGTGTGGTGCAGGGACCGCTGATCGACGAGCACGCCATCGCCAAGGTCGAAGACCATGTGCGCGATGCGCTGGCCAAAGGCGCAACGCTGGTCACCGGCGGCAAGCCGCATGCGCTGGGCGGCACGTTCTACGAGCCGACCGTGCTCTCGAACGTCACTGCCGACATGAAAATCATGCGCGAAGAAACCTTCGGCCCGGTCGCGGCGGTGGTGCGTTTTTCGAGCGAGCAGGAAGTCGTCGCGGCCGCCAACGATACCGATTTCGGCCTCGCCAGCTATTTCTATTCACGCGATATCGGCCGGGTCTGGCGCGTTGCCGAGGCGCTCGAATATGGCATGGTCGGCATCAACACGGGGTTGATCTCGAATGAAGTTGCGCCGTTTGGCGGCGTCAAGCAATCGGGACTGGGACGCGAGGGATCGCGCTACGGAATGGATGAGTATCTGGAGATCAAATACCTGTGCATGGGCGGGATCTGATTCTCATCAGATCAATGTCGCAGCTCCTGTGAGCATGATCGGTGCGATAACCGATGATGCCCTTGAGCTGGTCATCCCAGGGGTTCTCATCCAGACGATGCGCAACCCGCCCGGCTTCCAGATTCGTGCCCCGGAAATACGCTTGCTCCGCGGCCTCGGGCACGATGAACTTGAAATGCAGTTTTTACCATCGACCGGGCGCATGCCGCCGGGGCAGACGGGTGATATTTCCACAAAATTACCTCATAGCAACTTCGATTGCACCGCCTATAATGTGGCTACCTAATTCCGTGCACCCCACTATTTCAAGTGATTCCGCCATGCGATCCTTCTGCTTAACGCGCCGCCTCGGCCTGATCGTTTTCCTGCTGACCTGCACGACGGTCTTCGCCGAGGCACCGGCAGCATTGCGTATCGGCGTCGCCCCGCATAGCAGTGCACGCGTCATTCTCGAGATGTATCAGCCGCTGCGCCAGCATCTGGAAAGCAACCTGGGCATGCCGGTCGAAATCGTGACGGCGCCGGACTTCACGGAATTTGCCCGCCGCATGCTGGCCCAGGAATACGACATCGCCATCACCACCGGCCATCAGGCCCGGCTGGGCCAGACCGATGCCGGCTACAGTCCGTTGCTGACCTACCGTGCCGACTTTCGTACCGTGGCACTGGTGGCCGGCAACAGTACCTACAAAACCGCGCTGGACCTCAAGGGCAAGCCGGTACTCGGGTTGTCGTCGACATCGCTAGTGACGCTGTGGGGCCAGCACTGGCTAAAAAATAACGGCAATGCCGAGCCACTGCGCTACGTCAGCGCTTCTGACAGTGTGGCGCGGCTGGTGCTGGCCGGCGATGCCGCCGCCGGGTTTATCTCGCTGGCCAATTATCAGAGTCTGGCGCGCGACATCCAGCCGCAATTGCGTTTTCTGATAATCAGCGATGCGCTGGCCGGACGGGTCTACCTGCTCAATAAACGCGACCTGCCGCTGCGCGACAAGATTGACGCCGCGCTGTGGCGTTTTGCCGAGACGCCGGAAGGTAAAGCCTACTTCCTGAAGTACAAGCTGGAGGGCTATCGCAAGCTCAAGCCGCGCGAGCTGGAAGCGATGGAACCGTACGCCCAGGAAGTCCGGCAAACCCTGCACTGAGCGATGAACAATCCCTTCCAGTCGGTACGCACGCGCCTGTTACTGGCGGCTGTCGTGGTCGAAGCCGTAATGCTGACCTTGCTGGTTTCGAACAGCCTGCGCCTGACCAATAACAACATGCTCGATCAGGTCGAGCAGCATTCACTGCAGATTTCCCCGATCCTGATCGCCGCCATGGTCGCACCGCTGGCCCAGCGTGACTATGCCACCGTGCAATCGGTGCTCGAGGAAAGCCTGAGCCAAAGAGGCGTGCAGTATCTGGTGGTCATCGACAAGCAAGGCAACCGGGTTGCCAGCAGCGGCTGGCCACTGACACGCGCGCTGCCCGTGCCCGACAAGAACTTCGACCTGGCGCAGCAAACCGGCAAGCCGGTCTATCACGTTGCAATGCCGATCCGCAGCTACGGCCAGTCGCTCGGTGAATTACATTTCGGCCTGGACCTGTCACATATCCTGGTCGCCCGTCGGGCCCTGCTGATCCAGGGTGCCATCATTGCCGGTAGCGAATTACTGATCTCGCTGGTGTTGCTGACCTTGCTGGGCCTGTGGATGACCCGCAGCCTCGGTGCGCTAACCCGCGCCAGCAAGGACGTCACCGACGGCAACCTGACCCCGGCCAGCGTCAGCGAAGGCCCCGATGAATTCGGCCAGCTCGGTACCGCCTTCAATGCGATGTCGCGTGCCGTCAGCGGACGGGTAGCGGAACTGACGCAGGCCAGGGATCAGGCCGAACAGGCCAACTGGGCCAAAAGCGAATTTCTGGCCAACATGAGCCATGAAATCCGCACCCCGATGAATGGCATCGTCGGCATGACCGACCTGGCGCTGGACACCCGACTCGATGGCGAACAACGCGAGTACCTGACGCTGGTAAAAACCTCGTCGGCAGCCCTGCTGATCATCATCAACAACATCCTTGATTTCTCGAAAATCGAATCCGGCAAACTGGAACTCGAACAGGTCGAGTTTGATCTGCCTGTCCTGCTAACCAGTATCAGCAAGCTGCTGGCTGTCCAGGCGGTACAAAAAGGGTTGCATCTCGGCGTCGACATCGGCGCCGATGTCCCGGGCCGGCTGCGGGGGGATCCCGGACGGCTGCGTCAGGTGCTGACCAACCTGATCGGCAATGCGATCAAGTTCACTGCGCAGGGCAAAATTTCGGTGCAGGTGACATTGCTCGCTGCCGGCACCGGTGCAGTCCGCCTGATGTTCGCCGTTAGCGACCAAGGCATCGGGATCGCCACCGACAAGCAGGCCAGCATCTTCGAAGCATTCACCCAAGCCGATACCTCGACCACCCGCCAATATGGTGGCACCGGCCTCGGGCTGGCGATTTCGAGTCAGCTGGTCAGCGCAATGGGCGGCACGCTGAGCGTGCGCAGCAT
Organism: uncultured Burkholderiales bacterium; assembly: GCA_903836575.1. Lineage (GTDB taxonomy): Bacteria > Pseudomonadota > Gammaproteobacteria > Burkholderiales > Burkholderiaceae_D > Actimicrobium. The sequence continues at coordinate 3,797 of CAILRJ010000007.1, forward strand.
GCCGGGCAACGGTAGCGTTTTCACGTTCGATAGTGCGTTTTCGACCAGCATGGCGGATATTGCTGCGGCGTCATCCGGTGCGAGACACGCCCCGTCGACCGTTGATCCAACACGCAGTGCGCTGGTTGTGCTGGTCGCCGAAGATAATCCCGTGAACCAGCGGCTGGCCGAAGTCTTGCTCAGGAAATGGGGCCACCGTTTCAGTATGGCCAGCAATGGCATCGAAGCTGTCGCGCTATCGGCACAACAGGACTACGACGTGATTTTGATGGACTTGCAAATGCCGGACATGGGCGGTCTCGAAGCGACACGCCTGATCCGGGCACGCGAACAGCAACAAGGCCGGCATACGCCCATCATCGCGATGACTGCCAATGCCCTCAGCGAAGACCGGCAAATCTGTCTCGATGCCGGTATGGATGACTACATTTCGAAGCCACTGGACGTAGCCTTGCTGCAAGCGGCGCTGAACGCGATCGCTTCGGATAAAACGACGACAGGCTAACTGCCGGCAATCAGTTCACGCCACTGCGGATGCGCGTGCGGCGCGCTCCACACATCCAGATGCAACTGCGACAACACCAGCGGATCTTGCAGCAGCAGGCGGAGTTGCTGCGGTGTCAGCGCAGCAACTCCCTGCTCCAGCGCGGTGAAAGCCAGCGCAGCATGGCTGGCCTGCGCGGCGAGCGGCAAGCCAGGACGGGCGGTCGCGCAGGCACACACCAAAGCATTGAGTTGCGGGTCGACGACGGCATCGGCAAATGTCGGTGCCGGCGCGGTCGCGGCAAGGTACGCCGTGGTGGCGCGCAGCTCCGGCGGCGGTTTGATTTCTTCGGGAATCACGAACAGGCCAAGACGTCGCATGCGCCGTCCCGGCGCCACCCGGCTTGACAGCACCGACAACGGAATCGAGAAGGCTAGCGAGCCCACAATAGGCATCAGCCACCACAAAAACCCCGGCTCCAGCCAGTACACGCCCGCGCCCCAGACCAGACCGAACAGCGTGTGCAGGCCGTGCTTGCGGACGGCTTCTGCCCAACTGGTTTCGGCATCGCCACGCGGCGGCGATTTCCAGCGCATTTCCCAGCCGAGAAAAGCCGCCGTCACAAAACGCGTATGGAACAGCATACGTACCGGCGCCAGCAAGGCCGAAAACACCAGCTCGATCAGCATGCCCAGAAACAGCCGCAGCGTGCCGCCATAGCGCTGCGCACCTTGCAGCGCGATGAGCAGCACGCTCATCAGTTTGGGCAGAAACAGCAGCGTGGCCGTGGCGAAAAACAAGGCCAGTGCTTTTTCGGGATGCCATTCAGGCCAGATCGGAAACAACTGGCGCGGCATCGTGAAATACTCGGGCACCAGCAAGGTATGCGCCGCCAGCATGCCGGTCGACAGCGCCAGAAACAGAAACCACAACGGCGCCGACAGGTAAGCCATCACGCCGGTGGCAAACACGGTGCGATGCACCGGATGCATGCCGTGCGCCATGAACAAACGGAAGTTCATCAGGTTGCCATGACACCAGCGCCGGTCGCGCTTGAGTTCATCGAGCAGGTTGGGCGGCATTTCTTCGTAGCTGCCGGGCAGATCATAGGCAATCCAGACGGCCCAACCGGCGCGGCGCATCAGCGCGGCCTCGACAAAATCATGCGACAGGATATCGCCGGACAAGCCGCCATTTCCCGGTAGCGGTGCCAGCGCGCAATGGCGCATGAACGGAGCGAGCCGGATGATCGCGTTGTGGCCCCAGTAATGGGATTCGCCCAGCTGCCAGTAATGCAGGCCTGCCGTGAACAGCGGACCATAGATCCGGGTCGAAAATTGCTGGATACGCGCATACAAGGTGTCGCGTCCGGAAGCACGTGGCGCGGTCTGGATAATGCCGGTACCGGGATTGGCTTCCATCAGCCGTACCAGCGTTGCCAGACAGGACCCGCTCATCACACTGTCGGCGTCGAGCACGATCATGTAGCGGTAACCGGCACCCCAGCGCCGGCAGAAATTGTCGATATTGCCGCTCTTGCGCTTGACGCGCAGTTGGCGATGACGATAAAAAATCCGCATGCTGCCATCGGTATCGCGACACAGTTGTTGCCAGGCCGCCAGCTCGGCGACACACAGATCAGGATCACTGCTGTCACTGAGCACAAAAAAATCGAATTGCGCCAGCGTGCCGTTGCGCCGGACCGAATCATAGGTTGCACGCAAGCCGGCAAAGACCCGGCCGACATCTTCGTTACAGATCGGCATGACGATAGCGGTACGCGCTGCGGCTTCGACGGTGCCGCCTGCATCGCTGGACGAAATCAGGTAGCGGTCACCCCGGCGCAGCAACACCAGAAAACCCGCCATCGCGGTCCAGAACCCGACCGATACCCAGCCGAACAAAATAGCGAACAACGCCAGCGTCACCATTTCCATCGGCTTGGCGCCGTGATACGGCAACACCTCACTCATGAAATAGGTCGCCATGCCGCCTTGAACTAGCATCAGCAACAACAGCACAATGCGGCGCATGCCGCCGCCACGCTGCCAGTTACCGCGTGGGTCGGGCGCATCGGCCGCCGCGGGTCCGCGCCGGATCGACTCCGAGGCACCATCGTAGCGACCGGTCATCGAACGAAACCAGCGCACCAGTGGATTGAGCTCGCCCCATGGTTGCGGCACCATCGAGGTCCGGTTCAGCGCGGGTGTCGTCGCGATCAGCTTGCCTCCGACCGGGCGGCCAACATCAAGCGCCGGCAGGTCCGCCAGTTGCAGCCGCGCCGCGATCGATGCATAAGCCGGATAGCCGGCATGCTGGTCACCGGCCAGCGCAGCATGGATCGCTTGCATCGCTGATTGCGGGTCACCCGTGGCGGCGGCCGCTTCCAGCACGCACCGCTGTGACGGAGTCAGCTGCAACCGGTCGAGATAGGCGGCGCATTGCGCATCGAGTGGCGCCGGGAGAGGACTCAGTTGGGCGGCAATATGTAGCTCCAGGTTTCCGATAAAACTTCTTTTCCGTTACGCAGGTGGGCGGTCAGTTCGACCGGTTTTGCATCGTCTTTGCGATCGAGCCGTACCGCGATGCGCCAACCACCAGTGACTTCATTACGGTACGTATTGGCTTCCATCAGGTTGCCATTTGCGTCAATGGTGACGGCGCCTTCCAGCTTGGCGTCGGCCGGCAATTTTTTGAAGGCCGGACCGTCGAAATCGACAATCAGCGCGATACTGCTGTCGACTTTTTTAACGTATCCGTGACCGCGCCGGGTCTGCGTCACCCAGGCATTCGGCGGCTGCGTTTCGGACTCTTTTTCCCAGCGCATCGTGTACTCGACGTTGTACGGCTGTCCCGGTTTCGGCATCAGGTCCGGCACCCAGAATGCCACTGCGTTATCGTTGGTTTCGTCGGCAGTGGGCAGCTGAACCAGCTCGATGCGGCCCTTACCCCATTTTCCGGTCGGTTCGATCCAGACGCTGGGACGCTTTTCGTAGCGCGCTTCAAGGTCCTGAAAGCTGGAAAAATTGCGTTCGCGCTGCATCATGCCAAAACCCTTTGGATTCTCGAGTGCAAAAGAAGTCACCAGCAAACGCTTCGGATTGACCAGCGGCCGCCAGATCCATTCGTCGCTGCCGGTCTGCACTGACAGGCCGTCTGAATCATGCACTTCGGGCCGATAATCCTCGACCGTCGAGCGCTGATTTTCGCCGAAGAAATACATGCTGGTCAGCGGTGCGATACCCAGCGTGGTGACGTTTTCGCGCAGGAACAACTGAGCCTTGACGTCAACTTGCGTGGTGCTGCCCGGCTTGACGATAAAACGGTAGGCCCCGGTGGCACGGCGCGAATCCAGTAACGCATAAATCGTCATTTCGTGATCGTTGCCCTTGGGACGCACCAGCCAAAACTCGGAAAACTGCGGAAACTCCTCACCGGAATTTTGCGCCGTATCAATCGCCAAACCGCGCGCTGACGCGCCATATGCCTGCCCTTTGCCAAGCGCCCGGAAATAACTGGCACCTAAAAACACAACAACTTCGTCCTTGTATTTTTTCGAGTTCAGCGCCGTGTGCACACGAAAACCGGCAAAGCCGAGCTGTGCAACTTCCTTCTTATCTATCGCGTTCTTACCGTAATTGAAGGACTGCGGATCGAACTTGATCTCGCGCACCCTTTTCTGAATCACCTCGCTGATCTTCACCGGATGATCGTAAAACAAGCCTTGATGGAAAAAAGCCACTTCGAAAGGCAGGTTGGCGCTGCGCCATAGCGACTTGTCCGTGTCGAAACGGATGTCGCGGTATTGGTCGTAGCTGAGGTCATCGACGGTCTTGGGCAAATTGCTGGCAGGTTTTTTATAGGCACTCTGTGACAGCACCTTGGCGCGCACGGCCACATCGGCAAAATCAAAGGCATAGGCGGTGTTTCCAGCCAGAGCGGCGCAGACGGCCAGCAGCGCAGCGAGCAAGGTCCAGATCGAAGAGCCGGAGCGTGGCAAACATAATGTTGAATGCATGAATATCCCGGAAAAAACGGTGATTGATACGCGGCCGGCGGGAACATTAACCGCGGCGACGGGCGCAATGAAAAGTGAATTAGTTCACAGCATTGACTTTTCGTTCCCCAAGTCGAAGCGGCGGTAACCGCAGGCAATATTGTTTGGTTTCTGGTTGG
>CAILRJ010000008.1 GCA_903836575.1 uncultured Burkholderiales bacterium
TTCAGTGAAACCACCGGTATCAGCAGCGATACCTGTTTCCAGGGTGAACAGACCTTTCAGGCCGTTACCCAGATCTTCAACACCGCGGAAGCCCAAACGGCTGCCCGACTGGATACCGCTGTTCAGGGCAGTTGTAGTTGCTGTGCCATTGTCATCACGGGAGATACCCATGTCGACAACACCATAAACGGTTACTGATGACTGGGCAGCAGCTGAACCAGCGATGGTGCCGAGGATGGCGAGTGCGAGTAGCGATTTTTTCATTTGTTCAATTTCCTAGTTGTGAAAATAAAAGTTGTCGGGGAGCTACTATAACAATCCCACGGTAGTGTAAAGATCATCGATGACATCCTGATGACCAAGTGACTTTATACTTAGTCATTCATTCTGCGAAGTGAGACTGATCTTTATCAAATAAGTTGCACTATCGTTGAAACTGTTTTCGAGTGGTCCGTACTGCGATACGGCAGCGCAGCAATCGACTGGCCGAAGTTTAGCCTATGTTGGCTTGTGGTGTTCAGTACCAAGCACCGGACTGTCTCTGTTTTGCAACGCATTGACTTTTCTTGAGTTCGCACCGCACCAACCAACTCACTGCTTTGGAGCCAATGAGTGCAGTGCAAAATGAGGTCGGGACAACACGTGTGTTGTCCCGACTATCGAGTCAGGCTGACCCGTTTGAGCGATCGATGGCGGACACCTCAAGCGCCAGGGGCGGCGTCGGGCAGGACCACGTTGACGTCGAGGACCTCCAGGTTTCCCTGTCGATCAAGTGAAATCTTGATGTCATCGGCATTGACCTTGGTGTATTTGGAAATGACCGCAATCAATTCCTTGTGCAGTGCCGGTAGAAAGTCCGGCCCCGAACGACCATTGCGCTCACGCGCAATAATAATTTGCAATCGCTCTTTGGCTGCACTGGCCGTCTTTGGCTTGCTGGCAAATAAGAAGGATAAAAGAGCCATTTACTTTCCCCTGAAAATACGCTGCAGGAAACCCGGTTTTTCATAGGTCGTGAATTTCAACGGCACGTCTTCGCCGAGGAAGCGCGAGACCAGGTCTTGATAGGCCTGTGACACATCACTGCCTTCAATGTGAATGGCAGGGTTACCCTGGTTCGATGCCGCCAGCACGGATTCCGATTCGGGAATAATCCCTACCAGCGGAATACGCAAGATTTCCTGCACATCGGTATAGGACAGCATTTCGCCCGATTCGACCCGTTTCGGCACGTAGCGGGTGATCAGCAGATGTTCCTTGACCGGCTCGCCGCCATTTTGGGCGCGGCGTGATTTGGCCTGGATGATGCCAAGGATGCGGTCAGAGTCGCGCACCGAGGACACTTCGGGATTGGTGACGATGATGGCTTCATCCGCAAAAGTCAGGGCCATCACCGCGCCGCGTTCGATACCGGCCGGCGAGTCGCAAATAATGTATTCGAACCCCATTCCATCAAGATCCTTGAGAACGCGTTCGACGCCATCTTCGGTTAGCGCATCTTTGTCACGGGTTTGAGACGCGGGCAGCACAAACAAATTCTCGCAATGTTTGTCCTTGATCAACGCCTGGTTTAATGTGGCTTCTCCGTTAATGACATTGATCAAATCGTAGACGACACGTCGTTCGCATCCCATGATCAAGTCGAGGTTACGCAGGCCGACATCAAAATCGAGGACCGCAGTTTTATGACCCCGCAGGGCGAGCCCGGAGGCAAAGCTTGCGCTTGACGTGGTTTTGCCAACACCACCTTTGCCGGACGTTACAACAATGACTTTTGCCACAAATGGGCTCCTTTCAGAAATGATGTGAATTATGAATTAACCGATAGTACGTCGAGACGGTCGCCTACCAGCCTAATTTGTACGGCGTGGTTGGCTAATCCTTGCGGATAGCCGTTTTCGAAGGTGCGGTAGATACCTGCAATCGATACCAGTTCGGCCTCCATCAGCGAGGTAAAAATACGTGCGTCGGCATTTCCGCTGGCACCAGCCAGTGCGCGTCCGCGTAACGGCGCATAGACATGGATACTTCCGTCGGCGATGACTTCGGCGCCATTGTTGACTGCTGCCGTGATGATCAGATCACAGCCGCGGGCATAGACGCGCTGTCCTGCCCGGACGGGCGTATCAACAATCATTGTTCCTGTGGCGCTTGCCGCTGCTGCAACGGGAGGAGTGACGGCGGGTCGCACCGGTTCTGGCGTTGCTGCAATGCGTGGCTTGATGCTGCGGTCCAGAGTTAGTCCGTTGGCCAGGATGTCGGCTTCCATGCCTGGCGGCGCGTTACGCACAGCCACGGCGTGCAATCGATAGGATTTGAGCAGGCCTACCAGCAGCGACCAGTCCGGCGGCGTGCCGCTCAGGTCGAGGTCGCCGATGTCAATGACCGCGAGTTCGTCGTCAAAAAAATCGGTTTCGCCTCCTGTCATGTCGCGCATTGCGGCATCGAGCTTCACCGGATCGGTCTGATGCAGGATCGCCGAGATGGCAACAACGGTCGAAATTTTGATGTCTATCGGCTTGCCAGTCTGATTTTTTTGCATGGGGAAAGTTGTAAGGCAAAATACATTGTTGCTGCTCAGATAGAGCATCTGGCAGGGTCGAGAGCGCATTATACCGTCTCGCTTTGCGCGGATTCCTGCCTTATTACAGCGTTATTGCAGGTGCTGTCCAAGAAAGTCTGTTCCGCAAAAACGGACGGGAGGTTTTTGGCGCGCGTGTAGAATCACTTCCTTTTTCGTCAGGCTGCCATGTGGTTCAAGAATCTCCAGATTTATCGTCTTCCTGCCCCATGGGATATGGATGCCGAGCGGCTTGAAGCAGCGCTCGCACCGCAGACTTTTCAGCCATGTACGAGCCTCGACATGCAAACGCAGGGCTGGATTTCGCCGCGCGAAAATGGCATGTTGGTGCACACGGTCAACAAGCAGTTGCTTATTGCCTTGGGTACTGAAAAGAAGTTGTTGCCTGCCAGCGTGATCAATCAGGTTGCGAAATCACGGGCCGGTGACATCGAAGAGCAGCAAGGTTTCAAGCCCGGTCGCAAGCAAATGAAGGAAATCAAGGAGCAGGTCACCGATGAATTGCTGCCGCGCGCATTCAGCATCAATCGCACCACCTGGACCTGGATCGATCCTGTCAACGGTTGGCTGGTAATTGATGCCGGGACGGCAGGCAAGGCCGATGAAGTACTCAAGCTGTTGATCAAGGGTATCGAGAAATTGCCGATGGAAAGCCTGCACGTCGTGCAGTCGCCGGTGGCAGCGATGACCGAGTGGCTGATGGCCGACGCGCCCAAAGGTTTCACGGTCGATCAGGATACCGAGTTGCGTGCCGGCGGCGAGAGCAAGGCGACCGTGCGCTACGTCAAGCAAACCATCGAACCGGTCGACGTCCAGCGCCACATCGCGGATGGCAAGCAATGTACGCGTCTGGCCATGACCTGGAATGACCGCATTTCGTTCGTGTTGACCGAATCGCTGACAATCAAGCGCATCACGCCGCTCGACATCATCAAGGAAAGTGCCGACACCGGTGCGCGCGATGATGACGAGCGTTTCGATGGCGACATGATGTTGATGACGGGTGAATTGGCCAGCATGCTCGACGATCTGGTGTTCGCACTGGGCGGGCAAATGCAGCCGAAATAAATTCCGGTTCAGGTGGCAAACAAGAAAAGGGCAGATCGCATGACGGATCTGCCCTTTTTTATCTTGGAGTGTTGACCGTGACTGGGAGCCGAGGTTGTAAAAAAACGAGTACTAAAAGGCGTCGATGTGATGGCTTGACGGCAGAAATGCATGAGTGCATTCTTCATCCCTTGCAAAGAACAAGGTCTTCTGGGTGCTCGCTTTGGATCGACTATCTGGCAGTGCTTTTGTCGGCGATCGCTCTTGTGGATTTTCATCGCTGCACTTCGTGGATAACATTAGATGTCGTCATTTTCCTTCGGCTCGGATTCTCTGTTTAGCACCGTGGCCGAATCGGTTGGCCTGATTGTCATGGTGTGGGAATTGCAGCAGGACAGGATTCATTTCAGTGATCAGTGGACCGCGCTCACGGGGTTTGCTTCTTCGTCGGGGTGCTTCACGACGGCAGAGTTGCGGGCATCGATACATGTGGATGATCTGCCTGATCTAAACGAGACGATCGTGCGTTGCCTCAAAGGCGAGAGCAAATTTTATGATGCAGAAGTACGGGTGCGCAGTGCCGGCGGCCACTGGATCTGGCTGGCAGCGCGCGGTCGTGTGACCGAGCGCGATGCAGCACAACGCGCCCTGCGCATGGTTGCGACCTTCATGGATGTGAGTCACCGCAAGCATGCCGAGCAGGACCTGTCGGAGAGCGAACAACGCTATCGGTCGATCTTTACGACCAGCCAGCACGGCATCCTGCTGGCGGAACTGGATGGCGCTGTCTTGTCGGCCAATCCGGCAGCGTGCCGGATTACCGGTTATACCGAGGCTGAGTTGATGCAGCTTGGCCGCGCAGATCTTGTGGATCCAACGGACCTGCGAGTGAAGGTGCTACTGGAACAGCGCGCGCGCACCGGCCGCTGTCATGGTCATATCAGGATGATTCGCAAGGATCGGGTACCCATCGAAGTGGCTTTATCGTCAGCCATCTTTGTCAATCATGCCGGCCGGCTCAGCGCCAATGTGGTTTTGCAGGATGTCACTGAGGCGCGCCTTACAGAGCGCAAGTTGCAGCGCCTGACCAGCCTGTATGACGCCCGCAGCCGCTGCAATCACGCCATTATCGAGAGTACGACGCCGCAGGCGCTGTTCGCGTCCGTTTGCAAGATCGTCGTCGAGTGCGCCGAGTTTGGTTTGGCCTGGATCGCACTGATTGATCCGCTGACACGGCGTCTCAAGCCAGCCTGTGCCGAAGGTGCGCAGCGCGCTTACCTTGATGAGGCTTTAATCAGCGTCAATCCCGAGATTCCTGCCGGTTGTGGTCCGCTGGGACGGGCGATCCGGCAGGGCGAAAACATCATCAGTAATGATTTTCTTAATGATCCTTCCGCGCTGCCGTGGCGTGAACTGGCCGCGCACCATGCCTTGCATGCAGTCGCCAACTTTCCGTTACGGCAAAGCGGGGAAGTTATCGGCGCGCTGGTGCTGTATGCGTCCGAGAAGGATTATTTCGATACGCAACTGGTCGATTTGCTGGCAGAAATTGCTCGCGATATTTCTTTCGGCCTCGACAACATGCAGCGCGATATTGCCCTGTCGAGCAATGAGGCCCGTTTTCGCACCCTCTGGGAAACCAGCACCGATGCGATTCTGATGATGACGCACGCATCGGTGATCCGCTACGCCAATCCTGCGTTGCAGGATTTGTTTGGCTACAGTCCGGAGCAAGTCGTCGGTCAGCAGCTGAGCATGCTGCAACCGCAGCGCCTGCATGTGGCGCACGACGACGGAGTCCAGTGTTATTTAAAAACGCAGCAGCAACACCTGAACTGGCGTGGTGCCAATGTGGTCGGTTTGCATGCCGACGGCCACGAATTTCCCATCGAAATTGCCTTCAGCGAAGCCTGCATCGACGGCGAACAATTATTCATTGGCTTCATGCGCGACATTACCGAACGCAAGCGCAATCACGATCTGATCATGCGCCAGAATGGCATCCTGAAGCTGATTTCCAGCGGTGCTGATCTGGACGTGACGCTGGCGGCCATCAACCAGATGCTCGAAGAGATGTCGGGTGACGTCTCGTGTGCGATCGACGGCCTGCATGATAGTGACGGTAGCCAGATCTGGCATGTCGGTAGCGCCGTACCGGAAAAATTCAGCCGCACAATGCTGCGTCAGGCGGTCAGTGCGAACGCGTTGCCGCAGTCCGGTTGGCGCTTGCCATTGATCGTGATGGACCTGGAGCGTGATCCGGCCTACGCCGCTTGCCTCCCGATCGCCCGCGAACAAGATGTGCGAGCCTGCAGTTTCTGGCCGATTCTCGGCCGCCAGAGTCATCCGATGGCTACGCTGGCGCTGTATTGCCGGCATGCGCGCGGCCCCTCCGAGCTGGAACGGTTTCTGGTGCCATCGGTGCTGGACCTGGCCGGGCTGGCGATTGAAAACAACCGCGCCGACGAGCGGATCCGCTATCTCGCGCATCACGATGATCTGACCGGTCTGCCCAACCGGATGCGCTTTTTGCAGGAGCTTTCGTTGGCATTGGCACGCGCGGCGCGTAGCGGGCATCAGGTCGGCCTGTTATTTCTGGACCTGGATCGTTTCAAGGACATCAACGACACGATGGGGCATCAAATTGGTGATGCGGTCTTGTGTGAAGTGGCACACCGGCTGCGCGCTAATGTGCGCGAAGTCGACATGGTGGCGCGGCTGGGGGGCGACGAGTTTGTCGTGATGACCGAGGATTTTGGCGATGCCGGGATACTTGCCGGTATCGCGCTCAAGCTGATCGAGCAAATTGCGCTACCGATCGTGGTCGATGTGCACAACTGCTGCCTGACTGCCAGCATCGGCATCAGCACCTACCCGAACGACGGCGCCGACATCCATGCGCTGATTCGCAGCGCCGATGTTGCGATGTACCGTGTCAAGCAGATGGGGCGCAACAGCCACCAGTTTTTTGATGACTACAGTACCGCTTCCGACGTGGCTCGATCAGGTCGCGGCAGGTGAGACAAAAAAACGTTCGCTCATTTCTTCCAGTCCGACCGAGCCCAGCACTTCCTGCAGGCGTTCGGCCGGCCGGCGGCGCGGCAAATCCTTGTAGGTCGCGATAATCAATTCGTTCTTCATCGAGTGTTCCCAGCCGACCAGTTCGGTCACGCTGACCTGATAGCCATGCGCTTCAAGTTGCAGGCAACGCAGCACATTGGTCAGCTGGCTGCCGAATTCGCGCGTATGCAGCGGATGGCGCCATAGTTCGGTCAGTGCGCTCTTGCCGAGTGCCTTGCCTTTCAAGCGGTTCAGTACCGAAGCGACCTCGGCCTGGCAGCACGGCACCAGCACCATGTGCCGGGCCTTTTTTTTCAGGCCGAAATGGATCGCATCGTCGGTCGCTGTATTGCAGGCATGTAGCGCGGTGACGATATCAATTTGCCCGGGCAGCAAAGGCGAATCGATCGAGTCAGCCACCGACAGGTTTAGAAATGACATGCCGGGAAAGTGCAAGCGCGTTGCCAATTCCTCGGATTTTTTGACTAACTCATCGCGGGTTTCAATGCCATAAATATGCGAGCCATCGGTGAGCGATTTGAAAAACAGGTCGTACAGGATGAAGCCGAGATACGACTTGCCGGCACCATGATCGACAAGTCGCACGCCACTTTCGCCGGACGCCGCCTGCACCGCCTTCATCAGTGGTTCGATGAATTGATACAAGTGGTACACCTGCTTGAGCTTGCGCCGGCTATCCTGATTGAGCTTGCCATCACGGGTGAGGATGTGCAGTTCCTTGAGCAGTTCGATCGATTGACCGGGGCGGATTTCCGGGATGGTTTCCATGGCAGCTTCCTTGTTGAGCGAGGCGGGAGTATAAGCCGGCGCACAGGCATAATGTGCGCAGTGCGTGCTGTATTTTCTGGCACCGCTTCTGATTCCGATCCCGATACTGCTCTGAAATGCCACCGTCCCTCATGAATCTCGCCATGCCACCGCCACGCTCGCTCGTCCTGTTTTGCAAAGTCGTCGACAACTTCGGCGACATCGGTATTTGCTGGCGTCTGGCCCGGCAACTGCATCAGGAACACGGCATTGCGGTCACCTTGTGGGTCGACGATCTGGCCAGTTTCCGGCGTCTCTGTCCCGCGGTACAACCGGGTGCTGACGTGCAGCAGGTTGATGGTGTGACCGTGCAGCACTGGCGCGATCAGGACGGGATTTTCCTACCGGTACAGATCGCCGATATCGTCATCGAATTTTTTGGCTGCGAACTGCCGCCCGGTTATGTCGCTGCGATGGCACAGTGCGAACCGCGTCCGGTCTGGCTCAACCTCGAAGGGCTCAGTGCAGAAAAATGGGTCGAAGGTTGCCACACCTTGCCATCGCCGCATCCGCGTCTGCCGCTGACCAAGCATTTCTTTTTTCCTGGCTTCACTGCACACACCGGTGGCCTGTTGCACGAAGCCGGATTGCAGCAACAGCGTCGGCAATTTCAGGGCGATCCGCAGATCAGCAGGAATTTTCTGGCTACGCTAGGCGTGACACCGGCTGAAATGGCGGCGCTCAAGATCTCGCTATTTTGTTATCCGCATGCACCGGTGACCGCACTATTCGAGGTATGGCAGCAACACGGTGCGGCCATCACGTGTCTGGTTCCCGAAGGCGTGGCAGTCGATGCGGTGGAGGCCTTTCTCGGCGAACCGGCGAGGCCGGGTGCAGTCCGCACACGCGGTGCGCTGACGCTGCGAGTGTTGCCGTTTGTAGCGCAACCGGACTACGACAAAGTGTTGTGGGCTTGCGATTTCAATATCGTCCGTGGCGAGGACTCATTCGTGCGGGCCCAGTGGGCTGGCCGGGCTTTTCTCTGGCATATCTATCCGCAGGACGAGAATTTGCATCACGTCAAACTCCGGGCGTTTCTGCAGCGTTATGCGTCAGCAAGCGACAGCCTGACCGCTGCAGCACTGCTCTGGAATGACGCCGCCAGAGAGGAGGCACCCGGCGCGCAAGACTGGTCGATGCTGTGGCCGCGATTATTCGCAGACCTGCCAGCAATCGCTCAAGCGGCGACGCATTGGCAGCAGAAAATGCAACTGCACGGCGATCTGACGGCGAATTTGCTGAAGTTTGCCATCGCAGTTCGGTCTGCCGCCGAGGAAAACAAGGTACAATCCGCGGTCGCCCGATAGCGTTTTTTTTCGATGAATCGTGAGCCTACGGCGCCGGTGTCCCTGTGGCGCCTGATGATTTTCATACAACTTAATTTTTACGACCATCTCTATGAAACCTGCAAAAGAAATTCGTGTTGGCAACATCATCATGGTGGATAGCAAGCCTTTCATCGTGCTTCGCTCTGATGTCAA
>CAILRJ010000009.1 GCA_903836575.1 uncultured Burkholderiales bacterium
GATCGGGCAGAAATACGAACTGGGTAAGGACTATCGGGGTATCTGGGGTCTGTATGGCAGCTACGATTACATTGCGCCGCAATTGTTCCGGGTGTCCAGCACGGCCCTGTCGCTTGGCTCGACCGCGCAATGGTGGTTGTCAGATAGCGTGGCGTTGCAAGGTACGGCTACCGCAGGTGTCGGCTTTGCGGCAGCCGGCAGTGTGCGCACGGCCGGCGAGCGCGATTACAACTATGGCGTTGCGCCGCAAGCGCTGATGTCGCTGCGCATGATCCTGGCGGACTCCGCCGCCGTGTCCTTCACTGCCCGTGAATACTTCGTCAGCAATGTGGCTGCCGCCAGCCGCGGTGGTCATGAAAACATCATTCGCGCCGACACGTCGGTCATCTGGCGCGTTCACCGGCAGCACGCTATCGCGCTCAAGTATTTGTGGTCGCAACGCGATGCGGCCTTTCCCGGGGTGAACAATCAGACCCAAACCCGCGCCACGGTGGGTTTGTATTACACGCTGCTGGCCAAGGACGGCTTTGGTACCGTTGACTGGCGCTAACCGGGTAGTGCTACCGCGCAGCCGATCGGGCCGCTATGTTCTGACCAGCACCTGCCTGACCTAGTCGACAGGCAGGTGCCGGGTCGGGCGCAATCCGGAGGCCTCTAACTGCGCTGCGGTAGCGGTCTGACCTGTGGGCGCACTGTTACGGCTGTCGGGCATGAGCGGCACCTTCGGTATCGCCTGTTGATAGCCCTTGCCACGGAAATAGACGACCTTCGATTTCAGCGCTAACACCAGCTCCGACCGGGTTACCGTGTCGCTGCTGCCGTTTTGCGAGATACCGCGCCGCACATCGCTGGCATCGCGGTTGATGGTGATCCCGCCAAGCAGGATCATGTCGCCGGGGCGGGCCCGGATCACGGTATTGATTTCACGGTCGGCGGTGGTGGGCAAGGTCAGGTCGGTACCCAGCGCGGTGAACTTGTTGAGACTCACAATCTCCGAGATCGACAGGCCGATGCGGGTGTAGACAGTGTTGTCGCTGAAATCACCGAACAACGCCAGATCAAGACCGGTCTTGAGGTCGCGGGTTTCGGTCGTGACCTGATTCACCGAGGTCGAAAAATTGGTGCCGACTTTTGATACATAGGTTGTCGATTGACCGACCCGCAGCGACCCCTTGGTGCCGGAAATGACCGCCAGCCTTGGCCGTGAAATGGCTTTGACATTGCCCTGGGTTTGCAAAAAATTGATCAGCATGTCGACCGAGAAACGCGATGACGATAGCACCAGCCCCAGCCCCAGCCCTGCAATGCCGCCACTGACTGCGTTGCCGATGTTTTGGGCGGCAGTCGTTGCGGTCGTGCCACCGGTCAAGGCGGGATTGACCGTCGTGGTCGTATTCACCGGATTGGCAGCCAGTCCCGGCGTACCGGCCCAGGCCAATTTATTCCACTGGATGCCGGTGTCGGAGTTGTCTTTCAGGTCGACCTGAAAGATGTTGACGTCGTAGATGATGAGCGAACGCGTCTCGCGGATTTTTTGCAGATAGCTCTCGATTTTGGCTAGCGAGGGCCGGTTGGTGCGAAACACCAGCGAGCGATTGAGCCGGTCAATGTACGGATCTTTTGCGCCAAGAAATTGCAGTGTGTTGGTCAGGCCGGCGGCATTGTCTTCCGATAGCGCCGGCGGCAACTCGACGACAAATTGCTGCTCGGGCTGGATGAATAGCGTATTTTTTCTGAACTGGTAAAAAAAGCCGATCGATTCCGACAGGTTGTCGAGTACCTCCGTCAGACTGCCCTTCACATCGAAGGCAGAAATCGGCCCGAAGCGTTCGCTGCCTTTGCTGCCGCCTTCGATGTTGAGTGCAATGCCGGTATCTTTCAGCACGAGACGCAGTGCGTCATAGACGCCGGATTCGGTGACACTGATCCCGCGTAAGGAAATGTTAGGCAAGCGTGCACTGTCGACGATGGGTTTCAGCAAGAACATGTCGTCGCTGCCAAAACCAGCGTCGATATCGAGGCTGGCATCGGTGCCAGTGTCATCGATGGTGCGACTCTCCGGTGCGTTGACGATCGCATCCTTCGGATGTGCCAGCGGACGCGGAAAACTGGCGCAGCCGTTCAAGCCCATCAGCAAGGCGAGTACCAGCACGGCGGGGCGTGCTCGGGAGCGAGTTGATTCAACTGTCATGATTTTCCTTGTTGCGAACCTGCCGACAAACCTGCTAACCGAACTAACCAACCCGACTGCGCTTCGTCAACCTCATCCTGCTTGTTCCAAGTCATCCGCATTGATTCATCTGAATCAACTCATCCGTATCCATGTTGCTTTGATCTTCTTGCTCGCCGCAACCAATCCGATCTGTGACCCCATTACCGTCACGTCCACGCCCTTGCCACTGATCGGCGTAACGGAGATTTTTCCACCCATGAAGGCCACCGATGCAAACGCGCTACTGCCATCCTCGGCGGTAGCATTGACGATATATTGCGCATCGGCTAGCGGCACGAAGATAGGCTGGAACGATCCCAGACTGACAAAGACCTCGGTCTCGCCGGTTTTCATTACATCCGAGCGGAGGTATTTGGTATCGATGCGGTCGGCTTCGAGCTTGTTGATCCGGGCGGTGTCGGCTTCGAGGTTGGCGGTCTTGAGATTGGTCGACTTGATGTTCTCGAACACGGCGTCGTTTCCCTGGAAGGTCTTGATGTCGACGAGCAGCGTGGCCGGGTCTTTCTTGATCAGGTGCTGCAGCACCAGTTGCTGTTCCTTGATGCCTTCGGCCAGCAGTGGCACCAATTGCGAGTACTGCACGCCCTTGTAGCCCAGTGCATCGGTACGCACCACCTCGGGCACGAACGGCTCGATCTGTTGTGCGATGTATCCAAGCTGACGACCTGTCTCAAAGTTTTTTTCCGGAAAAGCCGCACGATTGAACTCGTAATGCACACCCACCAGGCTCTTGATGGTGTTGATAGCATTAATTACCGGCGTGATGTTCATCTTGTAGCGTCGGTCTGAAGCGGGGGTCCAGGCCGAGGTACCGCCTGCGCTGCCGTTGACATAAAGTAGTGATCCGCCTTTGCTGGACTGACCGATGGCAACGCTATCTTGCCCGGCAGAGCGACCGAGTACGATCGTATTGGCGGTCGTCACCTGTGCACTCGAACCGATCGCAGTCATGTACGCGCTAGCGGTCGTTGAACCAAGACCAGACGCAGTGGCGTTGGAGCCTATTAGCGTAATTGCACCGGAAGACGCCATGATGGCATCGTCTGAGATGGTGGCCTTGTAGCCGATAAAAGTGGAGTCGTCGCTGATAATATTGTGGGTTGTCGTGTACCCGGCACGATAACCAAAGGCGACATTGTTAGCGCCGGAGGAGTTGGCTTTTAAAGCGGAGTCGCCGAAGGCAGAATTGTTCGATGCCGTATTTGCCTCTAATGCGGCGCCGCCGGCCGCAACGTTGTAATTGCCGGTCATATTGTATCTAAGCGCGTAGTTACCGAGTGCGATGTTCCAAACGCCGTCGACATTGGTTATTAGTGAATCATTACCCACTGCCGTGTTGTAATACCCTGTGGTGTTTGCAGTAAGCGCATTTACACCAACTGCAATATTTTGATAGCCGCTGGAATTGGTTTGTAATGCAGCTTTGCCAAAAGCAGAGTTTTTCGTTCCCGTGGTGTTTGTTAGTGCGTCCGTACCGACCGCCGTGTTGTTGCTGCTTGCGGTCGAATTGGATCCCAGTGCGCCCGAGCCAATCCCTGTGCTGCCGTTACTGATCCACAAGCTGCGTGTGCCCGCGACGCTGGCAGCCAGTTGTCCGGCGGCCGGAATATATAGGCCCGTTGTGGTATCGGCTGAGAAGGCATAGCCCGGTGCACCGATGGTGCCGCTTGTTGCTTTCAAGGCGCCGGTGTTGCCAACGCTAACCAAGGAGGTACCAACGCTGTCCTGTACTTCAAGAATATTGGCAGTCTGACCGAGAAAGCCCTTGGCGATCAGCGCCTTGTTGCCGATGGCACTAGCCGAAATGGTTGTGTTGGTAAGCGATGGCGCGTTGTTCAACACAACGCTGCCGGTGCCAGTGCTGGTCGTCGTGCCGGTGCCACCATTGGCCACCCCCAGCGTGCCGGTGATGCTGGCCGCCGGCAGGTTGGTTAGCGATGCACCGCTGCCGGCAAAGGTCGTGGCTGTAATTACACCACCGGCGAAGTTGCCCGAGGCATCCCGTGCCACCACCTTGCTGGCCGTATTGGCAGAAGTCGCATCGACTGCCCAGGTGATCGTTGCCGAGCCGTTGAAGGCACCGCCGGTGAGGTACGTACCGTTGGTCAGGCTGTAGGTGGTGTTGGCCGTGGCCGTGATGTTACCGGTACCGTCGAAGCTGACACCGTTGATGGTGCGCGCGGTTTGTAGTGCTGTGGCTGTACTGGCGTTGCCGGTCAGCGCACCGACAAAAGTCGGTGCAGTCACGGTGCCAGTGGCACCAATCGTCACGCGCTGTCCCGAACTGGTCGCAAAAGCCAGCGTGTTGGCAGCCGACAGATACATGCCGTTGGTCGGTATCGCACTACCGGTTGGCACAAAGGCCGCTGCGGTATCGTTACCACTCCAGATCGCGGCAGTACCATTGACGGCACCGGCGTTGTCCACGCTGAACAAGGATGCAGCAACGCTGTTTTGTACTTCAAGAATATTGGCAGTCTGACCGGGAAAGCCCTTGGCCACCAGCG
Organism: uncultured Burkholderiales bacterium; assembly: GCA_903836575.1. Lineage (GTDB taxonomy): Bacteria > Pseudomonadota > Gammaproteobacteria > Burkholderiales > Burkholderiaceae_D > Actimicrobium. The sequence goes on from CAILRJ010000009.1 coordinate 4,741, forward strand.
CCTTGTTGCCGATGGCACTAGCCGAAATAGTTGTGTCGGTGAGCGATGGCGCGTTGTTCAACACAACGCTGCCGGTGCCGGTACTGGTCGTCGTGCTGGTGCCGCCGTTGGCCACGCCGAGTACGCCGGTGATACTTGCCGCAGGCAGGTTGGTCAGCAATGCACCGCTGCCGGAAAATGAAGCGCCGGTCACCGCGCCGGTGAAAGCGCCCGTACCGTTGAAAAAAGCATTTCCCAGTGTATCGATATACGCATAGTTGACGCCGTCACGGTTAACCGAGAGCGCCTTCCATGTAAGGCCGTCAGTTGCCGATGTGTCTGCACGATAGATGGCA
>CAILRJ010000010.1 GCA_903836575.1 uncultured Burkholderiales bacterium
GCCTGCAAGCCGAGCAGGTCGGCTTCACCTTGCGCCAGCTCCACTTCGTGATTGTCGCTGGTGATCTTGGTGCGCCACCAGTCGGCCGATTCGGTCGAGGCGAGCGGTATCGGCAACTGGCCTGCATGCGGTACCGGCAGACCGGGGTAGCTGGTCGCTAATTGTTGCAAGGCCTGCTCGCGGCGCAGTTGTGCTTGCTGCAGCAGGGCACCGACACGGGCGCTTTCGGTATCGGCTTGCAGCAGTTCGATGCGCGCGGCGTCGCCTGCCTTGACGCGTTTTCCGGCGATATCGCGGAGCTGACCGGCCAGCGCAACTTGCTCGTCGAGACGGCTGGCCGCGCTCATTTCACGAAGCGCACTGAACCAGTCCGTCAGCAGGCTGCGACTGGCTTCATGCCACGCATCTTCATGGCCGGAGGTAGCCACGACGATGCTTTTGTCGCCGATCGCGCGGTCTTGCGCAGCTTTGCCGAACCAGCGTACGGAGCGCTCCAGCGCCACATCCTGTTCGTTGTAGCGACCGCCGAGCTGATCGGTGCGACGACTCAGTCCGGTGCGCACGGTCCATTCGTGGGTGCCGGCATCGAGACGGGATTTACCGGCACGGGCCAGGTCGATGTTCATCGCACTGGCGCGCACTTGCGGCAGGTTTTCCAGCACGTTGCGCACCACCTGTTCCGGTGGCAGTACTGATTGTGCCAAAGCTGGTGCTGCCACTACCGCCAGCATCATCCACAGCACGGCCTTCATTGCAGCCTCCCGAAACCGCCCAGCGCTGTGATCCACCATGCCACATCCGGGTTGCGGATCTCGGCGCCCAGCGCGTCGAGCAACTGGCGCAGTTCGCTGTCGATGCCGGCAATGAGTACCAGCTTGCGGCGGCAGCGGCCCTGAACTTTTTCCATGGTTGTCAGCAGCGTCGCACCGCGACCCATGCCTTCGGCATCGACGATGGTGAAGCCGCGCGCCCACTGCGGATGCAGCATCAAAAAATCGAGGACGTCTTCTTCCAGCGCGACCGGGATGGCCAGCGTCAGCAAAGCGTCGTAGTGAGGGAGGGGGGAAGTGCTCGTCATGCTCTAGCTCCGTGCCGGCACGCCGAAGCGCCGGAATAACAGGGGTAAAAGAATTAGCGTCAGCAGCGTAGCCGAGACCAGCCCGCCGATGACAACAATGGCCAGCGGGCGCTGGATTTCCGAGCCGGGACCAGTCGCCAGCAATAGCGGGATCAGACCGAAACCAGTGATGCAGGCGGTCATCATGACGGGCCGGAAGCGCCGCAATGCGCCTTCGGTGACGACTTCGGCCAGCGCCGCGCCGCGCGCCACCATCTGGTTGAAGCAGGTGATCATCACCAGTCCGTTGAGCACCGCGATACCCATCAGCGCAATGAAGCCGATGGAGGCCGGTACCGACAGATACTCGCCGGTCACGGCCAGCGCGACCACGCCGCCGAGCAGTGCGAACGGAATATTGACGAACACCAGCAACGATTGCCGCACGCTGCCCAGCGTCGTGAACAGCAAAAAGAAAATCAGCGCCAGCGCGATCGGTACGACGATAGCCAGTCGTGCCGCAGCCCGTTGCTGGTTCTCGAACTGACCACCCCACGACAAGCGATAGCCGGCCGGCAGCGTGACCTGTTGCGCCACCTTGGCCCTGGCTTCATCAACAAAGCCGACCAGATCGCGCTCGCGCACATTGGCCCGCACCACCACCATGCGTGACGAGTTTTCGCGCTCGACCTTGACCGGACCATCGACCGTGCGCAAGCGGGCCAGCTGGCTCAACGCGACGGTGCTGCCGTCGGCGACCGGCAAGCGCAGCTGGCCGAACAGCGCCGCCGACATGTGCAAGGCATCGCTGCCACGAATGAGCAAGGGCACCCGCTTGCCGTCTTCAATGATGATGCCGCTGGTGCGACCTTCGACCAGCGTGCGCAAATCGTTCTGGATCTGCTCGACGCTAAAGCCTAGCCGTCCGGCAGCTGCGCGGTCGATGTCAACCTGCAGGTATTGCACGCCTTCGTTTTTCACGGTCAGCACATCCTGGCTGCCGGTGATGGCGCTGACGGTCTTGACGATCTGGTCGGCCAGCTTGCCAAGCACCGCATTGTCGGCGCCATAGACCTTGATGGCGAGGTCGCCGCGCACGCCCGACAGCATTTCGGAGGTGCGCATTTCGATTGGCTGCGTGAAGCTGAAATTCATGCCGGGGAAGGTCGCGGCGACGCGGCGCAGGCTGTCGACCAGCGCGTCCTTGTCCTTGCTTTTCCATTGCTCGCGGGGTTTCAGGACCAGAAAGGTATCGGTTTCGTTCAGACCCATCGGGTCCAGTCCGAGTTCGTCGGAACCGGCGCGCGCGACAATGCTGAGCACATCGGGTACCTCGGCGAGAATGCGTTGCTGGACCGCCAGATCAAGCCGTGCCGATTCCTGCAAATTGATTGATGGCAGTTTTTCGATCTGCATGATGATGTCGCCTTCATCGAGGGTTGGCATGAAGGATTTGCCGATCAGCGGAAACAGCGCGGCACTGAGCGCCAGCGCTGCCAGCGCCGTGATGAAGACTGCGCGCGAATGTGCCAGCGAGCGCGTCAGCAGCGCACGGTAAGCCGCTTCGAGCTTACGCACCAGCCATGGTGCCGGGCCATGGGTTTCCTTGAGCACGAACGAGGCCAGCACCGGAATGACCGTCAGCGACAGCACCAGCGAAGCGGCCAGCGCAAAGGTGATCGTCATCGCCACCGGCGCGAACAGTTTGCCTTCAAGACCCTGCAGTGACAGCAGCGGCAGGAACACGATCATGATCACGATCATGCCGGCCGTGACCGGCACGGCCACTTCCCGTACCGCCCGGTAGATCACGTGCAAACGCGATAGCTTCGGACCCTCATGCGCGTTGTCGCTGTGGGCTTCGATGTTCTCGACCACTACCACGGCGGCATCGACCAGCATGCCGATGGCAATCGCCAGTCCACCCAGCGACATCAAATTGGCGCTTAATCCGAACGCCTGCATCAGCAGAAAAGTGCCGAGCGCGGCCAGCGGCAGGATACTCGCCACCACCAGCGCCGAGCGCACGTTGCCGAGGAACAGATAGAGCAGGATGACGACCAGAATTGTCGCTTCACCGAGTGCGCTGGTCACTGTCGAGACGGCCCGCTCGACCAGATTGCCGCGATCATAAAACGGCTTGATGGTGGTGCCGGCCGGCAAACTCTTCTGCAGTTCGGCAAGGCGCTCGCGCAACTGGCCGAGTACTTGCTGGGCATTGGCGCCGCGCATGGCTAGCACCAGTCCTTCGACCGCTTCGCCCCGGCCGTCCTTGGTGACCGTACCGTATCGGGTCATTTCGCCAATGCGCACCGTAGCGACATCGCCGACCCTGACCGCAAAACCGTCGCGCGTAGTGATCGCGATGGCGCGCACATCGTCGAGGCTCCGGATACTGCCGTCACTGCGTATCAGCAGCGATTCTTCACCGGCACCGAGGCGGCCGGCACCATCGTTGCGGTTGTTGGTGTCTAGCGCCATCTGCAATTGCGCCAATGACAGCTTGCGCGCCGCCAGTGCCTCGATATTCGGCACGACTTCATAACTGCGCACCATGCCGCCGAGCGAATTGACATCGGCCACGCCGGGGATATTGCGCAACTGCGGCCGGATAGTCCATTCCAGCAGGCTGCGTTTTGCCATCAGCGACAGCGGACCTTCGATCGTGAACATGTAGATTTCACCGAGCGGCGTCGTGATCGGCGCGAGACCGCCACTGACCGAGGCCGGCATGTCCTTCATCACGCTGGCGAGCCGTTCGCTGACTTGCTGGCGCGCCCAGTAGACATCGGTGCCATCCTGAAAATCGAGCGTGATGTCGGCAATCGCGTACTTCGATTGCGAGCGCAGCATCACTTGCTTGTTGATGCCGAGCAGTTCCTGCTCGATCGGCGCGACGATGCGCATTTCGACTTCTTCCGGCGTCATGCCGGGGGCTTTCAGGATCAGTTTGACCTGGGTACTGGAGACATCCGGAAAGGCATCGATCGGCAGGTTACGAAAGGCCTGGATGCCGGCAGCGACCATGACCAGCATGACCACCAGTACCAGCAGGCGCTGGGCCAGCGAAAAGGCAATGAGGCGGGCCAGCATCATGGTGCTCCGTCAGCGCCGAGGCCGATCCAGGCTCCCTTTAGGGCGACCAGTCCCTTGACGGCGACCGGATTGCCGGCCGCCAGTTTGCCGGTGACGGCGATCGCGTCGTTGGCACCATCGGCGGCTCCGGCGGCAACGCCAACCTTGACCGCTTCGAAGCCGGTCGCATTGCGTACGAAGACAAACGACGCCTCACCATTGCGCACGACGGCGGCAGCCGGTACACGCAGACCGGTCGCACCAGCCATGCCCTGAAGGGTGGCTTCGATAAATTCATTGAGCTTGAGGCAGTCGCCAGTCGCGGTTGGCACTGCGCGGACCAGTGTGCTCTGGTTGGCGCTGTTGACCTGGGCCGATATCGCAATCACTTTGGCGCTGCCGCAGTGGCTCAGTTGCAGCAGGTCGCCGGTGCGGATCAAGGCGGCTTGCTGGCGCGAAGCCTGGAATTCGATCCAGCGTGCGCCATCCTTGCTCACAGTTGCCAGCGGCATGCCGGCGTCGATGCGCTGGCCCGGTGTCATCGTCACCTCTTGCAAGGTGCCTTGCACACCGGCCACCACCGTGACGGTCGGCGACAGTGTGCTGCTGCTGACCAGCGCGCGGATTGCCGCGTCACCGATACCGGCGGCGCGTAAGGCTTGATAGCGTTCCTTGGCCGCGATACCGGCTTGCTGCGCCGCGCCGCGACTGTCCTGCACGCGCGACAACGCGATGATGCCTTCCTTGAGCAAGTTCTCGTCACGCGCCAGCTTGTCTTGCGCCAGCCGTGCCGCGATCGCCAGGTGCAGGTAATCACGCTGCATTTCCATCAATGGCTGGCTAAACAGCGTCGCCACCGGTGTGCCGGGCTGGACCTGCTGCAGCGACTGCACATGGATTTGCCGCACCACGCCGCTGACGACGGCGCTGATGACGGTAATCGCATTGGTCGGCGCGACGACCGTGCCGGCCAGTGTCGGACCGCCGGTGCCGCCGGCGCTGCTAGCGGCGCTGATCACGGGTGCGGTCGTGATGCCGGCACGCAGGATTTGCTCGGGAGTCAAGGTGATCTGGCCAGGCGCGGCCGCATGAGCGGTCATGGCCAACAGGGCGGTGGCGATCAGCGCCGGGAAGTGACGTACTTGCAAGGTCATGGCATCGCTCATCAAGGATTCGAATGGAGCGCAGTGTGGGCGGCAGTTATTAAGGGATTCTTAACAGCATGCGGTCGTACTGAACAAGGTTCAATAAAACCAAATGGATATCCATTACGCAAAATGGACACCCATCAGTGTTAGCCCCGCAGCCATGCGTCGTGTCCATTGTCTTGATTTTAAGGAGAGATTGTATGTTTCGAATTGTCGGTAAGGCAGCGATCAGGCATGGTCGCAAGTTTGGCGCAGATTTGGGCCAAGCCGCCATCGAGGATGAGGTGAAATCGCAGTTTGGCATCAAGTACGGACAAGCGAGCAAGCCGAATGCGGGGGGCGCAACTGCTGCGATGCTGCGCACGCTTTATACCAATACCGCGGCAACCAATACTGCGGCAGCCAGAGCCCCGGCGCCGGGCAAAATTTCTTCTCCTGCGGTGCCGGTGCGGACGACAATCACGGATCCATTTAATAAAGAGAATAGCCGTAACCTGCGGTAAGGTTTCAGTGCAATCGGTGCAATCGGTGCACTCTATACGATACACGCAGGTCATTGCACCAACGCATTTTCTAAACCCTGTCGGTCGATTGACTCAATGCTTGATCTGGCCGTGCAGACGACGCAAACCCATCCAGACGACGAACACGACCACCGGCACTACCAGGCCGGTGACGAGATCCGTGTTGATGGGTAGTCCCGCAGACTTGGCGGCTTTTGCTGCATAACCGCACAGGCCGACCATGTAATACGAGACAGCGACTACAGATAGTCCTTCGACCGCTTGCTGCAGGCGCAACTGTTGTGCGGCGCGCGCATTCATCGATTGCAGGATTTTGCGGTTGTGCAGCTCCTGCGCAATGCCCACGCGGGTGCTCAGTAATTCATTTGAGTGGGCGATCCGTTCGGCCAGCGCTGTCTGGCGGCGCACTGTGGCCGAGCAGGTACTCATGGCCGGTGACAACCGGCGCTCCATGAACTCGCGCAGTGTCGGCAAGCCATCGATACGCACTTCACGCAGTTCTTCGATGCGTGCCTTGACCAGTTGAAAATAGGCCTGCGACGCCGAGAAGCGGTAGCTGTTGTCGACCGCTAGCTTTTCACTACGGGCGGCCAGACCGGTAATGTTGCGTAACAGCGTACGTTCGCCATCATCCGGTTCGCCGGACGCTTCAGTCAAACCCGTCCCGGTGCCTGCGTCATCGCTGTCGACCATTTCTTCAGTCAGCCGGGCCAGTTCCGCCTCGATGGTGTTGAGGGTAGTTGCCGAGGCCTGCGCATGCGGCAGTCCCAGCAGCGCCATCATGCGGTAAGTTTCGATTTCGAGTACGCGTTGTACCAGGCGTCCCAGTTGATATTCGCGCAGTCCCAGATCGCGCACCACGAAGCGGCTGAAGCCGTCGCTCTGGATCAGAAAATCACTCCAGACTTCGGCGTCTTGCAACACTACGCTGGCGGCTAGCGACAGGCCTTCGAAGACGGCGCGGATTTCGCTGGCGGCCGGATCGCTGTCGGGTCCGGATTTATCGAGCACGACATGGGCTGCGACCAGGATTTTTCCGTCCAGCCCGTGCAGCCATTGCTGCGGTACATGCATCAGCGGCATGCGCTCGAACGATTGCGCCAGCGGCGCGCTGTCGGCATGACGCATCGCAAACGTGAAGGTGGCGAATTCGGTGTGGCATTCCCACTTAAGGCGGAAGCGGCCGAAGTCATGATAAAAATACTTGGCATCGGCGGCCGGACCGGCCACGCCGAAACAGCCGCACAACTCCACCAGTTTGCGTAAATGCCAGTTAGGCGTGGCATCGGTTTCGGCATAGAGCGCGAGATGGGTCACGCTTTCCGGTGCATCAAGTTGCAGGAAAGGCCGGGAATGGGCTTCGGCCGCCAGCGCCATGCGCAGCGGGTGATTCAGGACGGGAGAGGTAATCGGCATGGGGCAGACAATAGCAGAGTGGAACAGAAGTACAGCCTAGTATCAGGGGCTGGCACAAAAAAATGGCACTGCCGTTGATCCGGGTCAGTGCCGTTACCTCGTGAACTTAGGCGAGGACTTTACGGATTGCAGCAGCTAGCTCTTCGGCAACAAATTTGGCGACATAGGCATCGGCACCGACGCTCTTGACATGGTCTTCGTTGGTGGCACCCGACAACGAGGAGTGGATCACGACTGGCAAGCCGGCAAAACGCGGATTTTGCTTGATGTTGCGGGTCAGCGTGAAGCCATCCATTTCCGGCATTTCAAGGTCGGTCAGTACCATCGCTACTTTGTCGCGGATGGTCTTGCCTTCCGCTTCGGTAGCGCTGGCCATCGCCTGCAGCTTGTCCCAGGCTTCCTTGCCAGTCTTGGTCATGATGAACGGTGCACCTATTGCATTGAGTCCCGCCTCGATCAGCGAACGGGCCACATGCGAATCGTCGGCGGCCAGGATAACGGTGCCCGGTTTGAGCAGTAACTTGGGGCCGATAGTCTCCGGGTCGATTTCCTTGTCGCCGCTCGGCATGATGTGGCGCAGGATCTGTTCGACATCCAGTACCTGGGCCAGTCGGGTAGGTTCGTTTGGCGCTTCCAGTCGCGCGATGCTGGTGATCATTCCGCCGACACCGCTGGCCTCGGCCGACAAGACCTGACGCCATTCGAGCCGGACAATTTCTTCTACCGCTTCGACCGCAAAGGCCTGCGTCGAACGCGCATATTCAGTGACCAGCATGATGTTCAATCCGGTCCTGGGGTGGCAGCCAACGAGCGCAGGCAGGTCGATGACGGGAATGATCTGGCCACGCAGATTAACCACGCCAAGCAGGTTCGGGTGCGCACCGGCGACCGCCGTCAGTTCAGGCATCGCGACAATTTCGCGTACCTTGAATACGTTGATTCCGTAAAGTTCGGAGCGATCACCGTTGGCGTCCCCTCCCAGCCGGAACAGCAATAATTCGAACTGGTTGGAGCCGGTCAGATTGGTACGTTCGTTGACGTCTTGCTGGACTGATTTCATGAGTGACCTCGGTGAAGAAAGGAGCGGAGTGCTGCAGTAATTATCAGTTGTTATTGAGCAATAAACACCTATCGCTTTGCATATTGTGAGGTGCCGAACAACGCATCCCTGGCTTTATCATCGGTTAGCGATTTGCGTAGATCGGCCAGCACGGTAACGCCACGCTGCACGGCCGGTCGCGCAGCGATGTCATCGAACCAGCGCTGTACTTGCGGAAATTCACTCAATTCGACGCCCTGATTCTTCCATGAACGAATCCACGGGAACGTCGCGATATCGGCGATCGTGTAGGCACTGCCAGCGAGCCAGGTTTGTTCAGTCAGGCGGCGATCAAGCACGCCGTACAGGCGGCGTGCTTCATTGGTGTAGCGATCAAACGCGTAAGTGATTTTTTCGGGGGCGTAAATGCGGAAGTGATGGGCTTGTCCGAGCATCGGACCGACGCCACCCATCTGGAACATCAGCCACTGCAGCGTGGTGAATTTCTCGCGGTCTGTGGTACCCAGAAATTGTCCGCTCTTGCCTGCCAAATAGAGCAGGATCGCACCGGACTCGAACAGTGAAATCGGCTTGCCATCGGGACCATCGGCATCCACGATTGCAGGGATCTTGTTGTTGGGAGAAATCGCCAGAAAATCCGGCTTGAACTGGTCGCCGGCACCGATGTCGATGTGGTGCACACGATAAGGCAGGCCGAGTTCTTCGAGCAGGATGTGGACTTTGTGGCCGTTCGGTGTAGCGGTGGAATAGACATCGATCATGGAAGCTCCGTCACTTGAAAACTGCGTGGACACTGCGAGCCGTGATTATGCCGTTGTTTGATGCGCCGGTGCAGGCCAATTAACCGGCACCGGCGATCGTTGAGGATGGACTACTCAGGAGCGCGTGATCGGCAACTCCGTGTCTTCGCCGGGAAGACTCATGTGCTTCGCCAATTCCAGTTTGGCGATGGCATTACGATGCACTTCATCCGGACCATCGGCGAGGCGCAGCGTGCGGTTGCCGGCCCACATCGACGCCAGCGGAAAATCATCACAGACGCCGCCACCGCCATGCGCCTGGATGGCCCAGTCGAGGACTTGCTGGGCCACGTTCGGTGCCAGCACCTTGATCATCGCGATTTCGGCCTTGGCGTGCTTGTTGCCGACGGTATCCATCATCCACGCTGCTTTCAGCGTCAGCAAGCGCGCGCTGTCGATCTGGATGCGCGACTCGGCAATACGTTCACGCCACACGCCTTGCTCGGAAATCTTGCGTCCGAATGCGACCCGTTCATTGAGCCGTTTGCACATCAGTTCGAGTGCGCGTTCGGCCACGCCGATGGCGCGCATGCAATGGTGAATGCGGCCAGGTCCGAGACGGCCCTGGGCGATTTCAAAGCCACGACCTTCGCCCAGCAAAATATTCGAGACCGGAACACGCACATTGTCGAAGCGGATTTCGCAATGACCATGCGGTGCATCGTCGTATCCAAACACCGTCAAAGGCCGCACGATCGTGACGCCTTTGGTCGCCACGGGCACCAGAATCATCGATTGCTGTTCGTGGCGTGCGGCGTCGGGATCCGTCTTGCCCATCAGGATGAAGATCTTGCAGCGCGGATCACCGGCGCCGGAAATCCACCATTTGTGACCATTGATGACGTACTCGTCGCCATCGCGTTCGATGCGGGTGGCAATGTTGGTAGCGTCGGAGGACGCGACATCCGGTTCGGTCATCGCGAAGGCCGAACGGATTTCACCGCGCAACAGCGGTTCCAGCCATTCGACCTTGTGAGCCTCGACACCGTAACGTTCGATGGTTTCCATGTTGCCGGTATCGGGAGCGCTGCAATTAAAGACTTCCGGCGCCCAGCTGACACGACCCATGATTTCGCACAATGGTGCGTAGTCGAGGTTGGACAAGCCTTCCGGCGCGCGGTCCGATTTCGGCAGGAACAGGTTCCACAAGCCCTGTTCACGCGCCAGCGGCTTGAGTCGCTCCATTAATTCGGTAGCCAGCCAGCGGTTGCCTTTTTCGGAACCGTTACGATCGATTTCCTGCTTGTAGGCTTTTTCGTTCGGATAAATATGCTGCTCCATGAAGGCTAGCAACTTTGTCTGTAGCGTCTTGCATCGTTCCGAATACGCGAATTCCATCTTGTCTCCTGTTGGCTTGTTATGGATGTTTCTACGAATAAAAACTAGGGTTTGCAGGCGTACTGCC
>CAILRJ010000011.1 GCA_903836575.1 uncultured Burkholderiales bacterium
AGTCACAACGTCACGAGTTCGGTGTGACCAAAGCCCTGCCGGTAATCGAGCATCGACACCATTACCGGTCGAATTTCCAGCAGGATAATGTTCGAACTTTCCGGCGGATACTCACCGGTCCATTTCGCTACCTGAGGGTGGCGTTGAGCCATGCGTTGCGTTGCGTGAAGTATCGCGTCGGGATCGTCCAGAATGCTGGCGTAGGCGGCCATCGACAATCCCTGAATGTCATCCCAGTCCACATAACTGGCGTTGATCGTCAACGACACTTTGTTGCAATAGCGGATATTGCTGGCTTTCTGGCTCTGGCTACCGATACCGACATAGAGGACCAAGTCATCGCTGGCATAACTAACTGTCGTGGCTTGTGGAAAGCCATCAGGCCGGATCGTGGCCAACGTCATGTCCTTACCGGTGTCAATAATGTGGCGGATGAATTTGTGTTGGCGGGTATCCATCAATTGCTCCAGAGCGAGATAGGTTTCTAGTTTCGGACTGGCTTGCGATGGCAATATTGATCCCGGTCAGTAATCCGGAGAATTTCCGGTCTGCACGAAAATCTGCTCGGCGACCAACTCAGCCGCGCTGGTAAAACCGCACCATCTCCGCAGCAATCCGGTCCAGCGGCATCTCGACATCGACCGCACCCAACTTGACTGCCTCGCGCGGCATGCCATACACCACGCAACTGGCCTCATCCTGTCCGACCGTCGGTGCGCCGACGTCGTGCATGTCGCGCAAGCCGCGCGCACCGTCGTCGCCCATGCCGGTCATGATGATACCGAGGGCATTGCGGCCGGCCACCTGCGCGACCGATTTGAACAACACGTCGACCGATGGTTTATGGCGATTGACCGGCGGACCGTCAAGAATTTCTACCTGATAGTACGCGCCACTACGGGTCAATCGCATATGCAGACCACCGGGTGCGATCAGCGCGCGACCCGGCATGACCCGGTCACCGTGGCGCGCTTCGCGTACCTCAATTGCACACAAGGTATTGAGCCGATTGGCGAACAGGGCAGTAAATTTTTCCGGCATGTGCTGAACCACGACGATGCCCGCCGAAACCCGCGGCAGGGCAGTCAGAATCACTTCCAGCGCCTGCGTGCCGCCTGTCGACGTACCGATCGCGATGACCTTGTCGGTCGTCTGCGCGAGGGCACCGGGAGGCAGCGGCTTGTCGTTGCGCGCAGCATTCGCACTAGCTGGCAGCGATGTGGTCGAGTCCCGTGCAAAGCGCTTTGGTTTCGATAACGCGGCCTGCTTGACACTGCGGATCAGCTCGGCAGCCGATTCCGACAAGAAGTCCTTGAGTCCCAGCCGGGGCTTGGTCACGTAACTGACCGCGCCTGCGGCCAGTGCCTGCATCGTCGTCTCGGCACCTTTTTCGGTCAGCGTCGAGCAGATCACCACCGGCGTGGGCCGCTCGTTCATGATTTTTTTCAGGAAGGTGATGCCATCCATGCGCGGCATCTCGACATCAAGGATGATCACGTCGGGCCACTCCACCGCCATTTTTTCCTGCGCCAGGATCGGATCAGCTGCTGACGGCAACACCTGGATTTGCGGATCTTTCGACAACAGTGCCGTCAGGACCTGGCGTACTACGGCCGAGTCATCGACGATCATTACCTTGATTACATTTGTCATAGGACCATATCTTGTTGATCAGAATCTATCCAGTCGAACTTCAACCAGACGTCGCCGGTGGCGACATCGAAATACAGGCGCCGGTAGCCATCGCTACCGACATGTTCAGCCGTAATGGCCAGCCCGGCTTGCTGCACCATCTTCCGTGCCGTCCTGATATTACGCTCACCGATGTCGTTGACCAGAAAACCGGCCCCGAACATGCGACCGCCTCCAAAAATCTTGGCAACGCATTCGCTCAGGCGCACACCATTACGCGCTAGTTCGGACTGCATCAGCGCGAAGGCGGTTTCGCCATAGCGTCCGCCGGCGCGCCGCTCCTTGGCGCCGACGGCATCGGCCGGCAGGATGAAATGACAGATGCAACCGAGCTTGCGCGCCGGATGCCAGAGCGTGATCGCGACACAGGAACCCAGCAGCGTGCCGAAGACTTCGTGCCGGCAGCCGACGCCCAGATCACCCGGATTAAGAAAAATTTCGCGCTCCGCCAGACTCGAAAAAGGGACTTGATTCATTGACGCCGCTCCATGCAATACGCTCCGGGACCAAACGAAATCAAACCATCAATAAGTCCATTAAGGCTCTCGGCCATCCCGACAAACAGCATGCCACCTGGCACCAGCGCCGACAGCAATTGACTGACCACCTTGCGCTTGACCGGCGGGTCAAAATAAATCAGGACATTGCGCAGGAAGATCACGTCGAACGGTACCAGATCAGGTAACGGTTCGATCAGGTTAATCTGGGCAAATTCCGTCTTGTCGCGCAAGGTCCGGTCAATTAGCAAGGAGCCTTCATACGGTCCGGAACCGCGCAGGCAATACCGGCGCAGGTAATCCGGCGGGATTTCGTGGGTCCGGTCAAAACTGTAATTGGCGCGCCGTGCGGTTTCCAGCACGCGCGTGCTGATGTCGGAACCGCGTATTTCCCAGTTCGGGGCCCGACCGACGCGGCCCAGTTCGGCCAGCGTCATCGCAATCGTGTAGACCTCTTCTCCGGTCGAGCAGGCCGCGCTCCAGACCCGGAAAGTCCGGTTGCGCGGCGCCGCTTCGGCCACCGTCGAGAGCATCGAAAAATGCTTGGCTTCGCGAAAAAAATAGGTCTCGTTGGTGGTCAGCAAATCGATCGCGGTCTGCAATTCGACCGGATGCTTGCCTGACAACAAGACCTCGAAATACGCGCCGTACGAAGCCAGCCCGAGTACCTGGATGCGCTTGAACAGACGCCCGCAAATCAGTGCTTTCTTGGCTGAGGTGAGCGCAATACCCGTTTCGCGAAACAGCAGGTCGCGGATGGTGGCGAACTCGCGCTCGCTCAAGGCGTTCAATTCCATAAAAAACCATTCAGCAAAAAAACTCCTCCGGATGGACTGACAGGCGCAATGACCGTGGCTACGCTGCGACCGTATCGATACTGGCTAATTGCGTCAGTGAAAAAGTGCGACCGACATCCAGAATAATCACGAAATGACCATCGATCTTGCCCATCCCTTCGATGAATTCGGAACGCACTTCGGTACCGAAGTCGGGTACTGCTTCGATCTCGCCAAGCGGGATGTCGACCACTGCCGAGACCGCATCGACCAGCATGCCGATATCGTGCGACTCGCCGTCATGGGTGATTTCCAGCACCACGATGCAGCTGCGTTTGCCGACCTGCGCCGCAGCACCGCCAAAGCGTAAAGCCAGATCGATCACCGGTACCACCGCGCCACGCAGGTTGATAACGCCGCGGATAAAGGCAGGCATCAGCGGCACCGTGGTCAATTGACCGTACTGGATGATTTCCTTGATCACCAGAATGCCGACCGCAAACAAGTCCTGACCAAGCGAAAAAGTCAGGTACTGCTTTGCCTGGGCCTTGGCGTCGTCGGCAACCGGAGGCGCGCCTTGCGTCAGGGAGGTTTGCATGCGCGTCCCGGTCAGAAACGTTTGAAATGCGATTCATCGACCAGCACTGCCGACTTGCGACCGGCGCTGGCACCGCTCAGTTTGCGGATCGGCTCTTTCGATGGACGCTCCTTGGCGCTGCTGGCGATCTGGAAAAATTCCATCAATTGCTGCAATTGTTCGGCCTGACCGGACATCTCTTCGGCTGTTGCCGCCAGCTCTTCGGAGGCCGAAGCATTCTGTTGCGTGGCCTGATTGAGCTGGCTCATGGCGTTACTGATCTGCGACAGGCCCGTGGTCTGTTCTTCGGAAGCGGCGGTGATTTCCTGAACCAGATCGGAGGTTTTACGAATCGATGGAATCATCGCGTCGAGCAACTTGCCGGCACGCTCGGACATCGTCACGCTGGTAATGGCCAGTTCACCGATTTCCTTCGAAGCGACCTGACTGCGCTCGGCCAGCTTGCGCACTTCGGCGGCGACAACGGCGAAACCCTTGCCGTGCTCGCCGGCACGCGCCGCTTCAATGGCGGCATTGAGTGCCAGCAGATTAGTCTGGTAAGCGATGTCGTCGATGATGCCGATTTTTGCAGCGATCTGTTTCATTGCTTCGGCGGTGCGCGTCACGGCGTCGCCGCCTTCGACCGCTTCCTTGGCCGAGGTCGAGGCAATACCATCGGTAACCTTGGCGTTCTCGGTATTTTGTGCCACCGAGGCCGACATCTGTTCGACCGAACTGCTGGTGCGCTCGACGCCGGAGGCTTGTTCGGAGGCCGATTGCGACAGACTTTGTGCGGTCGAACTGACTTGCTCGGACGCTGAAGTGAGGGCATCGGCAGCATTGCGCACATCGCCGATAATGCTGGCCAGCTGCTCGCTGGTGGTGTTCGAGTATTCCTTGAGCTCACCGAAGGTGCCCGCATAATCGCGGGTAATGCGCTGCGACAGATCGCCGGTCGACAACGCCTTGAGCATGCGCACCACTTCATTGAGTCCGACTTCGCTGGTATCCATCAGCTTGTTCATGCCGCCAGCGAGCAGCGCAAAGAAACCCTCCTTGCCGGTGGCATCGATACGATGCTTGAAATTACCCTCGGCGGCGCCCTGCACCACGTTTGCGATCTCGCCTTCGACCACCACTTCGGCAGTGCGGTCCTTCCACTCGACCACGGTACCCAGGCGTTCATTGGCCGCATTGACAATCGGACTGGCCACCAGCGCCATCGTGCGGCCACCGATCTTGATCTCGGTATGGTAAGTGTTGCGCAAGGCACTGAGCATATTGCGCTGGTACGAAGGATTCTTGTGGAAGCGGTCGAAACTGCCGCCGACGATTTCGCGTACCCGGAAATGCGGCAAGTCCTTGCGGATATCGTTTTCGGCGTTGCTCATCATGCTGGTCACCGATTCGTTCATGTAGATGATATTGCCCTCGGTATTGGCGATCATCACCGAGGTCGAGCATTTGTCGAGCGCTTGCTTGATGCGGGCATTGCCCAGCGATTCCGCCGCTGCAGCGATTTCTGCCGCCCGGTCTTTCCATTCAACCACCGTTCCCAGACGCTCGTTTTTTGTGCCGATGATCGGGGTTGCCGTCAATCCGAAGACACAGCCGCCGACGTTGATATCGACCCGGTGCGTGCCGCGCAAGTTGGCCAGCAGATTGCGCTGGTGCGAGACATTCTTGTGAAAGCGGTCAAAGCTACCGCCGATGATGTCGCTGGCGCGGAACTGCGGCAAATCTTTGCGGATTTCGGTTTCGGCTTCGCTCAGCAGGGCCGTCACTGACCCGTTCATGTAGACGATATCGCCATCGGCATCGGCGATCATCGTCGAGGTCGAGGTTGCATCGAGCGCCATCCGGATACGCGAATTGATCACCGAATCACGCGCGCTCTGGCGCATCTGATCACGCGTCATATCGATGGCCGCAGTGATGGCCGCTTTCTTGCCCGGCAAGCGGTCCATGTCGCGCGAAAAATCGCCTTTCGCATAGGCCGTGATGATGGCGACGATCTGCATTTTCACATCGATATGCGAACGCACCAATTGGTTGATGAGGTCGGCAATGGCTTTGTAGTTGCCGGCCAGTGTCGTACTGTCGATCTGTTCATCAATCCATCCTTCGGCATGCTTGGTGGCCATGACTTGCTGGCCGGACTGCAAGCGCCTGAGTGACTGGCCGACCTCATTGAGCGCTTTGCCGAGCACACCGACCGCATCATCACCGACGCTGGCGGTGACGGAAAAATCGCCTTGTGCCAGCGCTTGTGCCACCACGACCGATTCTTTGAGTTCATCGCGCCAGGCGTTTTGGAGCCAGACAAACAAGACGGCCGCCGCCAGCAACAGCGCGATTTGCGGCATGCCGAAGGCGACTGCGCCCGACGCCAACAAGCCCGGCGCTAACCCGAGCACCACCAGCACCACCAGTGCCACGCCTGTTTTTTCTGCCATACCGAATCGCTTGAACATCCTGTTCCCCTGTTGGATTGTAGTTCCTGACCTGCACCTGACCGCCTTACTTCTGCGCTACTTCACGACGACATCTTCATGCGTTTTTGTCGATGCCAGCTTCACCATCGCACCCACATCAAGGATTAACGCCACTTCACCGGAACCCAGCACGGTCGAGCCGCTAATCCCCCGCAGGTTCTGGAACAGCTTGCCGAGCGGCTTGATGACGGTCTGGTATTCCCCCAGCAAGTGGTCGACCAGTAACCCGGAACGTCCGCTTTCGCTTTGCACGACGACGATGCTGCGTTTGACCGAGCGCGTTCCGGCAATCGAAAATACCGCGCGCAAATCAAGGAACGGAAGTACCCCACCGCGCAGTTCAATGCGACCGGCCGCACCGTGGTTGAGGTGCAGGCGCGACTCGTCGGCATCGATGCACTCGACTACCGCATTGAGCGGAATGACGAACGAACTGTCACCGATACGCACCAGAAATCCATCGATGATGGCTAGCGTCAATGGCAAGCGAATTTCGATCAGCGTGCCCTCGCCGATGACGCTATGCAGACTGATGGCCCCGCGCAACGCTTCGATATTCTTGCGCACCACATCCATGCCGACGCCACGTCCGGACAAGTTGGTGACGGTCTCTGCGGTCGACAATCCGGGCGCAAAAATCAGGTTCAGCTTGTCGGCTTCGGTCAGGACCTGACCGGGGACAACCAGACCGCACTGCAATGCCTTGGCCAGCAGTTTTTCACCATCGAGGCCACGACCGTCATCGCTGACACGGATCAGGATATTGCCCGACTCGTGTTGCGCCGAAAGCCGGATCGTGCCGGCGGCCGGTTTGCCGGCAGCCAGTCGCCCCTGCGGCATTTCGATGCCATGGTCCAGCGCATTGCGCACCAGATGCATCAGCGGGTCACCGATTTTTTCGACCACCGACTTGTCGAGTTCGGTCTCGGCACCGTCGATTTCGAGTTGCACCTGCTTGCCCAGTTCACCGGAGACGTCGCGCACGACACGCCGGTAGCGGGCAAAGGTTTCGCCAATCTGCACCATGCGTAGCGACAGCGCGCCATTACGAATTTCTTCGACCAGGCCACTCATTTGCTGGGTCGTACCGATCAGGTCGGTATCGTTGAGGTTCAACGCCTGCAAGCTGGCGCTGGAGCCGCAAATCACCAGCTCACCCACCAGATTAATCAGTTCATCGAGCTTGTCGGCCGGCACTCTGACGAAGCGGGCATCGTCGCCGCGCGCATCACGCGACTTCGACTGCCGCGACAGCGCGGCATCGACGACCTCGGGCGCGACCTGCCGCTGCGCAATCAGGATTTCGCCAAGTGGCTCGGACGTACCGGCCTCCTGCTGCAACAGTGCTTCGTCGAGCGCCTGCCGCGTGACGGCGCCGCACTCGACCAGGATATCGCCCAACCGGCGTTCTTCCGGCAAAGCCTGAATCAGAGCAACAAAATCGGGCATGCGGCACCCGGGTGCGATGACCCGGACCATGCAATCGTCGTGCACAAATTCAAATGCTCCATCGATGTCGGCCCGTGTTGCGCGCGAGCGCAGCGATAGCTCGAAGCCGAGATGGCAAGACTCC
>CAILRJ010000012.1 GCA_903836575.1 uncultured Burkholderiales bacterium
GATCAGTTCGATTTCGCGCAGGATTGATGGCTCGGAACGGCTCTGGATGATGCGGCCTTCGTGTTCGGTGATCGAGCAGAAGGTGCAGCCGCCGAAGCAACCGCGCATGATGTTGACCGAAAAACGGATCATGTCCCAGGCTGGGATTTTGGCCTTGCCGTAGCTCGGATGCGGCGCACGGGCATAGTTCATGTCGTAGACGCCGTCCATTTCATCCATCGCCAAAGGCAGCGGTGGCGGATTGAGCCAGACATCGCGTTCGCCATGGGCCTGGACCATCGCACGGGCATTGCCGGGATTGGATTCGAGATGAAAGACCCGCGAGGCGTGCGCATACAGCACCGGATCATCCTTGATGACGTCGTAGCCGGGCAGGCGGATCACGGTCTTGTTGCGGATTTCTCGCTGGGCAGCCTGACGTTCTTCGCGGCTCAGGATCAGAATCGGTTTGGCCACGACCGTTGGTTCGGCATTGGCGGTGCCGCAGCTGGTCGGCTCCTTGGTTTTCATCTCGTATGGATCAGGATGGGCTTCGACCCGGCCCGGCGTATCGACGCGGGTTGAATTGGCTTCGGCCCAGTCCTCGGCCGGCAACCAGCCGCGCGAGACCATGAAGGCGGTGCCACGCAGGTCGCGGATTTCCTTGATCGGTTCGCCGGCGGCGATGCGGTGCGTCAGGTCCACCAGTGCGCGCTCGGCATTGCCGAACAGCAGGATGTCGGCTTTCGAATCCGGCAACACCGAGCGGCGTACCTTGTCTGACCAATAATCGTAATGGGCGATACGACGCAAGCTGGCTTCAATACTGCCAATGACCACGTTGGCATCCGGATAGGCTTCGCGGGCGCGCTGCGCATAGACCACCAGCGCCCGGTCGGGCCGCTTGTTGGCTTCGCCGTTAGGCGTATAGGCGTCATCGGAACGGATTTTGCGATCGGCCGTGTAGCGATTCACCATCGAGTCCATGTTGCCGGCAGTGACGCCGAAATACAGGTTGGGTTTGCCAAGTGAACGGAAGGCGTCCACGGACAACCAGTCAGGCTGCGCAATGATACCGACGCGAAAGCCTTGTGCTTCCAGCAAGCGACCGATCAACGCCATGCCAAAGCTGGGATGATCGATATAGGCATCGCCAGTCACCAGAATCACATCGCAAGAGTCCCATCCAAGGACGTCCATTTCTGCGCGCGACATCGGCAGGAAAGGGGCGGGTTTGCCAAGCGCAGGACGGTTGGCAACACGGTGGGCGGGATAGGCGAAGAGATTTTTCGGGGATTCCATAAGCGATGCGTCCTCACGTGAGGCGGGTCGGTGTCAATGTTGGGAAGCGCGCAGTATGACAGCTTTAGCCGGCCCCGCGTAGTCGGCAGTTAGCTGACCGGCGGGGTGCCAACTTTGTTGCTTGACGGTTTTGCAATGTTAGGTTCTACTGCGCCTCACGGACTGTGAGTCA
Organism: uncultured Burkholderiales bacterium; assembly: GCA_903836575.1. Classification (GTDB taxonomy): domain Bacteria; phylum Pseudomonadota; class Gammaproteobacteria; order Burkholderiales; family Burkholderiaceae_D; genus Actimicrobium. The sequence goes on from CAILRJ010000012.1 coordinate 1,454, forward strand.
TGGCAGATGCTGTGTCGCTCCCCAAGACGTCATCAGGTCACAATCATCGTTCGCCTTAGGCACATCCGCATGACGCTCTCGTTTCCAGTTGCACGATTAATGTGCTTACTCTTCATGCTGGCTTGGTTCCAGTTTGTCGGGAGTGCGCATGCCGAATCGGTATTGCGTGTTTTGGCCTGGCCGGGATATGCCGATGCCGATGTTGTCGCAGCGTTCGAAAAAAAAACCGGGGCGCGGGTTGAGGTGTCCTTCGTCAACACCGATGACGAACTCTGGACCAGACTGTCAACAAATAATGGCGATGACTTCGATGTATTCGCGGTAAATACGGCCGAACTGCAGCGCTACATCGACAACGGTTTGAGTGCACCACTGAACCTGACCGAGATTCCTAACCAGGCGCGCCAGTTGCCACGGTTTCGTCAGATATCAGCGATTCCTGGCTTGATGCGCGGCCAAAATCTCTACGCCATTCCGTTCACCTATGCCGAAATGGGGCTGATCTACAACCGCAAACTGGTGGCGCAGGAGCCGGTATCGATGGACGCAATGTGGGATCCGCAGTATCAAGGCAAGGTCTTGGCCTATGGCGGCGGCGTACATAATTTCTCTATTGCTGCGCTGCTTGATGGCAGCAAGAATCCGTTTCGGCTGACTTCGGATGAGCTGCGCGCTGCCAGTCGGCGACTCGTGGGCTTGCGCCGTAATGTATTGGCTTTTTATTCGTCGCCGGAAGAGGCTGTCCAGCTCTACCTTGAGAATGAGGTGGCGTTGGTGTTTGCTAACTTTGGCACCCAGCAGGTTCAGGCTTTGCGTGCAGCCGGCGCAGATATCGGTTACGTGGTGCCAAAACAGGGCGTACTGGCATGGCTGGACTGCTGGTCCATCACGGGGCGGGCCCGGTCACCGCAACTGGCGGCGAAGTGGATCGACGGGACCTTGCAAGCCGATGCCAGTACCCGCTTCAGTGAACGGCATGGCCTTGCCAACACAGTAACGACGACCTCGTTGAGCAACCCTGGCGACAAACTGTTCTGGTTGCAACCTCCCGAACATACGGACAAACGGCAAGCGCTCTGGGCTCGCATTCTGTCGGGTGATATCTTGCGGAAGTTTTGATCATCATGCGCCTCGGAGTCGGGTTTAAATTGGGGATCTGGTTGGCACTATTCGGAATCCTGTCGACGGCGCTGACGGGTTACTACGCTTATTCGAAAAGCAGAGAATTGCTGATTTCGGCGGCGGAGGACAAGTTGTTGACTGCCACCGACGTAGTGGGGCAGCGATTTCTCGACGCGCTGATACCGATTACCGAAGACCTCAGCATGATCGTCTCGCTACCTGCATTGACGGCATTAGCCGATGGCGATGCCGGTGCGGACGGTGCAAAACGCAATAAGGTCAAGCTGGGAGAAGTCTTTGCCAGCATGCTTAAGTCGCGCGTTGATTATGTCCAGATAAGGGTTATCGGCGTGGCCGACTTTGGTAGGGAGTTGATCCGCACTGACAGGACCAACAACGGCATCGAGGCGGTCACTAACGATGACTTGCAGGAGAAAGCACATTTTCCCTACATGTTCGAGGCCGTCAAGATGCCTGCGGGCGAGTTTTATTTTTCCAAGATTAATCTTAATCGCGAGCAGCATTGGCAGGACGGATTCGATATTCCGACCTTGCGGATTGCCACTCCGGTGCGCGGCGTGGATGGCAAAGTGTTCGGTATCGTGATTGTCAATGTCGACCTCAATCGTCTTTTCAATCGCCTGCGTAGCAACCTGCCACGCAATATTGATCTTGTCCTGACCAACGACGAGGGCGACTATTTGATTCACCCTGATCAGCACAAGACCTTTGGTTTCGATCGGGGACGGCGCGTTTTCATTCAAGACGATATCGGAGAGATCAAGACCTTGCTCGAGCCAGGCCCGGTCAGGCATTTGCTGACGCGTACAAGAATGGGCTCGCGCGATGTTGCCAATGCAGGTGCCTTCGTCAGGATAGCGTTCGGCAGTACAAGCCAACCCTACTTCGTCCTGCTAGGACTGCAAACACCACTCAGTCTCGTGCTGCGCGATAGCAAATTCCTGGGAGTGACCATCATCCAGATTACGGTGCTATGCAGCCTGGCTGCCGCGTGTTTGTCTTTCTTGCTGTCATTTGTGCTGGCCAAACCGCTCAATGCGATGGCGACCGCAGTCAAGCAATTCGAGGCTGGCAAGGTCATTATTAGTTTGCCGACCGAACGGGACGATGAAATTGGTTATCTGGCGCGCAGCTTTCAACACATGAGTAACCGGCTCAGTAGCCAGGTGGGCGACCTGCAAGCACGCGAACAAAGTTTGCAATATCTGGCCCATCACGATCAATTGACCGGGTTGCCCAACCGGGCAATGTTTCAGCAAGCCCTGAGCGCAAAGATCGACAATGCCAGCGTTGATGAAAGTCGCTTTTGCTTGATGTTCATTGATCTTGACAAGTTCAAGCAGATCAACGACCAGTTGGGACACAACGTGGGCGATCAGGCCCTGCAACTGGCCGCACTGCGGATGCGGGCATCGGTGCGCAATGAAGATACCGTTGCCCGGCTGGGCGGCGACGAATTTACTATTCTGATCAGCGATTTTCGGCACGAGTCCGATGTGACTGCCATGGCAGAAAAACTGATTCATGTATTTGACCAGTCGTTCGTTATCGATGGTCACGAGTTCGAGATGAGTTGCAGCATCGGTATCAGCATGTTCCCGCAGGATGGCAAGAGTGCCGATCAGTTGCTCAACGCCGCTGATGCCGCGATGTACCGCGCCAAGCTGGGCAAGCACAACATGCTGGAGTGGTTTAGCGATCTGCCGGCTAGCGCGATCTAAAAAAATATCGTAACAAAAGCCGCTCGTAGCAGCGAGCGGCTTTTTGTTTAGCGTCGTCGTATCAGTTCAGTTGCTGTATGCCTGCCAGCACCCAACCGCCCTGGCCATTGCGTGGCTTCGACAGATTCCAGACTTCGCAAAACGGCTGCGCAGGTGCGGCATCTGACTCTTTGATCAGACCCGAAAACTTGACGCTGGCCAGATGGTCATCATCGACAATCTCCATGCCCAGCAATTCTGCATCGAGCTGTACCACGTCAGTGTGACTGTTCGACGGTCCCCGTTCCTGAATCTGCAAGCGCAGCTCGGCAAACATCTCTGGAGTAGTGAACTCACGCAGATCGTTGATGTTGGCACTGTCCCATGCTGATTGCAGGCGCACAAAATACGTCTTTGTGTGGCGCAAGAAACCGTTCGTATCGAAATCTGCCGGAATACCCCATGGCGTCGGTTGTGCCGCGTTGGCATTGCCACCCGACGCGCCACCAAAACCGCCGCCGACAGGATTGCCCTCAGCCGTAGCGATGCGCGAGCCAATCTCGGGACTGAATCCGGTTTTAGCTACTCCGGGATAGGCAGGCTGTGTCGCGTCCTGTCCGGATTGTCGCTTGATCATCCGGTAGATGAAGAAGCCCGCCGCTGCCAGCAAACCAACCATCAGCATCGTGCTGATCATGCTGGCCATCGCACCACCCAGTCCCATACTCGATAACAGCGCTCCCAGGCCAAGGCCGAGTAAAGCCCCGCCCAGCATGCCGCGCCATGGGCTGGCCGGTTTTGGCGGAACGGCTGCCGGCGAGCCGGGGCGGGCAGTGTTGCTAGCGGTTGACTGCGATGGCGCCTGGCGATTCACGCTTTGCGACTGCTTGCCAAACGATCCGCCTCCCCCCATCCGTTTTTGCGCTTGGACTTCAGTCACGGTGACAGCCAGTGACGTCATGACAATCATCATGGCAATAAAAAATTTCTTCATGATCCCTCCGGAAAAATAATGTGCTGTGAAAAGTGCGGTCACAGCAGCCGTGTGTGAACTCGGAGGGGATTGTAGTGCGATGGAGATTATTGAAAAAGGGAATATAAGTGAACTATTTGTTCTGAAAAAATATTTAAATTTTTTTCGGATGCCAAGTGTGTTCGCAACTTTACAGTCGAAAACTATCGGTCGTCCGATAGACCGTCGTGTTTATGGTCGGGTTATGGAAAGAAGCATTGGCCGCTTCTTTGTTTTTGCAGTCGTTCATGTAGTGGCGGTGCATCCGAAAGGATGCTGGCTGCTAACGCTACTCTGATTCACGTTCCCTGCTTTGCCATGGCCACGGCCACTTGCACTGGTCGCGCCGTTGCGTCAGCGACCCGAGACAGTGCCCCATCAGCACAGCAACACGCACTGGTCACCACACTCGTGATGTTGCTGGTGAGGTCCGTTTCCGAATCTGTACCTGCCGTTTGCGCGTTGCCGCTGCTACCTCCGTCAGCGAAGCTGGCAGCACTCGCGCTAACGCACTTTCTGATGTTGTTCCGATTTTTACTATCTCATTGCACGACAAAGCGGCGCCAAACACTGCGAGGCGCCGTCCTTAGTGCGCATTCAGTTCCAGCTGCGCAGTAGCCCGACTGCCAATCCTTCCAGTGAAAAATCATCGCGCTCAGCATCGATGCGGATCGATTTGAAGTCGGTATTCTCCGGCAGCAGTTCAATCACCTCTCCGGTCTTGTGATAGCGCTTGACCGTCACATCATCGCCAAGGCGCGCGACGACAATCTGTCCGTTGCGGGCACTGTCGGATTTTTTGACGGCGATCAGGTCGCCGTCGAGGATGCCGGCATCACGCATCGACATACCGCGCACTTTCAGCAGGTAATCCGGCTTGGCGCTAAACAGTGACGGATCGACCTGATAGGTTGCTTCGACATGCTCCAGCGCCAGAATAGGGGATCCTGCCGCAACTCGACCGATTAACGGCAAACTCAGTTGCATCAACGCAGGGTGTGGCAGTACAAGCTGATGTTGTTCGTTGGCTCGCTCGACGGCGGACTTGATTAGCCTGATACCGCGCGAGGTGCCAGGTGAAATTTCGATCGCTCCTTTTCGTGCCAGTGCCTGCAAATGCTCTTCTGCGGCATTGACCGAGCGAAAGCCGAGTTCCCTGGCGATCTCTGCACGTGTCGGTGGGAAGCCGGTATTGGTGATCGCATCGCGGATCAGGTTCAGAATCTGTTCCTGCCGCGCGGTAAGTTTGATCATGATGGTGATAGCTTTGCTGTGTGGATAGACAGGCTGTAGTTTTATACAGTGCGCGGCCAAATGCAAGTCATTACAGGAGCGGCAGGGGTTATTTCGAGGCAAAGAAGCGTAATCATTGAGTTTTGTCAGCTTTGCGGGTATCCTTGCCGACTTTCCTCTTCCCACACTCGTCTTGACGCCGGGGTGGGCGTTATTTTCAATCCGTCCAACAGGAGATTGCATGCGTCATTATGAAATAGTATTTATTGTCCATCCGGATCAGAGCGAGCAAGTGCCCGCCATGATCGAACGCTACAAGGCGGTTGTTGCAGCCCACAGTGGCGTTGTTCACCGCGTTGAAGATTGGGGTCGTCGTCAGATGGCTTACCTGATCCAGAAGCTCGCCAAAGCACACTATGTTTGCATGAACATCGAATGCGACAACGAGACCCTGGTCGAAATCGAAACCGGTTTCAAATTCAATGATGCAGTCCTGCGTCACCTGACCGTCAAGCTGAAGAAAGCCGAAACCGCTCCTTCGCCAATGATGAAGGCAGTACAAAAGGAAGATGCGGCCAAAAGCCATCGTTCCGAGGCACCTGCAGCGTAATTGTTACCAGGAAGAGTGAACCAGCTTCAGTTTGTTGCCAGTATTGCCGAGCGTGAATTACTACGCTATACACCGGCAGGCATCCCGATCGTGTCCGCAAAATTGCAGCACGCCTCGAAGCAAACCGAAGCCCGGGTAGAACGACAAGTTGAGTTCGAGATTTCCGCCATTGCTGCAGGCGAAATCTCAGGCCGGTTTGATCAAGCCCGATTGGGTGCGATGTTCCACTTCACCGGTTTCCTGGCACGCAAGAACCGCAACAGTAAAAGTCTCGTGTTTCACATCATTGATTTCGAACCAACTTCAGATACAGGAGCCTCAAATGGCATTCGGTAAAAAATTCGACAAGAACAAGCTCAAGCTTAAAGAAAAACGCAAACAACAGAATCCATTGTTCAAGCGTAAGAAATTCTGCCGCTTCACCGCTGCACACGTGGAACAGGTCGACTACAAAGACGTCGATACGCTCAAGGATTTCGTTCAGGAAAACGGCAAGATCATGCCAGCCCGCCTGACGGGTACCCGTGCTCACTATCAACGCCAAGTCGATACCGCAATCAAGCGCGCACGTTTCCTCGCGCTGTTGCCGTACACCGACCTGCATCACGCGTAATTGACGCAAACGTCAATTACCCAATTCGGAGAAAAATATGCAAATCATTTTGTTAGAAAAAGTCATTAACGTTGGCAATCTTGGCGAAGTCGTCAAGGTCAAGGATGGTTATGCCCGTAACTTCCTGATCCCGCAACGCATGGCGCGTCGTGCGACCACCAGCGCTGTCGCTGAATTCGAAGTCAAGCGCGCAGAACTGGAAAAAATCGCTGCCGAGAAATTGGCCGAAGCCCAAGCCCATGGTGAGAAACTGGCCGGCATGACCGTTCAGATCTCGCAAAAGTCGGGTGTTGATGGCCGTTTGTTTGGTTCGGTAACCAATGCTGACATCGCTGATGCGTTGACAAAGCAAGGTTTCGCTGTCGAGAAATCGCAAGTGCGTCTGGCAACAGGCCCATTGAAGACAACCGGTGATCATCCGATCGCGGTGGCTTTGCATACCGACGTGCTGGTCGAAGTAACCGTTTCAGTACTGGGTCAGCACTCTTAATTGCTGAGTGCAGGAGATTTCAAAAAAGCCGGATTCGTCCGGCTTTTTTTATGTCTGCAAGATAAGTTCTCGATGCAATATTGCGTGAATGCAGCCCGGAGTCGGCATGCCCAGCGGGTATAATCCGGTCCATGAACAAACGTGAACGCTCCGACTCCCGCCCCGATTCAGGGCCGGACTCCCGCCCAGATTTTCGCTCCGGTTCGCGCCCGGACGCACAGCTTGATGCCTTACGCGTTCCGCCGCATTCGATCGAAGCCGAACAGTCCGTGCTGGGTGGTCTGTTGCTCGACAACGCATCCTGGGACCGGATTGCCGACTTTGTCCATCAGGACGATTTCTATCGGTATGACCACAGGCTGATTTTTCAGCATATCGTCAAGTTGATCAATGGCTCCAAACCAGCCGATGTGATTACGGTCTTCGAGTCGCTTACCAGCACCGGCAAGGCAGAAGAAGTCGGTGGCCTGTCCTATCTGAATGCGTTGGCGCAAAACACGCCATCAGCCGCCAATATCCGGCGCTACGCCGAGATCGTGCGTGACCGTGGCGTGCTGCGCAAGCTCATTACCGTGGCCGATGAAATCTCCGGTCAGGCGTTCAATCCGCAAGGCAAGGAAGTCAAGCAGATGCTTGACGAGGCCGAGTCCAAGATTTTTGCGATTGCCGAAGAAGGTTCGCGTGGCGCACAGGGTTTCCAGGAAATCCAGCCGCTCCTGACCCAAGTCGTCGAGCGTATCGACGAGCTCTATAACCGCGACAATCAAAGCGATATCACCGGCGTACCAACCGGTTTTGCCGACCTCGACAAGATGACCTCCGGTCTGCAACCAGGCGACCTGATCATCGTCGCCGGTCGTCCGTCGATGGGCAAGACCGCGTTCTCGATCAACATCGGCGAGAATGTCGCGATCGACACCGGCTTGCCGGTCGCCGTGTTCTCGATGGAGATGGGCGGCACCCAGTTGGCGATGCGGATGCTGGGCTCGGTCGGTCGTCTCGATCAGCACCGTTTGCGTACCGGAAAACTGGCCGACGAAGACTGGCCGCGTCTGACCCATGCGATCCAGAAGATGAATGATGCCCAGCTCTACATCGACGAAACGCCGGCCTTGAACTCGATCGAATTGCGCGCACGTTCGCGACGGTTATCGCGCCAGTGCGGCAAGCTCGGCCTGATCATCATCGACTACCTGCAACTGATGTCGGGCAACACCGCCGGCGAAAATCGTGCGACTGAGATTTCCGAAATTTCGCGTAGCCTGAAAGGCCTGGCCAAGGAATTGAATTGTCCGGTGATCGCACTATCACAGCTCAACCGTTCGCTCGAACAGCGCCCCAACAAGCGCCCGGTCATGTCCGACTTGCGCGAATCCGGCGCCATCGAGCAGGACGCCGACGTGATTCTGTTTATTTATCGTGATGAAGTCTATAACCCGGACTCGCCCGACAAGGGCACCGCTGAAATCATCATCGGCAAACAGCGTAACGGGCCGATCGGCAGCATCCGTCTGACCTTCCAGGGGCAGTACACCAAGTTCGACAATTACACCGGCAATGCGCCGTTGTATGGCGGCGATTAAACCCTTTTCGAGAGACAGACCATGTTCGGAAGACTGATGCCCACGGAGGGCAAGTTCTTTGAGTTGTTCAATCAGCACGCTGACTTATGCGTCAAGGGCGCCCGTGAAATGGTTGGCCTGATGACCAATTTCGATGACCTCGAAATCCGCGTACACGCGATCGAAGCAATCGAGAAAGAGGCCGACAAGGTCACGCACAATACGATCGAAATGCTGCACATGACCTTCGTCACGCCGCTCGATCGTGATGACATTCACCAGCTGATCACGCGCATGGATGACATCCTCGACTTGCTCGAGGATGCAGCCCAGACCATCTCGCTGTATGACATCAAGGCCATCACGCCGGAAGCCAAACGGCTGGCCGAACTCTGTCTGAGCTGCGCTGAGAAAGTCCAGGCTGCGGTGGCACTGCTGCCGAACATGGATAACTCGCGCGCGATCATGGACTTGTGTACCGAGATCGACCGGCTCGAGTCCGATGCGGACCACGTCATGCGTGCTGCGATGTCAAAACTGTTTCGCGACGAACCGGACGTGCGCAACCTGATCAAGCTGAAAGCGATCTACGAGATCCTCGAAACCGTCACCGACCGTTGCGAAGATGTCGCCAACATCATCGAAGGCATCGTCCTTGAAAATGCCTGATTGGCTCGACCGTTCGATGACGGTTCGTTTTTAGAAAAGACTGCATGCAGACCCTCCATATCAGTATCACTACGCTCGGCTTTCTGATCGCCTTAGCTTTGCTGTTTGGTTTCATGAATGGCTTCAATGATGCCGCGAACGCAATTGCCACCGTCGTCTCAACCGGTGTCCTGAAGCCGCAACAAGCGGTGGTGATGGCGGCGATTTTCAATTTCATTGCGATCCTGGTATTTCAGCTGCAGGTGGCAGACACGGTGGGGAAGGGCACGATTGATGCGTCAGTGGTGGATCACTACGTGGTGTTCGGCGCGCTGGCGGGCGCGATTGCATGGAGTTTCATCACCTGGTATCACGGTATCCCGTCGTCGTCTTCCCACGCGCTGATCGGCGGACTGATCGGTGCTGCGGTGGCCAAGGCCGGTACCGGCGCGCTGATCGAATCGGGCCTGGTCAAGACCATCGCGTTCGTCGTCTTGTCGCCGCTGCTCGGGTTTGTCCTTGGTTCATTCATGCTGCTGCTGGTGTCGTGGGTGTTCGTGCGGTCGACGCCGCGCAAGGCGGACAAATGGTTTCGCCGTCTGCAACTTTGCTCGGCGGCGATGTACAGCCTGGGTCACGGCGGCAACGATGCGCAAAAAGCCATCGGCATTATCTGGATGTTGCTGATCGCTTCCGGTTACTCCGCCAGCACGGATACGTTACCGTGGTGGGTCGTTGTCAGTTGCTATTGCGCGATCAGTTTTGGCACCTTGTTCGGTGGCTGGCGCATCGTCAAGACGATGGGTCAACGCATCACCAAGCTCAAGCCGGTCGGTGGTTTTTGTGCCGAAAGTGGCGGCGCGCTGATGCTGTTTGTGGCGACCGCAATGGGTATTCCGATCTCGACGACGCATACGATTACCGGCGCGATTGTCGGCGTCGGTTCGGCGCAGAAAATGTCGGCGGTGCGCTGGGGTGTGGCCGGCAATATTGTCTGGGCCTGGATCTTTACGATACCGGCGTGCGCATTCATGGCGGCGGTGGCGTGGTGGATCGGCACGCTGATTCTGTAGGTCTTGCCGGCACCCAAAAAAAACGGCATCCGGAAGTCCGGATGCCGTTTTGCCGTGCACGTCGAGTTCAGTCGTTACAGCACTTCGCTCGCATGATCTGCCAACCGTGAGCGCTCGCCACGCGCCAGCGTCACATGCCCGCTGTGCGCCCATCCCTTGAAGCGATCGACCACGTACGTCAGACCGCTCGACCCTTCGGTCAGGTACGGCGTATCAATCTGCGCGATATTGCCAAGGCAGATGATCTTGGTGCCGGGACCGGCGCGGGTGACCAGGGTTTTCATTTGCTTGGGCGTCAGGTTTTGCGCTTCGTCGATGATCAGAAACTTGTTGACGAAGGTGCGACCGCGCATGAAGTTCAGTGACTTGATCTTGATGCGTGAGCGGATCAGGTCCTGCGTCGCGGCACGGCCCCATTCACCGGCATCCGAATCGGACTTGTTGAGTACTTCAAGATTGTCGTCGAAAGCACCCATCCATGGCGACATTTTTTCTTCTTCGGTACCCGGCAGTAAACCGATATCTTCGCCAACCGGCA
>CAILRJ010000013.1 GCA_903836575.1 uncultured Burkholderiales bacterium
AAACTGATGTTCTGCACCGGTAATCTGACCTGCTGCTAGCGCAATATCAACCTCGCGAACGACGCCGCTGGCCGCCTGGCCCACCCTGATTGCCGCCAAAGCCGCCCTGACCGCCACCTTGATTGCCGCCAAAGCCGCCCTGACCGCCACCTTGATTGCCGCCAAAACCACCCTGACCACCGCGACCCTGACCACCCTGACCTGGACCGCGCCCCGGCCCACCGGTGCGACGCGGCTGCCCCATTCCTGGAAAACCGAGTGCGGTTTGCAATGGATCAGGCTGGCGAGCACGTGCCTTGGCCGGAGCACCACGTCCTTGACCTTGACCACCCTGGCCCTGGGCCGGATAAGCACCCGGACCACGGGGCTGACCCTGACCGGCGAAGCCGCCCGGCCCGCGCGCCGGCCCACCCCGGCTCTTGCCCGGCCATTGACCCGGCTCCGGCGCGTTGGCGCGATTGCCGTTCGGTCCGCCATTGCGTGCCGTCGCCGGTGCACGCTCGATACGATTGCCATTGACACCACCTTCGCTGTCATGCTCGTCACTTCGCCCTCTCGATGGCTCGCTCTTGCCCACCGTTTTTTCGAGACCACTGATCTTGAGCAGATCGCGTACCGAATGCTCATCCATTTCTTCCCAGCGGCCACGCTTGAGGTTAGGCGGCAGCACCATCGCGCCATAGCGCGTGCGAATCAACCGCGACACGGTCAGGCCGATGGCCTCAAACATGCGGCGCACTTCACGATTGCGCCCCTCGCCAATTGTTACGCGATACCACTTGTTGACACCCTCGCCACCACCATCAGCGACACGCGAGAACTGCGCGACACCATCATCGAGCTCGACGCCGGCCAGTAATTTCTGACGCATTCCTTCTTCGAGCTCACCCAGCGTGCGCACCGCGTATTCGCGGTCGATGTTGTAACGCGGATGCATCAACCGGTTGGCCAGGTCACCCGAGGTCGTGAACAGCAGCAAGCCTTCGGTATTGAAGTCGAGGCGCCCCACAGCCAGCCATTTTCCAGCCTTCATATTGGGCAAGCGCTCGAAAACCGATGGACGGCCATCCGGATCGTCATGACTGACGATTTCACCGGCAGGCTTGTGATACACCAGCACGCGAGGCGGCTTTTTGCTGACACGGCGCTGAATCAGTTTGCCGTTGATGCGTACCTGGTCCTGCGCCAGAATGCGCTGACCGATATGGGCCGGCTCACCGTTGACCGAGACGCGGCCGGAAATGATCAGCTCCTCCATATCACGCCGCGAACCCAATCCGGCTTCGGCCAGGACTTTATGCAACTTCGGCGCATCGTCGTCGGCAGTCAGGTCGCGTCGCACGACTTTTGGCGCCGGGGCACGACCGTTACGACCACCTTCGGCGCCCGCATCCTGCCCACCATCGGAATCATCGAACGCAGCCGAGGTGACAAACGAAAACACGGAATCTGCATCGGTTGCGCGCGGACCTTGACGGGGCGCATTGCCTGCTGCCGGTTTCTGACGCGGCTTTTGACCTGCGCCTTGTCCTTTCGGACGCTCTTCATTGGAGCGGGGACGCGCTTCACGCGGGGTGTGCTGACGCGGCGGCCGGACCTGTGCAGGCTTGACCGGATCAGCTGCGCCATCGACAGCACCATCGTGTGCAGTCATTGCAGCACCGTCCGCAGCACTATCCGGCGCAGTAGTATTACGCTCGACCGGATCACGCGTACGACGCAAGTTGCGCGGACCGCGTACATTGCGCCGGGGAGCAACTGTTGCGCTATCCGGCGCCGAGGATAACGATAAGGGTGGCGCACCAGACTCAACTACCGGAACAGCATCTGCGCTTGATACCTCAAGCACGACCGGCACTGCCGCTTTCGCGCGCGGAGCTCGCTTGCGCGGCACTTTTGGCTCGGCTGATGGTGCAGAGGTGACATCGATCGGGCTGTCGTCGTTAGGCTTAGGCGGATTCATTATTGGATTCTTTATTGTTCTCGACCGACAAGGTGTCAGTCATCGGTTCTTGGACTTGCGTATCGTCAGGAACTGCGACCTGCCCCGATGACGCTGCCGGTGCTAAGGTTAATTCGGGTTGCGGTACCACGGAAAGCCGGGCTACTCCATCTCGCTCCATCCAGGACTTCAGACCGGCATCGAGACTCTGAATCTGCTCCAGCAAGCCTTCTTGCTCAGCACCTTTGAGTGCCTGCTGCAGCGGAGGCATCTGGTCCAGCGACGCCAGACCCAGATCATCAAGAAACTGACGGGTTGTTGCCAGCAAGGCCGGACGCCCCGGCACATCACGGTGACCGATGGCTTCGACCCAGTTACGCTCTTCAAGCATCTTGATGGTCAAGGAATTGACCGCCACACCACGGATTTCTTCGATGTCACCACGCGTTACCGGCTGGCGGTAAGCAATGATGGCCAAGGTTTCGAGCGTCGCACGAGAGTACTTTGGCGGCTTTTCCGGGTTAAGTCGCTCAAGATAAATTTTCATTTCAGGCCGGCTCTGGAAACGCCAGCCGGTCGCCAGGCTGACCAACTCAATTCCCTTATCCGCACAGCTTACCCGCAATTGCTCGAGCATTGTACGAATGGTATCAGCGCCGACTTCGCCTGCGCTACCGGCTGGATCGACGAAGAGCTTTTTAAGCGCAGCAATCGGCAATGGCTCGTGTG
>CAILRJ010000014.1 GCA_903836575.1 uncultured Burkholderiales bacterium
AAGCGCGTCATGTTCTGCACGTGACGCGTTTGATCTGATGTCTCCCCGCAGTCCCTTCTCGAATCCGTGTTGGATTGGAACGCTTCCTTCTCAAGCTGTCAGGATCAATTTGTTGAGCTGGGTAACCCGCATCCGGTAAATGCGACCCTGGTGCTCGATTTCAATTTCCCGGTTGAGGCGAAACAGATCCTTGCTTTGATAGCGCTTGAGCGGCCGCTCCTCACTGTGCGTGAGCGGGACTGCGGCAGATGATCCGTCGCTGCGGAGAGTTGACATGACTGGATTCCTTTTAGATGAGATTTATTCTCATTTGGAGTATGCGCCAGACCCGGAGTGGAATGCAAGATTTTTTGTGCCAGGATCCTGTCATCACCAACCGTATCGGGCTGCCATTGTCGCCTCCCGGCAGGCGCGGTACTGATTTCAAACTCCACCGTAGTGGCAAACTCGCAGCCAGAACGCTATTGGTCGTTATTCAGTGTTGACGGGTGGAACCGAGCGGCAAGACGTGCCACTTACCGGCTGTCATTGAATTTCAATCATGGTTATCGGAGACTATTTCATGCTTCCAAGAATTGGATCGGCCGGGTCTGCTTCCCCCCAACGTCACATTGAGGTTGAACAACCATTGTCGCCGGCGCGCAAGCCGGCTGCTGCGGAAATGCCCCATCAGAGCGTCCCCGGGACACCACCGCGCAGCAGGCTAGTAAATCGCTCTTTTCTGGAAAATACGCTAGGCAATAAAGATCTGGCCAACCTGGCCAATTGGCTCGATGGCATTACCCGCAACTGGGTGCTAACGGGAAGTACTGCTCTTAAGTTATGGGGCTACGAACTCAATCACAAGAAAGCCATGGACGTCATCCCGCACGATGCGGACATCGTCGTCACCGAGGTGGACATGATGAAAATTCTCGACAAAAAACGTGAGGAAGATAGACAAAAAAACGTATCGACTGAGCAAGACAAAACATTCCTGTTTGACCAAAAAATCCCGGTAGATCTGATTGCCTCATCGGCAAAAAAGACAGCTTTTGGTGACCTGACGCAAGACGTAAAAATTATTCGTGACGTGCAGGTGATGTCGCTCAATGCGCTTTTCAAATCAAAAAAAGCGGCCATGTTGCTTGCGCAGCAAAATAACGAAACAGAAAAGTACGCGCAATGTGTCGTTCATATGGCGTTGCTCAATGAATTGATTGCATTGCAGAAAAAGCAGTCATCGAGCGGGTCTGCACGTATGCCGGAAAGACAGCAGAAGCTGGTATCAGCGGCGGGCAACCGGTCACAAAAAATGCCTGCAAAACCATCCGGGAAGCGCGCGCTTGCTGACGACATGGAAGTCACCCTGGAAGTAGCGGCGGCTCCCGAACCAGCAGCGCAGGCAACGCACACTGCCACCGCGCTGGATCGTCATCCAGCATCAGACACAACACAGTCCCGCGACAAACGAGCCAGGAAGCAACGGTTCCTTGACTAACCGCACGGCACGTCACCGGAGCGGTCTCTTGCTCATTCGGATATGGGTTAAGTTAGTCGCTTCGCCGCGATTGGCGGCGTCCATTGATACAGCCAGGTTTCGCATAACAGTTGGCCGCCAGCGGTCAGGTATACCCGCAAGTCGATCGGTGTGACGCTGGCATCCGGTGGCTTCAGGTCGAACATCACCCGTAAGCCGTGGATGGCGTCGAGTGGTCGCACCGAGCTGATTTCGATGGTGCCGCGCGAGGCGGAGATCACTGGCGTTACCGTGATGTTCTTACCGATCAGCTGCAAATTATCGCCGGCAAAATCGATCACGAAGCGCCACGAAAAAGCCGACCGCTTTTGACCGACAATGCCGCCCCGTCCTGTTCGCGTCGCTACCACCTGCGCCAGCGGCGGCACGAACGGCATCTTGCTGCCCCAGTGGAGACGATAGCCAAACAAGTGTTCCTGGCCGGCTTCCGGCTTTTTTTCCGGATTCCAGAAGCAGACAATATTGTCGAAAGTTTCATCGGCAGTCGGAATTTCGACCAGCTGGATCGCGCCCTTGCCCCAGCCAGAGGTGGGCTCGACCCAGACGCTGGGACGGCGCTCGTAAAACACGCCATCGTCCTGATAGTGGTCAAAATTGCGATCCCGCTGGAGCAGACCGAAGCCGCGCGGGTTTTCGTCCTGATAGGCATTGAAACGCAGTTGTTCCGGATTGACCAGCGGTCGCCACAGCCACTCCCCGTTACCTCGATGCAAGGCGAGGCCATCCGAATCGTGAATTTCCGGACGCCAGTCATTTGCGCCGGGCATGCTGCGATCGTTTTCGGCGTACTGAAACATGCTGGTCAGCGGGGCGACACCCATGCGCTCGATGGTTGTGCGCGGATAGAGCGCGACATCGACCTGCATGACCATGGTTGCGGCCGGTTCGATTTCGAACCGGTAAGCGCCAGCAATGCTCGGCGAGTCGAGCAACGCATAGACCACCAGCTTGCCGGAATCAGCCGCCGGCCGTTCCAGCCAGAAGTGCGTGAAATTCGGAAATTCTTCTGGACGCGCCATGCCGCAATCGATGGCCAGTCCGCGAGCGGACAAGCCGTATTGCCAATCCGAGCCGACTGCACGGAAATAGCTCGCGCCCAAAAAGGCCGAGATATCGCGCTCCAAGTCGGTATGGAAATTGATCTTGAATCCGGCGAAGCCGAGGTCTTTCGCAAGCTGCTCCGGATGCAGGCCACTTTTCCCATAGTTGAACATGGCGGTGTCATAGGCCAGTTCCTGCGCCTGGCCGTCTTTCAGTTCAAACATATGCACCGGTGACGTGAAGTACAAGCCGAGGTGAAAGAACTTGGCCTGGAAGCGCAGCTTGTCATTGGCCCACAACGCGTGCCCGGGACGGTACTGGATGGCCTGGAACTGATCCCAGTCCAGCTTTTTGATGGCATCCGGAAGCGTGTTGGTGGCAGGACGGAACGGGCTTGATGCCAGCGACCTGGCCTGACCTTTCAGCCAGGCGAGATCAAAGGCTTGCGGTTTGCCCAGAAATTTCAGCGGCTCGCCCGCCGTTGCTGTGGCGGCGGCGAAGAGGGAGTGTGCCGGAAAACCCGCTGCGGCGAGGACCGTCGATGCCCTTAAAAAATCGCGTCGTTGCATGCTGTTCCTTGTTTGACTGACTCAACTGAAAAGTATCGGTGCGTGCCTGTCCTGAAAACCAGACGGTGACTATCGGTGAATAACCACCAGCAGCGCTTTCGCCTCGGCCTTGCCGGCATTGCGAATCGCATGGGCCTGATCAGCTTCATAGCGTGCCGTTGCACCGGTCTTGAGTTTGCGCAAGGTACCGGCAACCTCGATCTCAACCGTACCATGCAGTATCGTCAGATGCTCGGTCGTACCGGGATCATGCGGATTTGAAATCAGTGCCCCGCCTGCCGACAGGGTCAGTTCATACCATTCATGTTTGCCGGCCAGTGCCATCGGACCGAGGATGCGCAAGACATAGCCGGCATGCCCGCCCGGCAGTGTCGGCGTTTCGTGCGGTTCCATCACGCGGATCGCTTCAAGCGGACGCGCTTCGGTCGACAGCAATTCGGCAATGCTGACCCCCAGCGCATTGGCCAGTCGCCAGGCAACCGCAATAGTCGGGTTGGCTTTCTCGCGTTCGATTTGCGATAGCATCGACTTCGATACGCCGGCTGTGCGGGACAGATCTTCCAGTGTCAGGTTGCGTTCGAGGCGCATGCGTTGCAGGGTTGCGCCGACTTCGGGAGGGGTGGCAGGTACGGGAGGTGTTTTCATGGGCAGGGTTGCAAAGTAAGGGAGTGCTGCTAATATCCGTTATATTGAAAAAAAATTCTACATAATGGAATTTAATAAAACCAGCGGATTGATTCAGAGATCACGAATCGATTCTATCAATCGTCGAGGACATCATGAGCGTCAACAACAAGAAAACTTTTTTTGCCGGGCTGGAGCAGGAGCTGGATCGATTAAAAGACGCTGGCTTGTACAAGAATGAACGGGTATTGGCTTCGCGACAGGGCCCCGAAGTGGTGTGCGATGACGGCCGTACGTTAATTAACCTGTGTGCGAATAATTATCTTGGTCTGTCCGGTGAGGACTCAATGGTTCGTGCGGCTGTTGCTGCGACCGAGCAATTCGGTTACGGGCTGTCGTCGGTGCGGTTCATTTGCGGTACGCAAACAGTCCACAAGCAGCTTGAGCAGGCGCTCTCAAGCTTCCTCGGCATGGAAGACACCATCCTGTATGCAGCAGCATTCGATGCCAACGGCGGATTATTCGAGCCGCTGTTCACTGATGAAGACGCAATTATTTCCGATGCTCTCAACCATGCGTCGATCATCGATGGCGTGCGCTTGTGCAAGGCGGCGCGCTATCGTTATCAGCACAACGACATGGCAGATCTGGAGTTGCAATTGCAGGCCGCTGCCGGCAAGCGCCATATCGTGATTGCTACCGACGGCGTGTTTTCGATGGACGGCACGATTGCCCAGCTCGACAGGATTTGTGACCTGGCCGACCAGTACGGTGCGCTGGTCATGATCGACGAATGCCATGCCTCGGGCTTCATGGGCGCAAACGGACGTGGCACGCATGAACATCATGGCGTGATGGGCCGGGTCGATATCATCACCGGCACACTGGGCAAGGCACTTGGTGGTGC
>CAILRJ010000015.1 GCA_903836575.1 uncultured Burkholderiales bacterium
CGATGCCTTGGCCAATCCCATCGTGTTGTAGTTCGGCAAGGAGCGCATCGCACCGAGATAAGTCAGGGTGAGCAAGGCCGCATTGGGACGCAGCATTGGCAGGGCCGCCTTGGCCATGGCCGGGAAGCTGTAAGCCGAAATGTCGTGGGCGATCTTGAAGCCTTCCCGGGACAGTCCTTCCAGAAAATCGCCGGCGATGGCCTCGCGCGGCGCAAAGCCGATCGCATGCACCAGACCGTCGAGCTGATTCCATGATTGTGCGAGATCCGCAAACAATGCCGTGATCTGCTCATCGCTGCCGACGTCGCAATCAAAAATAAGTTCGCTATCGAATTCCCGGGCAAACTCGATGGTGCGTTCCTTGAATCGTTCTCCGACATAAGTGAATGCCAGTTCGGCACCTTCACGTTTGCAGGCAGTAGCAATGCCATAAGCGATCGAACGATTCGATAGCAGACCGGTGATGAGGATTTTTTTGCCTTGCAAAAAAGCCATGCAGAACTCCTGGTGAGATCAAAGTGCACGCGCTTGCGTCCTGTAAAGAAGGCAAGCGTCATTGCGGGTGTCGATCGGGATAATGAGATGGGTCGCCGCCTTTGCGGTCAGAACGAGCGAGATTGTAGGGGCTTGCCGCGCTGGGAGCAAGCCCGCAGCCTGACCGGCTCGCTCAGCGCGCCGAGGCAAGCATCGGTCCGCTGCGTAGTTTTTTGTCGGACCTGGTGACTTTCGGATGTTGTCTCGATGCTGTTGCATGCACCGTGCTCCGCCCTGTTCTGGAATTGGCTTGAAAGGGAATTTGTACCTGTAGCGTTTGACCGTTACGGAGATTGTCGCGTTGCAGGTCGTTCCAGTTTTTGACTTGCGCCACGGTGACCTTGTAGCGCTGCGCAATCGATACCAGATTGTCATGTTTTCCGACGCGCACAGCGATACGACGAAAATCCGGAACGTCCGGCTCGATTGCCATCACCGCGTTATCGGCGACTTCGGCAGCGATGTCTGTTTCGGCGGCTTTCGCAGTCTTGGGGACCAGGATCGTCGAACCTGCCTTCAGGCGCATGTTGGGCGGAATGTGATTCACATCACGGAGCAATTGCGGCTCCGTGTCGAATAGCGTGGCGATGGCTTCGATCCGTTCGCGCTTCGTGACCGTGTGGGCCATCCATGACGACAGCGGTCGATTCCATTGCGCCAGATTGATCTTGAAGCGCTCGGCATTTTGCTGGGGTAGCAGTATCTTGGTACTGGTGTTGCCGGTGATGACAGGCCGGTTGAACTGCGGATTGAGCGTCTTGAATTCGTCGAGACTTAATTCAGCCAGCTGTGCAGCGACTTTCAGGTCGATATCACGCGTCTTGCCGATGGTGACGAAATAGGGCTGATTCTCGGCCTTCGGTAAGGTGATACCAAATGCCTCCGGTGTGGCAATGATGTTTTTGACGGCCTGAAGTTTGGGGACGTAGTTGCGGGTCTCGGCAGGCATCAGTGCCGACAGGCTATTAAAGTCGGTCGGCAATCCGGCCGCCTCGTTTTTCTTGATGGCACGCTGCACCGAGCCTTCGCCCCAGTTGTAGGCTGCCAGCGCCAGTTGCCAGTCGCCGAACATGCCGTGCAGCTTTTGCAAATAGGTCAGTGCGGCATCGGTTGAGGCAAGCACATCGCGTCGCTCATCCTTGAACATGTTCTGCTTCAGATTGAAGTCGAGTCCGGTGGACGGAATGAACTGCCACATGCCGGACGCCTTGGCGGACGAATAGGCTTCAGGATTGAAGGCCGATTCAATGAACGGTAGCAAGGCGAGCTCGGTTGGCATGTCGCGTTTTTCGAGTTCCTGCAGGACATGAAACAGATAGCGTGAAGCCCGCAGCGTGGTGCGCTGGATGTATTCGGGACGCGTGCTGTACCAGTTCGTCTGGCTGACTACCAGCGGGTTATCCAGATCAGGAATGCCGAACCCATTGCGAATGCGTCCCCACACATCAAGCTCTTCCATCGCCAGTACCTGGGTAGCAGGATCGGCAGGGTCGTAGGTTGATGCGGTGATTGAAGGGGAGATGCTGAGGTCGTTGGCGTGACTCGAAAACGGCGCAACCATTAACAGGGATGCGGTAATGGCAAGGGTGCGGAATAGTTTTTGCTGCATGGGTCTTTCCTTGTTTTTTTTGGACTCGATGCAGCCGAATCGCCGACTCAAAAGATGAGTGTACGTAACGGCCGTTTTGGCCGTCAACAATAGTTACAGATTAGGGGGTACGCAGACTCGACTTGGTTCAGCGCAAGGTTTCCCGGCGGATGTCTGTCGAAGATATGCCGTCGATCGCCGATGCGCTGAACTTTATCCGAAAAAATGCACCGGCAGGATACATAAACACACAACGGCTTGTGCCAGATCAGCGATAACTATTTTTCCAAGCCCGCAGCGCGGCGAATCCGGCAATGCCCGTATCGTCACCGAGCTTGCCGGCATGTTGCAGGCTGTGCCTGATTTCGGCGGCTCGCCATCTGAGGAACGGATTGGTTTCACACTCCATCGCAATGGTTGATGGAACGGTTGGTACGTGGCGATCACGTTTGTCCTGCTCGCGCACAATGCGCTGCTGCAAAGCTATGTTGCCTGGCTCGACGGCTTGCGCAAAACGTAAATTGGCCATCGTATATTCGTGGGCGCAAAAGACGCTGGTCTGGCCGGGCAGGGCGGCGAGTTTTTGTAGCGATGCCTCCATTTGTTCGGGAGTTCCTTCGAACAGTCGTCCGCAGCCACCGGCGAACAGCGTGTCGCCGCAAAATAACCATTCTTCGACGGCTGCGTAGTAGGCGATATGGCCACTCGTGTGACCGGGTACATCCAGCACGCTGAGTTGCCATTGCAGTTCAGGAATCACGACGGTATCGCTTTGGTCCAGCGGGTGGGTCACGGTCGGTATGGATTCATGGCGGGGGCCATAGACTGGTACGCTGACATGCTTTAACAGCTCGGGAACACCGCCAACATGGTCAGCATGGTGGTGAGTCAGTAGAATAGCGCTTAGCGATAACTGGTGAAGTGCCAGCGCAGCCAGGATCGGTCTGGCGTCACCCGGGTCCACCACGGCGGCATGCACGCCGTCATGAATGAGCCACAGGTAATTATCATCAAACGCAGGAATCGTCAAAACTTGTAACTTCGCCATGGATCACCACCTGTCTGAAAAATCCATTATAGCGCTCGGCCCTTGGCTGGAGAGTGCCGCAGGAGCCTATGTACTGGCCTGGGAGCAGCGTTGCCTGGATACATTGACGGCCGATATTTTCGGCTTCAATGCGTTACAGATCGGGATGCCGCAAATCAATGCGCTGGAAGCCAACCGGATGCCCAACAAGTGGCTGGCTGACACGCATGTTGATCCTGCATCCGGCATCAGGCCAGCCGTGGCAATTGCCCATGACCTGGCCGAATTGCCCTTCGCTTCACAAAGTCTGGACTTGGTAGTGTTGCCGCACGTACTTGAATTTTCCCGCGAACCCCACCAGGTATTGCGCGAAGTTGAACGGGTGTTGCGGCCGGAAGGCCAGTTGATTATTTGCGGTTTCAATTCGGCCAGCCTATGGGGTGCGCGGCAGATGGCCGGACGGCTCAATGGGTCGGCTTTCCTGCCACGTGACGGTGAGTTCATCAGCATGCCGCGCCTGAAAGACTGGCTCGAACTTCTCAACATGGAAGTCGGGCATGGTCACTTCGGCTGCTATGCGCCACCATGCCGTTCCGAAAAATGGCTGGAGCGTTTTTCTTTTGTAGAAAAATTCGGCCAGCGCTGGTGGCCTTATCTTGGCGCTGTCTATGTGGTGCATGCGATCAAGCGGGTCAAAGGTATGCGGCTGATCGGTCCGGTATGGCGGCGACCGGCTGCCAGATCGGCCCGTACGGTGCCTGCCACTAACAAAGCACACAATCAAAGTGATCATGGAAAAAGTTGAAATTTATACGGATGGCGCCTGCAAGGGCAATCCCGGTCGCGGTGGCTGGGGTGCCTGGCTGGTCGCCGGCAGCAATGAAAAAGAACTGTTTGGCGGCGAGCGCGACACCACCAATAACAGGATGGAATTGAAAGCGGTCATCGAAGCATTGACGGTGCTGCGTCGTCCCTGCGACGTCATCGTACATACCGATAGCCAGTATGTGCAAAAGGGCATCAGCGAGTGGATTCATGGCTGGAAAAAACGCGGTTGGAAAACCGCCGCGCGTGAACCGGTCAAAAATGTCGACCTTTGGCAAGCGCTCGACCAGGCGCAGCAAATGCACCAGATCCAATGGCGCTGGGTGCGCGGCCATTCCGGGCATGTCGGCAACGAACGCGCGGACGTACTGGCCAATCGTGGCGCCGATTCGATCCGCTAACCGGGCAGAACTCTGCCATTAATTATTCAGGACAACACCTTCATGCGCCAAATCGTTTTAGATACAGAGACCACGGGCCTCAATCCGCGCTCCGGCGACCGCGTCATTGAGATCGGCTGCGTCGAACTGATCAATCGCCGGCTCACAGGCAAGAATTTTCATTGCTATCTCAATCCGGAGCGCGATTCCGAAGAAGGCGCGCTAGCCGTACACGGACTGACCACCGAATTCCTGCGTGATAAACCCAAGTTCGCCGCCATTGTTGCTGAACTGCGCGACTACATCAGTGGTGCCGAGGTCATCATTCACAATGCGCCGTTTGACGTCGGTTTTCTCGATGCGGAATTCAAGCGGCTCGAACTTCCCCTCTTCAATGCGCAGGTCAGCGGCGTCATCGACACGCTGGTTCAGGCCAAGGAACTGCATCCCGGAAAACGCAATTCGCTCGATTCACTATGCGATCGGTATGGCGTATCGAATGCGCACCGCACGTTGCACGGTGCGCTACTGGATGCCGAATTGCTGGCGGAGGTCTATCTGGCCATGACGCGCGGTCAGAATAGTCTCAGTATGGATCTGGAGGATGACGAGCAAGCTGACCAGCAAGGTGTGCAAACGGAATTGGTGGCCTTAGCCAGTATTCTGGTGCTGTCAGCCAGCGCCGATGAGCTGGCCGAACACGAGTTGGCATTGACTGCGCTCGACAAGGAAATGCGGGGCACTTCGATCTGGCGCATGGCTGAAAATTGATTAAGTGTAAGCAAATGTGGCTTTTTACCCCACATTCATGCGATAATTCGGGTCGCATCGGGCGGTTAGCTCAGGGGTAGAGCACTGCCTTCACACGGCAGGGGTCGCAGGTTCGAAACCCGCACCGCCCACCAGACTATAGTTGCAATCGAGGACTTGGCCTAGCGCCCAAGTCCTTTTTTGTTTGTGGAGCCAGCAGCTGTTTTCATCAATGCTGGCACTCCAGTCAGCATCTTCTTATTTACTTTTTCACGATCGGCAAAGCGCTGCACTTCAGGCTTGACTTTGCCGTTTCCGTCCCATCTGGCATGCGCTAGCAACAGGCGTGTTCAACCTTAGAAAGAGCTAAAACATTGAATATAATCAATAAACTCGTCCTCGGTGCGCTGGTCTTATCCTCCGCTTTTTTGTCGCCGGCCCAGGCCGCCGTCCCTGAATCGAACGATCCGATCAAGATCATCGATAACAATTGGTCCAGTCAGAAAGTGCTGGCGCGCGTTGCCCAGCAACTGCTAGAGAAAACCGGTTACAAAACCAGAATCGTGCCGTCGGATAGCCAGGGGCAGTTCCCTGCAATGGGTCTGGGTGACTTGCATCTGCAAATGGAAATATGGGAAGGCACCATGGCAAAAAGCTTTGAGAAGGAACTCAAGGCGGGTCGGATGGTTGATCTGGGTAGCCATACCGCAACGACGCGGGAAGACTGGTGGTATCCGGATTATGTTGAAGAAATTTGCCCTGGCTTGCCTGACTGGAAAGCACTCAACGCTTGTGCGGCAAAATTTTCGGTGGTCGAAACCGCGCCCAAGGGACGGTATCTTGCCGGACCTGTTGATTGGATCAAGCACGACAAAGAGCGTATTGAAGCCCTTAATCTTGACTTCACGGTAGTCAATGCCGGCTCCGCAGCCGCCTTGTTCGGCGAGCTGAAATCGGCCGCATCACGCAAAGAACCCATCGTCCTGTTCAACTTTTCGCCTAATTGGGTGGGTGCCGCTTATCCAGGGAAATTCGTGGAATTTCCAAAAAATTCGCCAGAGTGCACGACTGATGCAAGCTGGGGTGTCAATCCGGATAAAACCTACGACTGCGGTAATCCGGTTGGCGGCTATTTGAAAAAAGGCGTCTGGTCAGGTTTCGAAGCGAAATGGCCTTGTGGTTTCCAATTGATCAAAAACATCAACTTTACCAACCCGATGGTTGACCAGGCCGCTGCGATGGTCGACGTCGACGGCATGAGCCACGACGAGGCTGCCACAGCCTGGATTAAAAAGCATCCAAAGGAAGTTGCTGAGTGGACACCCGCTTGCGCCGCCTGATGTTGAGCTAGTGAACTGAACCGTTTGGGTGGCTCTACGAAATGCGATACCTGCTTTCAATAGGGCGGCCCAAATGGTTTGCTGATTTGATTT
The DNA here is from genome assembly GCA_903836575.1 of uncultured Burkholderiales bacterium. Lineage (GTDB taxonomy): Bacteria > Pseudomonadota > Gammaproteobacteria > Burkholderiales > Burkholderiaceae_D > Actimicrobium. The sequence continues at coordinate 6,538 of CAILRJ010000015.1, forward strand.
GGTCGACTTAAGTTTTTTTCGCAACACCTCTTTTCAACACCCGTCTGGATTCGATGCCGGGCGGCATGTATCTCCCCCGATAGACATTCCACCTTGGATAAAAGGACCTATTGATGAACCGTGCGGTGAAGGTATCTTGTAAAAATCTGTGGTTGTTATTCGGTAAAAAAAATGCTGGATTTCTTGCCTCTCATAACTATGCGCCGACCGACGAGGCACTTGCCGAAGCGGGATTAACCGCTGCGGTGCGCGACGTCAGCCTCGATGTACTCGAAGGCGAGATTCTCGTTGTCATGGGCCTGAGCGGATCAGGCAAGTCGACGCTGATCCGTTGTCTGACCCGGTTGATCAAACCCACCGCCGGGCAAGTCATTTTCGATGGCGTCGACTTGTTAAAAGTATCTTCGCGACAATTGACGGACATCCGCCGTCACAAAATGGGAATGGTATTTCAGCATTTCGGCTTGCTGCCACACCGCACCGTCCTGGAAAATATCGCATTCCCCCTGGAGCTTCAGGGCATCAAGAAAGAAGTACGGTTGAATACGGCGCGCGCGTTGATCGAAACCGTCGGGCTGAGTGGCCGTGAGGACGACTTCCCGCGTCAATTGTCGGGTGGCCAGCAACAGCGCGTCGGTATTGCACGCAGCCTGGTAGATGAGCCGGAAGTCTGGTTTCTGGACGAGCCGTTCTCGGCACTCGATCCGCTGATTCGCCGCGAGATGCAGGATGAATTCCTGCGCCTGCAGGAAAAACTGAACAAATCGATTGTCTTTGTTTCACATGACTTTGATGAAGCGATTCGTCTCGGCAATCGGATTGCGATCATGAAAGATGGCCGTGTCTCGCAGATCGGAACTGCCGAAGAACTGGTCACTGCGCCTGCCAATGACTATGTCGAACAGTTTGTCCGGCATGCACCCAAAGCACGACTGGTGACAGCGCGAAAAATCATGACGCCGTTTGATGGTGACGTGCACGCGCAAGATGCGATCAAGAGTACCGACCTGTTACAGGACATCGCCGCGCGCGTGATCAATGCACAGCAACCGCAGCCGGTCACCGACGAGACTGACCTGGTGGTCGGCTATGTCGACAAGGAACAAATTGCGCGGGTACTGTTTTGATCGCGGGCACGGCATCAAGGGGCAGCGTAATGAGCCGGCTTCTGGCGCTGCGCGGCACAGTCGGGTTCGTGTTGCTGGCAGTGCTGATCGTTGTGACGGGGCGCTGGGCCAGCCATGCGCAGGGCTGGGCACTGAACTATCCGTCGTCATGGGTGGTGCCGCTCGGTGATTGGATCAGTGTATTTTTCGACTGGTTAGTCTATGACCTGAGATTTTTCGTCGACACCGCCATCGAATTTTCTGCCCGAGAAGCAACCCGTGGTTTCTCATCGCTGCTGAGTTATCCGTTAGCGTTTTCCGAATCGCTATTTTTTTCCGGTTTTAACGAACAGATCCCGGCCTTGCCTTGGATAACTGTGGTTGGCCTCGCAGCTATTCTGGGACATTGGGTTGGCGGCTGGCGTGCTGCGTTGACCGGTGGTTTGTCTTTCCTGTATCTGGCGGTATTTGGCGTGTGGGAAGCGTCGATGCAAACCTTTGCGCTCGTCATTGTTACGGTGCCGCTGGTATTTCTGGCCGGCTTGCTGTTCGGTATTTTGATGTCGCGGTTTCGCAGGATTGAGACGCTGGTCACGCCGCTATTCGACATGCTGCAAAGCATGCCGCCGTTTGCCTATATGGTGCCGATCGTGGTGCTGTTTGGCGTGGGCAATGCGCCGGCAATGGTGGCAACCGCAGTATTTGCAGTTCCGCCCGTGGCCCGTTGCGTTGCGCTCGGCTTGAAAAGCATTAGTCAAGAATTGATCGAAGCCGGCTTGATGATGGGTTGCACTCCGCTGCAGCTGTTGTGGAAAGTGCGGATGCCCGCCGCGCGTGCAACATTGCTGGTCGGTCTGAATCAAGGAATCATGCAGACGCTGGCCATGATCGTACTGGCCTCGCTCATAGGTGCATCAGGTCTGGGCAGCGAATTGCTCACCTCATTGCAGTCGTTGCGACTGGGGCAAGCGCTGGAGCAGGGTCTCGCAATCGTCGTGATTGCGGTCGCGCTGGACCGGCTCAGTCGCGCATATGCCTTGAAGCCTCCGGCCAATATCAAGCCGGCGACCGCTGTCTGGCGACGTCATCCTTACCTGTTACTGGCGCTCGTATTCGTGTTGCTTAGTCTTGGTCTGGCGCATTTCATGGCGGCTCTCAACGTATTGCCGGAGACGCTGACCATGTCGACCGCGCCATGGTGGGATGCAAAAATCGAATGGATTACGGTCAATTGGTATGATTCCGTGCAAACATTTCGCGATTTCATGCTGGTCAGCATCCTCATTCCGATCCGTGACTTTTTCCGCTCCACACCCTGGGTAACCTTTGTCGCGCTGGTCGCCTTGCTCGGTTACCGGTTGGGTGGCTGGCGCTTGTCAATCGGGACCGGCCTGCTCATTTTGTTTCCGGTAGTAATGGGTTTGTGGACGCAGACGATGACCACCGTCTACATGATCGGTACCGCTGCAGTAGTGTGTATCGTCTTTGGTTTTCTGTTCGGCGTCATCGCCGCTGGCAACAAGCGCATGTCGGAAATTGCAGTCGGGCTATGCGATTTTTTCCAGACATTTCCATCGTTTATCTATCTGATTCCCGTGGTGATGCTGTTCAGGGTGAGTGACCTGTCGGCGATTATTGCCGTGTTGCTGTTTGCCGTCGTACCGATGATCCGCTACACGATATTGGGCCTGCGTAATGTGTCGCCGCGACTTTTGGAGGCAGTGACACAATTGGGCACGACGCGCTGGCAGCGGCTGGTTAAAGTAGAGCTGCCGATTGCGTTGCCGGAGATCATGCTGGGTATCAATCAGGTCATCTTCATGGCCTTGTTCATGGTGGCCATTACCTCGCTGATCGGGACCCAGGATCTGGGTGCGGAAATCAATGCTGCGCGCTCGGGCAACAATACGGGCAGAGCGCTGGTGGCAGGTTTATGTATTGCATTTTTGGGGATTGTTGCCGACCGTCTCATTGCCGCCTGGGCAAGACGGAAAAAAACCGAGCTTGGCTTGGCTTGAGCAAGACGAGCGCGCCGGGATTTGCGCGCTCGTGTCCCGTATTTATCGTCCGGCAAAACGCCGCGCGCGCTCTTGTCCTGCGCAGCATCCACGCAGGTAGCCGCGTAACTCATCCAGATTCACCGGATTGCTGAAAAAAACGACGCCGTCCGACAAGTCCTCAGAGATGGTCTGCGGATCCCGTTCCATGCTTGAAAGCACTGCCATATGCATGTCTGACAGGTCAGGGTAGGTCAGCAGTGCATTGATCAGTGCATTGCCCGCAGCGGTATCCATGGCCATGTCAGCCAGCAGGATGTCGGGCTTGTGTTTGGCAATTTCAATGAGTGCCTGGTAGCCATTACTACAGAATGCCATGCTGGCATTGAGGTCCCAGGACGCAATTTGCTCTTCATAGAACGCACGTTTTTGCTGTTCATCCTGAACGATCAAAATTGTCGTTTTCGCCGCAGAGTCGGACTCCTTATCCGCGATCTCGTCAGCGCCACTGTTCGCGGTAGCGCGCGAGCGCTTGTAGGCATTCACGGCATCCAGTGGAATGCGCCGGTGTCCACCGGTCGTTTTCCATGCGGTCAACGCACCGGTTTCAACCAGTTGCTGTACCGAGGTCACCGAGATGCCGAGGATTTTTGCTGCGTGACGGGTCGTACAAACTTCGGTAGCGGACATGGAGTAACCGACGGTAATGTTAAAAATGATAGTGTAATCATATTAACCAAAGTCATCTGAATAATTTAACGGGCGGTTTCAGCCAATGCGCCCGACGCTGCTGAAAAGAACGTTGTTGGTGTTTCCAGGTCGCTGACGTTAATTCCGTCACCCGGGAAAATTACCTGTCCGGTGAGTAGTTCATGAATGTTGTTTGTGGACGAGTCGGATTCTTGTCAGGGCGTCGAGAATGCTTTTTTTGCGCTTTGAAGACGTCGGCAACAAATCTCGCGTATATTATTGCCTAGTCAATCAATTGCCATTAATTAACGTGTCTACGTCATCCAACCCTGTTCCTTACATCGTCGAAGAAAGCATCGGTTACCTGCTTGGGCGCGCCCGGGCCCAACTTGCCAAGTCGCTTGACGACGCACTAACGTCGCATGGCATTACGCATGCACAGGGCGGCATTTTGCTCATGCTGATGTCCGGGCACTTTGATACCGCGGCACAATTGGCGCGCGAGCTGTATATCGATGCAGCCGCAATGACACGAATGGTAGACCGGCTGGTCAAGCGAGCGCTGGTGATCCGTCTGCCCGGCGGCGCCGATCGCCGTACCCTGTTGTTGCAACTGACGACCGAAGGCAGTGTGCTGGCGCAACAATTACCTGGTATTTATCTGGCGGCCCGCGAGCGTAACTTTGCCGGACTGAGTGAGGAAGAGATGGGTTTCCTGCGTTCGTTGTTGCGTCGGGTGTTGCTCAACGGCGAGGTCGCAGAGTCGTCGAAATAACATTTTTGGCCCGTAACTCGCTGAATAATAATTTGCCTGATCAAACAATAAAATTGCCATGATGCCCATTGTTTCCCTTGTTTCCCGTGTTACCTCTTCCCTGCTGGATCTCGCCAAGACCATGCTCAGCGTGAGTCTGCTCTCTGCAGGGTTGTCCGCCTGTGTCAGCTCTGGTGATATCCGCAGTACTGCACAAACCCGTTCTCCTGCTGAGTTCGCCAGTGGCATCACACTGCCGGGGCAAGGCGGGCAATGGCCGGCGATGGACTGGCCGACCAGTATTGGTGGCCACGCCCTGCAGTTGCTCGTCGACGAAGCGTTGGCGACCAATCCCACATTGCAAGTGAGTGCGGCCCGGATCGCCGCCGCGCAAGCGCTAGCCGATGTCACGCGGGCGGCTGCCGCGCCATCAATCGGTGGCAGTTTTACCAGCACTTATCAACGCTATACCGAAAACGGCATCATCCCGCCGCCATTGGCGGGGGCCGTCCGCTCCGACAACCAGCTGGCGCTGAGCTTTGCGTATGATCTCGATTTCTGGGGCCGTCATGCGGCCGAATTACGTGCCGTACTGGCGCAGGGCAAGAGCGTTGAGGCCGAGCAATACAGCGCGCGCCTGATGCTCGCCAGCGCGGTGGCGCACAGCTGGATGCTGATGCACCGTCAGGTCCAGCAACTCGACCTGATCGGGCGGCAACAGGCAGTTCGCCTTCAGCTCAATGACTTGACCGCACGCCGTATCGCCGCCGGCCTCGACAACCAGAGCGATAACCAGATCGCTCAGGCCCAGCTGCAAAACCTGCGCACCGAGCAAGCGCAATGGCAGGAAGCACTGGCGCTAAGCCGCAACCAGCTCGCTGCCTTGCTGGGGCAGGGGCCGGATCGTGGCCTGTCGATTGCCTTGCCGGAGGTCGCGCCGCTGGCAGCATTGCCGCTGCCGGATGCACTGCCGCTGGCGCTGCTCGGCCGGCGTCCCGATATCGTGGCCGCGCGCTGGCATGTCGAAGCCTTGCAGGGTGAGATCGATACGGCCCGGATTGATTTTTATCCGAACATCAATCTGGCTGCGTTCGCCGGCTTGTCCAGCCTCGGTTTGCCCAACCTGATCAGCAGCGGCAGCGCCATCGCCGGCATCGGTCCGGCCATCCGCTTGCCGATTTTCGAAGGCGGCACGCTGCGCGCGCGCCTCAAGGGCAAGATTGCCGGTTATGACAGCGCGGTCGCCCTGTACAACCAGACGTTGACCGATGCCCTGCATGACGTGGCTGATCAGGTGCAGTCGCTGCGTGGCGCGGCACAGCAGCAAGAGCATCAGCGACTGGCAGTGCAGGCTGCCAGCAATGTACTGAGGTTGTCCGAGCAACGCCAGCGTGTCGGTACCGCCAACCAGTTGCAGGTATTGGCTTCCGAAGCCGTCCTGCTGCAGCAAAGCCGCACCGAGCTCGATGCCACTGTGCGTCTGAGCGACTTGCGCATCAGTCTGATCAAGGCGCTCGGGGGTGGCTTCGATGCCGCCGCCAATGGGCTGGTCGTGCCAGTAACTCCGTCTTCCGAAATTTCACCTACCGTCAAAGCGGCATCATGAATTCACCTGTCACCAATCCACCTGCCGCCCCTGCCGCTGCGGCTGCCCCTGCCCCTGCTGCTCCTGTCGCTGCTGCACCACTGCGCCGTAAGCGCCGTTTCCTGTTGCTGGTCACGACCGGCGTACTGATCCTGCTGCTCATTGCCTACGGCATCTGGTGGCTGATTTTTGCGAGTCATTTCGAGAGCACGGACGATGCCTATGTGGCCGGTAACGTGGTGCAGGTGACACCACAAATCGGCGGCACCGTGATCGCCATCAATGCCGACGATACCCAGCGGGTCGAGGCCGGCATGGCGCTGGTATTGCTCGATCCGGCCGACGCCAATGTTGCGCTGGACCAGGCCACGGCGCAGCTGGCGCAAGCGGTGCGCGAAGTGCGTACGCTGTTCGTCAACAACGGTACGCTCAATGCCAACATCACGTCGCGTAGCAGCGAGCTGGAACGGGCCCGAACTGACCTGGCACGACGCCAGCAACTGATCGCTTCCGGTGCCGTCTCGAAAGAAGAGCTTGCGCACGCCCGCACCGCATTGCAAAGCGCTGAATCTGCCGCTGTCGCGGCGCGCGAACAGCTGGCCTCGAACCGCGTGCTGACCGACCACACCACGGTGGAGCAACATCCGACCGTGTTGCGTGCCGCCGCGCAGGTGCAGGCCGCTTATCTGGCAGCGGCACGCACGTCGTTGCCTGCGCCGATTACCGGCTACATTGCAAAACGCTCGGTACAAGTAGGTCAGCGCGTCGCCGCCGGTATGCCGTTGCTGTCGATCGTGCCGCTCGATAGCTTGTGGGTCGATGCCAACTTCAAGGAAGTCCAGATTGCCAGAATGCGCATTGGCCAGCCGGTCACGCTGCATTCCGATGTGTACGGATCGAAGTTCAACTATCACGGCAAGGTCGTTGGTCTGTCCGCCGGCACCGGTTCGGCCTTTGCGTTACTGCCGGCGCAAAACGCCAGCGGCAACTGGATCAAGATCGTCCAGCGCGTGCCGGTGCGCATCTCGCTTGATCCTGCCGACCTGGCAGAGCGACCGCTACGCCTGGGTGTATCGATGCAGGTCGAGGTTGATATTGCTGACCATGCCGGAACGTCACTGACTGCAACGGCACCCACGCGTACCGAGCCGGTCTATCAAACGGCCGCCTTCGACAAGGCCGGCAGCGATGGCCATCTGCTGATCAGCCGCATCATCGCTGAAAACAGTGGTGAAAGCCGTTCCCCCGAAAAAGTCCTGCCTGCCAAGCGTTGAGCCCGGTCATGACCTTCTGTAACCGGACTTCCTGATGGCGACCATGAACGCACCTGCACGACCGTCATTACCGCCGCTGCAAGGCAGTCAGCTTGTGATCGGTACCATCGCCTTGTCGCTGGCGGTGTTCATGAACGTGCTCGATTCGTCGATCGCCAACGTGTCCATTCCGGCCATTTCCGGCGACCTCGGCGTCTCGCCGCAACAAGGGACCTGGGTCATCACCTCGTTCGCGGTGGCCAACGCCATCTCGGTGCCGCTCACAGGCTGGCTGACAATGCGGGTTGGTCAGGTCAAATTGTTCGTCACGTCAATTCTGCTGTTCGTCATGGCGTCGATTTTGTGCGGACTGGCACCGAGCATCGAAATGCTGATTGCGGCACGTGTCCTGCAAGGCGCAGTAGCCGGCCCGATGATTCCGCTGTCGCAAGCTTTGCTGCTATCGAGCTATCCCCCGGCCAAGAGCGGGATGGCGCTGGCGTTCTGGGGCATGACTACGCTGGTCGCCCCGATCATGGGGCCGCTGCTGGGTGGCTGGATTTCGGACAATTACACGTGGCCATGGATTTTTTACATCAACATCCCGATCGGACTATTTGCAGCCTGGGCAACCTGGTCGATTTATCACAAGCGTGAAAGTGCCATCCGGCGCCTGCCGATCGACAAGGTTGGCCTGGTACTGCTGGTGCTCTGGGTCGGTTGCCTGCAACTGATGCTCGACAAAGGCAAGGAACTCGACTGGTTCAATTCGGGCGAGATCGTGCTGCTCGGTTCGATTGCCGTCGTGGCGTTCATCTACTTCGTCATCTGGGAACTGGGCGAAGACCATCCGGTGGTCGACCTGTCACTATTCAAGGGGCGCAATTTTACCGGTGGCGTGATTGCGATCTCGGTGGCCTACGGGCTGTTCTTCGGAAGTCTGGTGATTCTGCCACTCTGGCTGCAAACCCAGTTGTCCTACACCGCCACCGAAGCGGGCAAAGTGATGGCGCCCGTCGGCGTGCTGGCCATCCTGATGTCGCCGCTGATTGGCAAGATGATGCCCAAGGTCGATGCACGTTGGGTTGCCACGACCGGATTCCTGATTTTTGCGCTGGTGTTCTACATGCGATCGCGCTTCAATGTCGACGTTGATCCGATCACGCTGATCATCCCGACATTCATTCAGGGCGCAGCGATGGCCATGTTCTTTATCCCGCTGACCTCGATCATCCTGTCCGGCTTGTCGCCCGATAAGATTCCCGCTGCTGCCGGGTTATCGAACTTCGTGCGGATCATGTTCGGCGGCATCGGTACGTCGATCACTTCGACCGTATGGGACAGCCGGACCGCGCTACACCATGCCCAACTGGCCGAACATACCAGTGCCCAGAGTCCGGCTTTCGCCCAGGCGGTACAGGGCCTGACTGCACAAGGATTATCAGAGCAGGGTGCGTACGCGGTTATCGAACGCGGTCTGAGCGTACAGGCCAGCACCTTGGCCGCGACCGATATTTTCTGGGTCTCGGCGATCCTGTTTCTGGCGCTGATCGGCCTGGTCTGGATAACAAAGCGATCCAACTCGGCAGCGCCTGCCGATGGCGGTGGCGCACATTGACATCAATCGTGCCGCCGAAGGCGTCCGCAGCGCGGACGTCGTGCTATCCTCAGCCTCCTTTATCACCTGTTTCCAACCACTTCCGAATGACTTCTCCAACACCCGCCCCCAATCCCGTCCAGGCTGCACGCGCGCTGCTGAAAGAACTCCAGCAAACTTTCCCCGCCTTTCGTGATTGTTTGCCGCTGGCCATCGGCATCGACAAGCAGATCATCGCTCTCCAGCCCGAGCTGCCGCGCAAGATTCTGCGCATTGCGCTTGGTCAGCATACCAACTCATTGCGGTATCTGAAGTCGGCCGAAAAAGCCACGCATCGCCACGACCTCGACGGCAAGCCCGGCGAAGCGCTGACTGACGAGCACCGCTTGCGCGCAACTACCCTGCTCAAGGAACGCTTCAAGAAAGAAGCCGACCAG
>CAILRJ010000016.1 GCA_903836575.1 uncultured Burkholderiales bacterium
GACTGCCTTCATCGCCTACATCAGCCGCTTTTATGGCCGCCTGGATTCGATGAGCCGCATCGTCTCGGTCACGCAAAAATCGGCCTCGGCCGCCAAGCGCATCTTCGACATCCTCGACCATGTATCGAGCGTTCCCGAGCCAGCCAATCCGGTCAAGGTCGGTCGTGTCGAGGGCAGTATCGAATTGCGTGATGTCGGATTCCGTTACGGCAACCGCTCGGTCAACCGCAACATCAACCTCAATATCAAGCCGGGCGAAATGATCGGACTGGTTGGTCACAGCGGTTCGGGCAAGAGCACGCTGGTCAACCTGATCTGCCGTTTTTACGATGTCACCGAAGGTGCCATTCTGGTCGATGGCATCGATATCCGTTCGTATGCGATTGCCGATTTCCGCCGCAATATCGGACTGGTGCTGCAAGAGCCCTTCCTGTTTTTCGGCACTATCAGCGACAACATCGCGTATGGCAAACCGGATGCCAGCCGCGCCGACATCATCGCCGCCGCACGCGCCGCGCACGCCCACGAATTTATCCTGCGCCTGCCGCAAGGCTACGATTCGATGGTCGGCGAACGCGGCCAGGGTTTGTCCGGTGGCGAACGCCAGCGCATCTCGATTGCCCGTGCGCTGCTGATTAATCCGCGCATTCTTATCCTCGACGAAGCGACTTCCTCGGTCGATTCCGAAACCGAAAAAGAAATCCAGAAAGCACTCGACAATCTGGTCCATGGCCGCACCACAATCGCCATCGCACACCGCTTGTCGACACTGCACAAGGCCGACCGGTTGGTCGTACTCGATCGTGGCGAAGTCGTCGAGATCGGCAGTCACGATGACTTGATGGCACGCGAAGGCGCTTACTTCCGGCTCTATGAAGCGCAGGCCCGCAATGCCGCCAACACGATCGGAGAAGCAGCATGAACGAATCCTTGCCAACCACCTTCAGCCTGAGTCGCAATGCGTTCGGCAAACTGGTGCTCGTCGATGCCGCCGGCCAGACCCACGAGGGTGTCGCACCAGTGCGGGCCTTCCCGATCCAGGCACCCGACGATGGCATTGCACTGGTCAGCACCGATGGTCGCGAAGTCGGCTGGATCGAACGACTTGATGCACTGCCGGCAGCAATTCGCACGCTGGTCGAAGACGAACTCAGCGGACGCGAATTCATGCCTGAAATCAGCGCCATCCTCGATGTAACCAGCTATGCCACGCCGTGCACCTGGTCGGTCGAGACCGATCGTGGCGCGACCCGTTTCGTGCTGCGCGGTGAAGAAGACATCCGCCGCGTCGATGCGGCATCGCTGCTGATCTCCGATAGCCACGGCATCCATTTCCTTATTCGCGACATGCACACGATGGACAAGCTGTCGCGCAAAATTCTAGATCGGTTCCTGTAATGACTGCTGCTCCTACTGCATCTTCCACCTCCTTTTCTACGCTGGCGCTATCGCCATCGATGCTGGCCAATCTCGACTCGCTCGGCTATCACGAGATGACGCCGATCCAGGCCAAGAGCCTGCCGGTCATCCTCGACCGGCGCGACCTGATCGCGCAAGCCAAGACGGGTAGCGGCAAGACTGCCGCGTTTGGCATCGGCATCCTGCAACGTCTCAATCCGACCTGGTTTGCGATTCAGGCGCTGGTCATTTGTCCGACCCGCGAACTGGCCGACCAGGTCTCGAACGAGCTGCGTCGACTGGCCCGTTTTGCCGATAACACCAAGATCCTGACCTTGTGCGGCGGTGCCCCGATGCGCCCGCAAATCGCCTCGCTCGAACATGGCGCGCACATCATTGTCGGCACGCCTGGCCGACTGCGCGACCACATCGGTCGCGGCAGTATCGACCTGTCGACCGTGCAGACACTGGTGCTTGATGAAGCCGACCGCATGGTCGACATGGGCTTTTACGAAGAAATTTCCGGCATCGTCTCGGCCTGCCCGACACGCCGCCAGACCTTGCTGTTTTCCGCAACCTATCCGGATGACATCCGAAAATCGAGCGCGCCGTTCCTGCGCGACCCGACCGAAATCACCGTCGAAGCGCAACATGATGACAACCGCATCGAACAGCGTTTTTATGAAGTCGGCTACGACGATCGCAATGATGCCGTGGGCCGTTTGCTCAACAATTACAAACCGGCCTCGGCACTGGCATTTTGCAATACCAAGATTCATTGTCGCGAATTGGCTGACGAATTACGGGCGCAAGGTTTCAGCGCGATGGCGCTGTACGGCGAACTCGAACAGCGTGAGCGTGATGAAATCCTGGTGCTGTTCGCCAACGGCAGCTGTTCGGTGCTGGTCGCCACCGATGTGGCTGCCCGTGGGCTCGATATCCAGAGCCTTGAAATGGTGATCAATGTCGATGTCTCGAAAGACACCGAAGTGCACATCCACCGGGTTGGTCGTACCGGCCGCGGCGCGGCACGCGGACTCGCGCTGAGCCTGTGCGCACCGAACGAAAAAAAGTGGGTAAAACTGATCGAGGACTACCAGCACGGACCGGTTAGCTGGTTCGATCTGGCTGACCTCGAAGTCGCACCCGGCCCGGCGCTGGAAGCACCGATGGTGACGTTGCTGATCATGGGCGGCAAGAAAGACAAGCTGCGTCCGGGCGATCTGCTTGGTGCACTGACCGGTGATGCGGGGCTAACCAAGGAACAGGTCGGCAAGATTAATGTGTTCGAATTCATGACCTATGTGGCATTGGACCGGCGCATTGCGAAAAAGGCGTTTGCCAAACTTGAGAGCGGCAATATCAAAGGACGTAATTTCAAGATGCGCTTTATTTGAATGGTTTGGTAGGTCGGTAGCGTGGCAGGAGGAGATCGCCCCCACGCGACCGGATCAAGAAATGGCCGGCGTTGCGGAGATTACCGGAGCGCGTGTGAGCACATAACACCGTGATCGCCCTATTGCCCTGCCGTTAATACCGCAACGCGACTGGCCTTTACCGATTGATGATGTCGGTGACAAACATTTTTCCCGGTGCATGCGTGATGCAGAACGCGGTGCGACTCTGGCAGGCGATGACTTGCGGCGTCACGCCACAGGCCCAGAATACCGGCACCTCATCGTCTGCCACTTGCACGGAATCACCAAAGTCAGGACACATCAGGTCGTTGATACCAATGGCTTCCGGATGTCCGACATGTACCGGTGCGCCATGCACTTGCGGAAAACGGGCTGAAATTTCCACTGCCCGCGCGACATGACAACTGCGCACCGGTCGCATGCTGACAACCATGTTGCCGCTGAACTGACCGGCAGGCTGGCACGGGATCGTCGTGATGTACATCGCCACGTTACGTTGTTGTTCGACGTGGCGCAGCGGGATGCCCGCATCGATCAGCGCTCCTTCGAACGAAAAACTGCAGCCAATCAGAAAACTGACGAAGTCGTCTTGCCATAACGCGCTGATGTCGCCGACCTCCCCGGCAAGTTCGCCATGCCGGTACACCCGATAGCCAGGCAAATCGGACCGCAAGTCCGCATCCGGCGCACAAAGCGGTGTGACCTGTCCGGCTTCAAGTACTTCAACCAGCGGACAGGGTCTTGGATTACGCTGACAAAACAGCAGGAAATCGAACGCCGCCGAACGCGGCACGATCATCAGATTGGCTTGTACGAAGCCCCGTGCCACCCCTGCGGTTGCGCCGTTGAACGCACCGCTGCGGGCTAACAACCGCAGGTCTCCGGGCAATATGACGGTCGAAGTAGTCATTACAATCCCAGGTAAGCTTTCTTGATTTCGTCGTTATTGAGCAGATCCCTGCCGCTCCCCTGCATGACGATCCGACCGGTCTGGATCACGTAGCCGTAGTCGGCAATTGCCAGCGCCTTGTGCAGGCTTTGCTCGACCAGTAACACCGACACCCCCTGCGAATTGACCATCTGTATCGTGTCCAGCACCTTGGTGACGAACTTCGGCGCAATACCCCAGGACGGCTCGTCGAGCAGCAGCAGCTTCGGCTTGGCCATCAAACCGCGGCCAATTGCCAGCATTTGCTGCTCGCCGCCGCTCATGGTGCCGGCCAACTGGCTGCGCCGGTCTTTCAGTATCGGAAACAATGTGTACATGCGATCGATCGACTCCCGCACTTCGTGCGCGTCCTGGCGCGTGTATGCCCCCAGTTCCAGATTGCGCTGCACTGTCAGCCGGGCAAAAATACGCCTTCCCTCCGGTACAAGTGACAGCCCCAGCGGTACGCGCAAATGCGCTGGCGTATTTTGTACTTCTTCATTGTTGAATTTGATCGTTCCTTCATCGACTGCATTCAGTCCGGCGATCGCCCGCAACGTCGTCGATTTGCCGTTACCGTTACCGCCAACCAGAGCCACCAGTTTGCCGGCACCGACATCAATATCGACCCTGGAAATTGCCAGTACCTTGTCGTAACTCACCCGTAGATTCCTGACTTGCAGCATTATTCTTCTCCCAGATAAGCGGCAATGACTTGAGGATTATTCGATATCTGTTGTGGCGTGCCGTCAGCAATTTTTTTGCCGTAATCAAGAACAACGATCGCGTTGGCAATCGGCATGATGCCTTCGAGAACGTGCTCGACAATCAGACATGAAATGCCACGCTGGCGGATTTTCAGGACCACCTCGACGGTCTCTTTGACCTCGGTCGGATTCAGGCCCGCCATGACTTCATCCATCAGCAATAACTTGGGACTGACCGCCAGTGCGCGTGCGACGGCGAGACGCCGCTGTTCGCTAATCGTCATGCTGCCGGCAGGCTTGTCCTTGAACTTGCCCAGATTGACGAATTCCAGCAAGTCATTGGCCACCTGCCGCGCCGTGGCGACATGCTTGTTTTTCAGGAACGCGCCGACCATCACGTTTTCCTGCGCGCTCATGCTGGTGAATGTGCGTGCAACCTGAAAAGTGCGGGCAATCCCGGCATGTGCGCATTGCTCCGGCGACAGACCGGAAATCTTCTCGTCGTTCAGATAAATTTCACCGGAGCTGGGTGCAAAGTAACCGGCGATACAGTTGAACATCGTGGTCTTGCCTGCGCCATTCGGTCCGATCAGGCCGACGATTTCGCCGGCATCGAGCGAAAATGACACATCCTGATTGGCCACGATGCCACCGAAATTTTTGCTGACGTTTCTGACGCTGAGCAAGCTCATTGATGCTCTCCCCGTTCCACCTGTGACTTCACTGCCTGCCGTCTTGCCAGCCAGTTTTTTAATGAACCAAGCACACCGTTCGGGTAATAGACCGCCACCACAATAATGAGTGCCGCATAAATAATCAGGTCTGTTCCCCGGCCCGACCCACCAAAAACCGCCCGCGTACCTTCATCGATCAAGGTCAGGATGCCGGCACCAAGTACCGGACCAAACAGCGTACCGATGCCGCCCAATATGGCAACCAGCGCCATCTTGATCGACAGACCGGTGCCAAGCACCGAGGCCGGATCAATGTAAAGCTCTTTTTGCGCATAGAAACTGCCACCGAGTGCCGTAAAAAAACTGCTGATCGCAAACGCAATGAGCTTGTATTTGCGCAGGTTGACACCGAGGCTACGGGCGGCATCCGGCTCATCCTTGATCGCCCGGAAGTAGTAACCAAAGTAGCTGCGTTCGATCAGCAGGTTGGCCAGCAAGGTCAGTACCAGCAAACCCAGCGCGATGTAGTAGTACGGCACCTTGGACGCAAACACGAACACATCCCAACCCTGCTGATCCATCGGGATCGTCAGACCGACGGCCCCGCCGGCGAATTCCCAGTTGGTGAACATGATCTGGATGATCTCGGCCACTGCGATGGTCGCCATCGCAAAATAATGTCCTTTCAGACGAAAACACGACCAGCCGATGATGATACTGATGAGTGCCGCCATGACAGCACCGGCAATCATCGCCAGCCATGGATTGATGCCAAGCTTCGCAAACAGCAAGGTCGACGTGTAGGCGCCGAACCCATAAAATGCCGCTTGTCCAAGCGACACCTGACCGGCATAACCGCCAACAATATTCCAGGCGACACCCATCTGCGCGGCCATCAGAATCAGGATTGCAACATTCTGATGCGACGGACTCTCGACAAACAGCGGTACAAACAGCGCGACGACCAGCAGCACCAGCGTCAGCAAATAGCCGACACCAGCAGTTTTTCGGGGAGGCGACTGCCGCCGCTCCACCGATTGGAAAATAACAGCGTTATTACTCATGACAGCCCTCTCGAAGTCGAAAAAAGATCACGCCTTGCCCATCAGGCCTTGCGGGCGGAACATCAGAACAGCCAGGAAAAGCACCAGGACAATCGCCATTTTGTATTGCGGTCCGAGCAGAAAACCACCCATCACTTCGATCACGCCAACCAGAATGCCGGCGATTAACGCACCGACGATGCTGCCGAAACCACCGAGGTTGACAACGACAAAGGCAATGAGAATGAAGTTCGCACCAACATCCGGAAAGATCGGAAAAAAGGTCGACAGCAAGGCACCGGCCACCCCGGCGCAAGCCGCTCCAATGCCCCAGGCCAAAGCAAACATTTTCTGCGAGTCGATCCCCATCAGTCGCGCTGCTTCCTTGTCCGCAGCAGTCGCTTCGAGTGCGGCGCCAAGCCGGGTTTTAGTGATAAACAGATAGACGCCAAGGGTGACGAGAATTGCGCCGACGCCCGCGGTCACTTGTGGCGCACCGACCTGAATCCCGGCCAGCGAAAAATTGCCGCTGACCAGTGATTTTTCGATGGTGCGGAAATCCGGTTTCCACAAAAATTGTGCAATCCCGCGAAACAGCAGCATCAAGCCGAAAGTCGTGAATATCTGCGACACCATGGGTGCATTCGTGATCTTGCTGATCACGAGTTTGTAGATCACGACACCGAGCCCGAACAGGAACAGTGCGGTCAGCGGTAACGTAAACATCGGATCGAGTGCATACAGCGAAAACATCCAGAAACTCGAATACATACCGAACATCAGGAATTCCCCGTGCGAAAAATTAATGATGTCCATTACCCCGAAAATCATGGTCAGACCAATTGCCACCAATGCATAAATCAAGCCGATGAGCAGCCCCGACACCAGCGTCTGTACGAGTATTTCAGACATACCTTCCCCTTTGATGCGACCAGTTGATAATCCCTATCATCAAAAAAATATCCCGTCGCTCAGAAGGCTGACGGGATGTCGAATGGCGTTACTTTCGCTGGTCCCATTTCGGCATCGGCCATACAACATCACGGGTGGCCAGATCGAACGGCCAGATCGTGTTGTACTTGCCGTCGATGATCTGGACCAGAATGCCGGAGCCGTACATGTTCTGGCCCTTGTCATCAAACTTGATGCCTTTCCAGGGCATGATGATTTTATTGCCGGGAATATCGGTTTCCGTCAACGCTTTACGGATTGCCTCCGGCTCGGTCGAGCCGGCACGATTAATCGCATCGGCCAGCGTCATCAACCCGGTAAATGTGCGGGAAGAATTGCCGGTGAAGTTGATCTTGTTGCGTTCAAAAAATAGATCATTAACCTGCTTGATTAACGGATTTTTCTTGGCCAGGTCGAGTGCCCAGACATCGCGTGTGATGACGTAATCGGCATCCTTGCCCAGCGTCCGGATGAACTCGGTATCCGTAAATCCGGCGTTATTGGCAAGAATCATGTCCGGTGAAAAATCCAGTTCCTTGTAGGTTTTCATCGCCATGATCGCGTCCCCCAAGTACGACGACTGCATCACCACCTGGGGTGCGGCAGCCTTGAGCAACTGTACTTCGGAAGTCAGTTGCGTAGTCTTGGCCGGATACGCAATTGTCTTGCTCAAGTCATACCCTCTTTCACCAGCGAGCTTGACTTCAAGCTTGCTGGTTTCATTACCCCACAATGTATTTTCATTAAATGCCGCCAATTTCTTGACCTTGATATCTTTTTTGGCTTCCAGGTCCTTGAAGAAATCGAAGAAATTGTGCACGAACAAATCGTCGTGCGCGGTGGTGCGGAAGAACCACTTGAAGTTGCGCTGAGTCAGTGAAGCCGATGACGATTCAGGATTGACAAACGGAATCTTGTAACGCTCGGCAACCTGGCTTGACGTTGCCGTGACATTGCTAAAATAAGCGCCAACGACGGCCACGACTTTCTCCTGCGTGATCAAGCGTTCGGTTTCGGTTGCACCAACCTGAGGATTGCCCTGGTGGTCGGCAAACACCAATTTGATTTTTGCCCCCTTGAGATTAGGCAAACCACCGCCAGCAGAAAACGGCAACGAAGGAACAGACTTGGCACCGTTATTAATAATATCGGCGGCCAGTTCCAGTGCACTTTTCATTTCGGCACCGGACGAAGCCGCTGAACCGGTAAGCGGATAAATGACGCCGATCTTGACTTCTTGCTGGGCGTAAGCCGATACGCTGATCGCCATCGCTGTTGCTGCCTGCATCAGGCGTCTAAACATGATTTTGGTAGACATGGTGAGATGCTCCTCTTTGTAGTAATGCTAATCAGATATTCCCGCCACGAACATGAGCAGGGTGGATTCGATACGTTAGGAAACCAGCCAGTCCGAAAAGTGCAACGTCATCTCGTTTATATGAACGACACGTGTTGCCTCTTGCAATGAAAAAAATGGGGCGTCCACTTTTGGCGAAGGCAAACCGTCAATTTCATCCATTCTGGTCTTGCAATTTGTGACTGTGCCTCCGACGTCGACAACAATTTTTTGTCAAAGGCACCTGCAAATGGAACATAAAAAAGTGCATCTTTTTTTATTTCAAAAACTATTTGTCGATGTTTTGTGTGTAAATTATATTACTATTCGATTACAAGACAACTGCAATATTAAAAATTATTCACGATCGACACGGCGGCTTACTCTTCATTTTTCAGGAAGGAAAAATACGTGATGGACCAGACCGACAGCACCCTACGTACAACCGACACCGGCACCACCGGCACGCGAGATCAACGATGGCAATTCTGGATCGACCGTGGCGGCAC
>CAILRJ010000017.1 GCA_903836575.1 uncultured Burkholderiales bacterium
ACCACCCCTTCCCATCCCGAACAGGACCGTGAAACGACGTTGCGCCGATGATAGTGCGTCAACACGTGTGAAAGTAGGTCATCGTCAGGCTAAGTTACAAGCAGCAAACAAGAGGGCCCTTCGAAAGAAGGGCCTTTTTGCGTTGGGTGATAAATAATTATTCATAGTGAATGGAGAATTATCTCAATAACTCGGAACATACGTGTCACGAGTTGTTCTTCAATATGGTTTAGACTATGCCTAGAAAAATTCTGGAGAAGTATAAATGAGCATTACCGTAGAAATCATCAAAGAAACCCTATCAAAAGTTATTGATCCGAATACAAATAAAGACTTAGTAATCGGTAAATGTATCAAAAATATCAAATTAGATGGCAGTGATGTTGCTTTTGACGTTGAGCTTGGTTACCCGGCAAAAAGTCAAATTGATGGAATTCGTCGAAGTGCAATTTCTGCTGTGCGTCAATTGACAGGTATTGGTAACGTCAGCGTAAATGTGTATTCAAAAATAACCTCGCATACAGCCCAGCGTGGTGTCAAATTAATGGCGAATGTAAAAAACATTATTGCCGTTGCCTCGGGTAAAGGCGGCGTTGGAAAATCAACAACTGCAGTCAACCTTGCGCTCGCCTTGGCGGCTGAAGGTGCGCAAGTCGGTATTCTCGATGCGGATATTTATGGTCCCTCACAGCCAATGATGATGGGAATTTCAGGGCGTCCTGAAACCATCGATGGCAAGACAATGGAGCCGATGGAGAACCATGGTCTGCAAGTATCCAGTATAGGTTTCATGATTGATCCGGATGAACCAATGGTTTGGCGCGGCCCGATAGTTACTCAAGCTCTGCAGCAATTACTCGACCAGACAAACTGGCGTGATCTTGACTACCTGATCGTGGACATGCCTCCTGGTACCGGTGACATACAACTAACGTTGTCCCAAAAAGTACCGGTTACTGGCGCAGTTATCGTAACTACGCCACAAGATATTGCGTTGCTCGATGCACGCAAAGGGTTAAAAATGTTCGAGAAGGTAGATATACCTATCCTCGGAATCGTCGAGAACATGAGTACGCATATTTGTTCTAATTGTGGACATGCCGAAGCAATTTTTGGACACGGTGGTGGTGAGAAAATGTGTCAGGAATACGGCGTCGACTTCTTGGGTGCACTGCCGCTCACCATGTCGATTCGCGAACATGCTGACTCGGGTATGCCTACGGTAATCGCTGATCCAGACGGTGCTGTTGCTGAAATATACCGAAGTATTGCCCGGAAAATTGCTGTCAAGGTGGCAGAAAAAGCCAAAGACATGTCGAGTAAGTTCCCAAGTATCGTGATCAAGAACGATTAATGGAAACTGATGCACTCAACATAGGCGTTGTCATGCAACGCATGCGTATAGATAACAAATGGCAAACACATCAGTGGCAACCGTTGGAAATTCTCAGCGGCGTGCCGGATGAACGGCACTGTTTACTCGATCACGAAGAGGATCTGCGCTGGCTGTTCGGAGGCTTCGAAGTGCGTCTGTTCAGTGACGAAGCTGAAGGTTATTTTCTCAATATTAGTTCGCCCGAACCGTGTTGGTTTGTAATGTGGCGATTCGAGGAAATTGATGAATTGGAAGTTGCAGTTCCTAAAGTAGTGACATTGTCGTACCACGAGGGCGCGAGATTAATGGATGGCGGAGAAAAAGTAGAAACGATTCCTGCATCTGCTGAAATCATTGAGCGAGTGACTGCATTCGTCAAAACCTACTACGTGCCTGAACAAAAACGCAAACGCCGAAAGCCTTCTTTTGAAGGCGGTGCTGCAGTAGCACAAATGGCATTAGACGAAGGAAAGCTTAGTGGCAGCTAATGATTTTTTTTCGCGCTGGGCGAAAAAAACAAATTCAGCAACCGATGAAGTGGTGCAGGATATTCCTCCTGCTGTAGTAGCAGCGCGTCCTGCTCCAACTTTGGATGATGTTGCCGAGTTAAGCGTTTCCTCTGATTTTTCTCCATTTGTTGCGCAGGGAGTAGACGACGTAGTGAAACGATTGGCATTAAAGAAATTGTTTTCTGATCCGCGTTTTAACATCATGGACGGACTCGATACCTACATTGAGGACTACAACACTTTTGTGCCGATGACTGCTGACATGGTGGCCGAGTTGAACCACGCTAAGCTATTGATGAACCCATTGGCGCATCTCGAGCAACCGTTTATGCAAATGCTCGAGACGCCGCTGCCAAAAATGGCCGAGGAAGACGAGCAGATCATTGCTGAAAAAGATGACGTGGCAATTAGTCCGGAGGATAGCGACGCTGACTCTCTTGAAGAAGTCGCAGGTGCTAGCGTCCCATTGAGCAATGTCAATGATGCTGTTGAGAACCCCACATCCAATATGACGCCTACTCTTGTTGAGCCCTTGTTGCCCACTCCTGCAGTCCCAGAATAAACATCTTGATGTGAGCTGGAAATAATGCAGTTGGTTACTGCAGAATAATGACGCCCCCACAGTGGCATATATTTACCTATATGTTCTTTCGAATTGGACGTTCAAAGCGTCCTTTCTTTATGACGCGGTGCGCCATGTTTTTTTTCTCGTTGACGATTATAATTACGGCTCTTTTCAGATTCAATGAATTATTCAGTTTCCCATTGAAAGCGGTGTTTTCATTTTGACCACACAATTTAAAGTTTGCAGCTGTAATGGCACTATGCCGCTGGATGATGCTGCTGGAGCTAGGCTCGGTGCCGCACTTGGTAATGGCAAATCTCTGCCGATAGCAACTGAGCTATGCCGCCATGAGGTAGGTAATTTTTTGGCTGTCATCGACGGAGTTGATGACGTTGTGGTGGCTTGTACGCAGGAGCGTGCATTGTTTTCGGAGTTGGCCGCCAGAAAATCAGCGGTATCGCCCATTCGGTTTGTAAATATTCGCGAATCAGGCGGTTGGAGCAAAGACAGCGCAGATGCCTTGCCTAAAATGGCCGCTTTGTTGGCCGCTGCGGCATTGCCCGATCCGGAACCAGTACCGGTTGTAAACTATCAGTCAAGTGGACACTTGCTAATCGTAGGTCCGGGTCAGCGCGTGCTGCCATGGGCGGAGAAACTTGCGGGACAACTCGATGTGAGTGTGATTCTCACAGACGGCGGTACGGGGATGCTGCAGGAGAGGACTTTTCCGACTTACTCTGGCAATCAGATTAAGCTGACGGGGTGGTTGGGAGCGTTCACTGCTAATTGGCAACAGGCAAATGCAATCGACCTTGAAATATGCACTCGCTGTAATGCTTGTGTGGAGGCCTGTCCTGAGCAAGCGATTGATCTGATGTACCAGATCGACCTGAACAAATGCACATCACACGGTGATTGCGTAAAGGCATGCGGATCAATCGGGGCTATTGATTTCAATCGTACTGCAACGCAACGCAATGGTGATTTCGATTTGGTATTCGATTTGTGCGACGCGCCGCTGTTGACAATGCATCAGCCACCGCAAGGTTATTTTGCTGCTGCGGACGATGCGCTACGCCAAACCGATGCGGTATTGAAGCTGGTGGCGCTGGTTGGTGAGTTTGAAAAGCCGAAATTCTTCATTTACAAGGACAAGCTTTGCGCTCACGGTCGAAACGGTCAGATTGGTTGCACTTCTTGCATAGATGTTTGTTCGGCAGAGGCAATCCGTCACGATGGCAACCTGGTTAAAGTTATCCCGAATCTGTGTGTCGGCTGTGGTGCCTGCACGACTGTTTGCCCTTCAGGAGCGCTGACCTACGCTTATCCGCGAGCACCGGATACAGGGCAGCGTATCAAGACCATGTTGACTACCTTTGCGAAAGCCGGTGGAGAGCAGCCCGCGTTGTTATTGCATAGTGCCGAAAAAGGCGCAGCGTTGATTATGCAATTGGGACGTCTGGCAAAGTCAGGTGGCAAACTGCATGGCGTGCCGGCGCGAGTGTTGCCACTATCGTTGCACCACACAGCATCGACAGGTATCGACTTGTGGCTGGCGGCCATTGCTTATGGAGCGAGCCATGTCGCTATCCTGTTAAGCGGAGAAGAAGCGCCGGATTACATAACCGCACTTGAAGAACAGATGGTAATTGCTCAGACAATACTCTCTGGACTCGGTTATAGCGGTACGCATTTGTCGCTAGTGCGTGCCGTTGCGCCGGCAGCATTAGATCGTGCCTTGCAAGTTATCGAAGTCGCTCAGGTGCCAGTTCAGCGAGCTCTGTTCGCTGTCGCTGCCGAAAAACGTGGAACGCTCGATCTGGTTATTAGCCATTTGTTGAAGCACGCCCCTGTCAAGCCTGAGCAGATCGCTCTGCCTGCGGGTGCCTTGTATGGCAACGTCAATATCAATACTTCAGCATGTACATTGTGCATGTCGTGTGTTGGTGCTTGTCCCGAGTCCGCTTTAATGGATAACGCCGATTTGCCGCAATTGCGTTTTGTGGAAAAAAATTGCGTGCAGTGTGGGTTGTGCGAAACCACCTGTCCTGAAAACGCTATCACGTTGACGCCCCGCTTGCTGTTGACAGATGTGGCGAAACAATCTCGCGTGCTCAATGAAGCGGCGCCGTTTCATTGCATTCGTTGCAGTAAGCCATTTGGTACCGCGCTAATGATTGAAACCATGCTTGGCAAGTTGTCGCTGCACGGTGCATTTGCTGGCAATCTGGATCGCATCAAAATGTGTGCCGATTGCCGTGTAATAGACATGATGAGTAATACCAAAGAAGCCTCGATCACCAACCTGAAGCGACCATTCTGATGACGACGACGACGCATTCGTTAGTATTCGAACGCCAGGACCAGGGCGAAGAGACGGCCCGGGCCGATCTGTATGGCTTGCTTGCAACCTTGTTCTATGCGCCACCTTCGCAGGCGTTACTCGACACAATAGCCTCAGCGCAGTCGGAAGGCGAAGGCGTGCTTGAACGGGCCTGGGCCGATCTGGTTATCGCTTGCAAGTCCGCCGAAGCCGAACCAGTTCGTGAAGAATATGAGTTCCTGTTCCTGGGAGTTGGCAAGCCTGAGGTCATGCTCTACGGGTCGTATTATTTGTCCGGATTCCTGATGGAAAAACCGTTGGCCGCGCTGCGTACTGATCTCTCGATGCTGGGAATAGAGCGCGTTAAAAGCGTAGTCGAAAGCGAAGATCATATTGCGTCACTCTGTGAGGTAATGCGCTATCTGATCGCCTCTGATGACCCATTGCACGGGAATTTAGCGTCACAGCAAACATTTTTTAGCGACCACATGCAAGCCTGGGTTGATGACATGTGCACCGCACTGGAAGCTCATCCTAAGACAGACTTTTACCTACCTGTGTCGCGCTTGGCTAGAGCCTATTTTGAAGTGGAAATGCAAGCGTTCGACATGGGTTAAAACCCCTGAATTTTATATTAGGTAAATAGTATAATATTTCCTCAAAGCATTAATTGATGGGCAGCACTTTAATAAAATGTCAGGTCAGCAGTATCGATATAGCTCGTTACTGGTTGACCGATATCTCTGGAGATAAACATGGCAGAACAAAAGAAAATCGCACGGCGCAGCTTTTTCGCCGGATTAGGGCTAGTTGCTGCGGCTGGTGTTGCCGTCAAATTAGCACCGCAAGCTATGACATCGTCGGTTGTGACGCCCGCCGAGCCTGAGGGCACCGGTTACCGGTTGACCGAGCATGTCAAGAAATACTATCGCACGACCACTCTTTGATTTTCGGGAATCCAATATGCTGCTAACTCGCAAGGGCCTGGATGGCCAACGTACGTCCACGCGTTTTTCTGCCGGCCTTGCCGACAGTCTCGCACGTGCCTTGCCCACAATGGACCGTCGCTCATTTTTGAAGCGTTCAGGTATCGGCGTCGGTGCTGGTATTGCCGCAGCACAACTCGGCTTGATTCAGCGCGCTCGTGCCGCTGACGGATCAACCGTCAAGGGCGGTGCCAAGATCGAAGTCAAACGTACTGTTTGTACTCACTGTTCAGTCGGTTGCGCGGTCGATGCAGTCGTTGAAAATGGTGTTTGGGTCCGTCAGGAAGCCGTTTTTGATTCACCAATCAACCTTGGTGCACACTGCGCCAAAGGTGCAGCGCTGCGCGAACATGGTCACGGTGAATTCCGTTTGAAATATCCGATGAAACTTGTCAATGGCAAGTATCAGCGCATTAGCTGGGATCTCGCTCTGACTGAAATTTCAGCACAGTTGCTCGAAGTTAAAAAGACCAGTGGTCCGGACTCCGTATTCTTTGTCGGTTCGTCCAAACATAACAACGAGCAAGCACAACTGCTGCGTAAATTTGTTTCGTTTTTCGGCACCAATAACACCGATCACCAGGCGCGTATCTGCCATTCAACGACGGTCGCTGGTGTTGCGAACACGTGGGGCTATGGCGCGATGACCAATAGCTTCAACGACATGCAGAATTCCAGAGCGATCATGTACATCGGCTCGAATGCTGCCGAAGCTCACCCGGTGTCGATGCTGCACATGCTGCACGCTAAAGAAGCCGGTGCAAAGATCATCGTGATCGATCCGCGCTACACCCGTACTGCAGCCAAGTCGGATCAGTACATCCGTATTCGTTCGGGATCGGATATTCCTTTCCTTTGGGGCATGCTTTATCACATCTTCAAGAACAAATGGGAAGACACCAACTACATCAATGACCGTGTCTACGGCATGGACAAAGTACGTGCTGAAGTCATGACCTGGACCCCGGAAAAAGTCGAAGAAGCATGCGGTGTACCCGAAGCGGAAGTCTACAAGTGCGCTGAAACAATGGCCAAGAACAAGCCATCGACTTTGGTCTGGTGCATGGGACAAACCCAGCACACGATTGGCAATGCGATTGTGCGTGCGTCGTGCATCCTGCAACTCGCACTGGGTAATATCGGCAAGTCCGGCGGCGGTACAAACATTTTCCGTGGACATGACAATGTGCAGGGCGCAACTGACGTTGGCCCAAATCCGGATTCGTTGCCGGGTTACTACGGTTTGGCTACAGGCGCGTGGAAACACTGGGCGGCAGTCTGGGGTGTTGACTACGAGTGGATCAAAAAACAGTACGCTTCGCAAGCGATGATGGAAAAATCAGGCGTTACCGTATCGCGCTGGATCGATGCCGTGCTCGAGAAGAATGAGTTGATCGACCAGGAAAATAACGTTCGCGCGATGGTGTTCTGGGGTCATGCACCGAACTCGCAAACGCGTGGATTGGAAATGAAGAAGGCATTCGACAAGCTCGACCTGTTGGTCGTGATTGATCCGTATCCATCGGCCTCGGCAGCGATGGCAAACATGAAAGTCGACGGTCAGGAATTGAACCCGAAACGTGCTGTCTATCTGCTGCCGGCAGCGACACAGTTCGAAACATCGGGTTCCGTGACTGCCTCGAACCGATCACTGCAATGGCGTGAGAAAGTCATCGAGCCGCTGTTTGAATCACGGACCGACCACATGATCATGTATCAGTTCGCAGAGAAGCTCGGCTTCGCCAAAGAACTGGTCGCAAAAATCAAGCTGGTGCCTGGCAAAGGCGGCATGATGGAGCCGGAACCGGAATCGATGCTTGAAGAAATCAATCGCGGTAACTGGACCATCGGCTATACCGGTCAGTCACCAATGCGCCTGAAAGCGCACATGAAGAACATGCATTTGTTCGACGTGAAAACCTTGCAATGCAAGGGCGGCAAAGACGCTGCATCAGGGTACGACATGACCGGCGACTATTTTGGTCTGCCATGGCCCTGTTACGGCACGCCGGAAATGAAACATCCCGGTACGCCTAACCTGTACGACAACAGCAAGCACGTCATGGACGGCGGCGGTAACTTCCGCGCCAACTTTGGCGTCGAACGCGACGGTGTGAATCTGTTGGCGGAAGACGGCTCCCATTCGCTGGGTGCCGACATCACGACAGGCTATCCGGAATTCGACCATATGCTGCTGAAAAAGTTAGGCTGGTGGAATGACCTGACCGATGCAGAGAAAAAAGCAGCAGAAGGTAAGAACTGGAAGACTGACCTCTCTGGTGGTATTCAACGTGTAGTCATGAAAGTCCATGGTTGCTCCCCGTTCGGTAACGCCAAGGCACGTGCAGTGGTTTGGAATTTCCCGGATCCGGTGCCGCTGCATCGTGAGCCCTTGTTCGGCAATCGTCCTGATCTGGTCGCCAAGTACCCGACCCATGAAGACAAAAAAGCGTTCTGGCGCATGCCGACGTTGTACAAGTCGGTGCAGCAAAAGAACGTCGAAAACAAGTTGTCGGAGAAATTCCCACTCATCATGACATCCGGGCGTTTGGTCGAATACGAAGGTGGCGGCGAAGAAACGCGCTCCAATCCTTGGCTGGCAGAACTGCAGCAAGAGAATTTCGTCGAGATCAACCCGAAGGCTGCCAACGAGCGTGGTCTGCGTGACGGCGAGTACGTTATCGTCTCGACCCCGACCGGTGCGCGTCTGAAGGTCAAGGCCATGGTGACGCCGCGTGTTGGTCCCGATACGGTATTTATTCCGTTTCACTTTTCAGGTTGGTGGCAGGGCAAGGACATGCTCGAGTACTACCCGGAAGGCGCCGCGCCGATTGTGCGTGGAGAAGCGGTCAATACCGGGACGACGTACGGTTACGACTCGGTAACTATGATGCAAGAAACCAAGACAACAATCTGCCAGATTGAGCGCATCGCTTAAGCGACCTCAATCACAACAGAAATCAGGAGAGACACCATGGCAAGAATGAAATTCATCTGCGATTCCGAGCGTTGCATCGAGTGCAACGGTTGCGTTACCGCCTGTAAAAATGAGCATGAAGTCCCGTGGGGCGTGAACCGCCGCCGCGTTATTACTGTCAACGACGGCATTATTGGCCAAGAAAAATCAATGTCGGTCGCCTGCATGCATTGTTCCGATGCACCATGCATGGCAGTTTGTCCGGTTGACTGCTTTTACCGTACGGATGAAGGTGTGGTCCTGCATGACAAGGACATCTGTATCGGTTGCGGCTATTGCGCCTATGCATGCCCGTTCGGTGCACCTCAATTTCCGTCGAACGGCACGTTTGGTTTGCGCGGCAAAATGGACAAGTGCACATTCTGTGCTGGTGGTCCGGAAGAAGATGGCTCGAAAGAAGAGTTCGAGAAATACGGTCGCAACCGTTTGTCAGAAGGCAAACTGCCAGCCTGTGCCGAGATGTGTTCGACCAAGGCATTGCTTGGTGGTGACGGTGATGTGATTGCCGATATTTTCCGTACACGGGTAGTGCATCGGGGCAAGGGAAGCGAAGTGTGGGGTTGGGGCACGGCTTATGGCAAATCGCACGATCCACAAGCCAAAGCACCAGCGGGGAAATCATGATGCGCGCGCGGATAGCATTGATCATGTCGGCCGTTGCCATGCTGGCACTGGCTGGCTGTGGTGAAAAAAGTCAGGAAATGAGTAGTTCTGCCAGCAAGCCGGATGGCAAACCGTATGAGGGTGAACTCACCCGCTACGCGGCCAAAGGCTGGGAGAAGGGCGACAAGACGAAATGGCAACTGCAGTTGCGCGCCCGTGCTCAAAACCAGAACGAATACACCAGAACCAATTAATTTCGCAGCGACGGGAGCCATCATGAAACAGGGGATTGCACGCTTGGTTGTCAGCTTACTGCTGACGACTGCTGTCATCGGGTCGGCGTTGGCGCAGCAAAATGCGTCAGCGCCGTCAAATACAGGGGGTATCGAGTCCATCGATATCCTCAATCAGAACCAGGCTGAACGCACCCGCGACCAGCCTGGTAATTCGGCACCGGTTTTCCGCACGATTAAAGAAGGAACGAAGAATTATTCGAGTCTTCCGGCGCTGGAATCCGGCGTGCTTATCCAGGGCAAGCAGCAATTTCCTGGCCAGGCACGCGCGACAACGGCTGGTGAAGCCTGGCGTCAGTATCGCAACGGACCGTTGACGCAAATCGGTGGTTGGCTGCTGCTGCTTGCGGCAATCGGTGTGGCCGGCGTGTACTTCGTTGCCGGTCCGGTCAAGCTCAAGGCTAAACCTACCGGAAGGCTCATCGAACGATTTACCTCGGTCGAAAGGATTGCCCACTGGAGCACGGCAATCAGCTTCGTACTGCTTGCGTTGACCGGGTTAATCATTCTGTTCGGCAAACACATCCTGATGCCGGTATTCGGGCATACGCTTTATGGTTGGCTGTCGTTCGCCTGTAAAAATGCGCACAACTTTGCCGGGCCGGTGTTTACCGTATCGATCGTGGTGACCTTCATCATCTTCGTTAAAGACAATTTTCCTGCCAAGGAAGACTTGCAATGGCTTATCCGTTTGGGCGGCATGTTTGGTGGCAAACACGCTTCGTCAGGTCGCTTTAATGCAGGCGAGAAAATGTGGTTTTGGACAGGTGTGGTCGGCTTAGGTCTGATCATCAGCGCTTCCGGTTTTGTAATGAACAAAATCGTACCCGGCATGGATTATCCGCGTAGCGTCATGCAGATCGCCAACGTGATTCACCTGATCGCCGCGGTACTGGTGTCGACGATGGCAATGGGTCACATCTACATCGGTAGTATCGGTATGGATGGAGCATACAAGGCAATGCGAACCGGTTATGTTGACGACGCATGGGCCAAGGAACATCACGATCTGTGGTACGCCGATATCGAAGCCGGCAAGGTGCCGCGCAGTCGTACCGAAGAAGCGGCGAAGCGCAGTCATGCGCCGCAGCCAAGCAGCGCAACCTGATCAGGAATTAACATGAAAAAAATTATTGCACTCGCCGTCGGCGCCTTGTTTGCCAGTATTGCTATGGCCAAATTGCCGCCGCCGAGCGAAGACGCCGTCGCTAAGTCTGATGAAGCCAAGGCGAAAACCGAAGCCGGAAATAAAATTGCGGCCTATAAGTTGTGTCTGGCACAGGACAAAGCAGCAGCGTATTATTTCAAAGCCAAGACACCGGCGAACAAGGCCGTCGAGGGCTTGCCAGCTTGTGCGGACCCAGGTCCGTACGTCGTTGCCAAGGTAGTTGCCAAGAGTTGATGTGGCAATCACGACGTGCTGGATCATTGAACCCGTCAAAAAACAAGGAAATATGATGTTGAAAAGTCTCTCTTTTTTGCTTGCGTCACTATTATTGTCATCGATGGCCCATGCGGCCTCGGTCTCGTTCGTCGAGCCAGCGGATGGTGCCACTGTGCCGACCACCTTTCCGGTGAAATTTGCCGTAGAGGGCATGGACGTCAAACCGGCCGGTGAACTGTCTCCGACCAGTGGGCATCACCACTTGCTGATCAACGCCACGGCCATACCGGCCGGTGAGCCTGTGCCTTTCGACGAAACGCACATTCACTTCGGCAAAGGTCAGACTGAAGCAACGGTGACTCTCAAGCCGGGTACTTACAAGATGACGTTGCAATTTGCCAATGGGGCGCACCAGTCTTACGGTGAACCGCTGAGCAAAACGATCACCGTCAACGTCAAGTAACCCGCTTTGACCCGCTACCGTCCCCAGCTGACCAATGCCCATGTCGATCTGACCCGTGAAGTCGAGGTCACGGATGAGCGCGGCCGTGTCTCGCTCATCTCGATCCCGGCCGAGCGGCCCTTGACCGTGTATGTCGACAAGCGTGAACTGGTCACGTTGATGACACTAGGCGGTGCACCCGAGGCGTTGACATTAGGCTACCTGCGCAATCAGCGCTTCATTCGAAATCTGGAAGATGTGGTGTCGGTGCAGGTGGATTGGGATGTTGAGGCTGTGGCAGTCATCACCCGCAACGGCATTGACGACATTGAAGCACGGACTGCCAAGCGGGTCGTGACGACCGGCTGTGGTCAAGGCTCGGTGTTTGGCGGGCTGATGGATGACGTTGCGGCAATTCGGCTTTCACCGGATGCGAAATTGAAGCAATCGGTATTGATCCGCATTGTTGACACGATTCGAACCCAGCAATCGATCTACAAGCAGGCTGGTTCGGTTCACGGCTGCGCCTTGTTTACATCAGAGGGCGAATTGTTATATTTCGTCGAAGATGTTGGCAGACACAATGCCGTCGACGCCATCGCCGGACGGATGTGGCTTGATGGCATGGCCGGCGACGATAAAATTTTTTACACCACCGGACGCCTCACGTCCGAGATGGTCATCAAGGGAGGACAGATGGGGATTCCGTTCCTGCTGTCGCGCTCCGGCACCACCCAGATGGGACACATGGTCGCCGAGCAATTGGGTATGGCGTTGCTAGCGCGCTGTAGCGGCAAGCATTTCCTGTTACTGACAGGTAAGGAGCGTCTTGTATTCGAGCCCGAGCTGTTCGATGGCGCACTGAAAGTGGCCTAAGCGAATGGCATTGATGTTCGTGTTGTGCCGCTGATCGACGCAACACTGGCTGCGTTTGCATTGCTCTTTTCTGGCGATGCGGAACTGTGGCGCATTGTCTGGGTTTCTGTCTCGACCTCTGTCATCGGCCTGCTCATCGCCACGCCTTGTGCGGTACTCCTCGGATATTTTGTAGCAACCCAATTGTTCCCTGGTCGCCGCGTCGTCATTTGGCTGGCGCAGGTGTCGCTGTCCATCCCGACGGTATTAATCGGCTTGTTGCTATACCTGTTATTGTCGCGCAGCGGCCCGGCCGGCGATTTGCGCTGGCTATTTACGCAGTCGGGATTGATTGTCGGGCAAGTGCTGATCGCCATACCGGTACTGGTGGCCTTCACGCTCGCGGCGGTGCAAGCCGCCGATCCACGTTTGGCCGAAACCGCAACAACGCTGGGCGCATCCCGTTGGCGAGTAATGTGGACGGTACTGCGCGAAGTGCGTTTTGGCGTGATGGCCGCGATCATCAACGGATTTGGCAGAGTCATCTCGGAAGTCGGTTGCGCGATGATGGTCGGGGGCAATATTGCGGGTGAGACGCGTACCATCACGACCGCTATTGCGCTCGAAACCAGCAAGGGCGATTTCGCACAAGGCATTGCACTAGGAATGGTGCTGATTGCCATCGCTCTGGCCATTAACGCCGCATTGCTGCTGTTGCAAGGTGACACAAAATGAACATGCTGCTGACGATCGACGGGTTGCAACTGCGCTTTGGCGAGCGTTTGCTGCTCGACATTGAACACCTTGAGATTGCAACGGCCAGTGCCTACGTGCTTACTGGTGCCAACGGTTCCGGCAAGAGTACCTTGCTGCGTATCCTGTGCGGGCTGGAGTCTGCCCGCATCGACGGAGCACATTTCATGGACAAGCCGGTCAGTTTGAGGCCTTACCCGCCAATGCTGCGCGATGCGATTCTCTACGTGCATCAGCATCCTGTGATGTTTTCGACGACAGTAGAAGCCAACGTAGGATACGGACTGGTCGCGCGCGGGATCGCCAAGACTGCGCTGACAAAGCGCGTAGCCGATGCGATGGAGTGGGCTGGCATCACGCACTTGCGCGGCACGCATCCGCGGCACTGGTCGGGCGGCGAAAAACAGCGGGTAGCCCTTGCCCGTGCGCGCGTGTTGCGTCCGCAATTGCTGTTGCTCGATGAACCCACTGCCAATCTCGATGGTCCCGCGCGCGAGCAAGTCATCGGCTTGATCCCGACCCTGCTGGCCGAAGGCCGCAGTGTCATCATGGCATGCCATGATCGTGACCTGATCGGCTTGCCTGGCGTGCGCCGCCTGAAACTGAAGGACGGCCGGCTTGAAATGCGTGAAGCCGCCCTCCGTAACGATTAATCACCCTGAAAGGCCTTATCATGCCCCGTCGTCTCGTCCTCCAGTTCTCCCTCATTTTGCTCGCTGGCGCTATTGCTCCATTGGCCTCGGCACAGCAAGTCCTCAGGCTCTCGACCACGACCAGTACCGAAAATTCCGGCTTGCTCAAAGTCCTGCTGCCTGTTTTTGAAAAAAAATACGACGTGAAAGTGCAAGTCATCTCGGTGGGTACCGGCAAGGCACTGGAACTGGCCAAGAATGGCGACGTCGACGTAACTCTGGTGCATGCCCGTCCGTCGGAAGACAAGTTTGTTGCCGCCGGCTATGGCGTCAATCGGCAAGACGTAATGTATAACGACTTCATTCTGGTCGGCCCGGCCAGTGATCCGGCGGGTATTGCCGGTAGCAAGGATATTGTCGACAGCTTGAAAAAAGTATTCGCCAGCAAAGCCAAATTTATCTCACGCGGGGATAACTCGGGGACCGAGCAGATGGAGCAGTCTTACTGGAAAACCGCTGGCGTCAAACCGCAGGGCAGCGCTTATGTATCGGCTGGACGTGGCATGGGTGAAGTGCTGACGATGGCAGGCGAACTGCAAGCCTACACACTGACCGATCGCGCAACTTTTAGCGCCTACCGTGCCAAGACCGGACTGACCATTGCGGTAGAAGGCGACAAGACGATGTTCAATCCCTACGGCATCATTGCTGTCAATCCGGCGCGTTTCCCTGACATCAATCAAAAGGGTGCCAATCAGCTGATCGACTGGATCACATCCCCGGCTGGCCAGGCAGAAATTGCTGCATTCCGTGTCGATGGCGAACAAGTATTTTTCCCTTCGGCAAAGCGCTAGTCTGTACTGAATTACCAGGGCACTTCGGTGCCATCCCACGCAACAAAACGCCCGCTATTGCCGGGCGTTGCCGTTGCGATCACCGCCAGCAGCTGGGCTGCCGCGCGCGCTGGATCAAATAACTTTCCCTCTGCCACACCTCGCTGGAACGGTCGCGACAGCGCGCTGTCGACCGTACCCGGATGCAGCAACTGGATGCTCAAGTGCGGATGGGTGCGACGACACTCAATCGCCGCCGTCTTCAGCAACTGATTCTGTGCCGCTTTCGCCGCACGGTAGGCATACCAGCCACCGAGTTTGTTATCCCCGATTGAGCCAACCCGCGCTGATAACGACGCAAAGACTGCCGATGTGTTGTGCCGCATCAAGGGCAGCATCGCCTGTGCCAGCAGAATAGGTCCGAAAGCATTAACTGCAAACACTTGCTGAAGATTGTCACCGGTCACAGCGGACAGGGATTTTTCCGGGGATAGTGCTGCCCCATGTAACAAGCCCGTGGCATTGATCACCAGATGCAGTGTCTGGATCGGCAGGCTGGCAGCCAAAGACTGAAGACTGGTGCTGTCGGAAATGTCTGCACTGGCAATAGTAAGCCGGGTAGGGTGCTCTGCTTTTAATTCGGCAAGTTCCACCGAGTCTGGAGCATGGCGTGCTGCGGCAGTCACATGTCCAACAAATGGATGCGCAAGCAATTGTGCCGTAAGCGCCAGTCCGATCCCGCCCGTGGCGCCGATGACGAGCACCTGTGCCGGTTCGTCGAGGGTGGCAAGTAATTGGTTGGTGGCAGGGGAGGTCATGACGAGTCCGGAGTGAGGTAAGCAGGAGAAAACGTTGTCGATGCTAGCACGTGAACCAAATACTGTTTTTTCAACCATCGACTGTTTGCCATGATGAATACTCCCGATACTGAAATGACGCGGCCGTCGCATTCGGCATTCGCCGAACGCAGCCGGATCAGGGCCTTGCTGGAGATCGAGGCCGCGTTGGCCGGT
Organism: uncultured Burkholderiales bacterium; assembly: GCA_903836575.1. Taxonomy (GTDB): domain Bacteria; phylum Pseudomonadota; class Gammaproteobacteria; order Burkholderiales; family Burkholderiaceae_D; genus Actimicrobium. The sequence continues at coordinate 15,544 of CAILRJ010000017.1, forward strand.
GCGCTGGCACAGCACGGAGTCATCAGCACGGCGTCTGCCACACAGATCGCTGACTGCTGCAGACACGAGTTGATTTCTTCAGACCTGCCTCAGGAGGTCGTCCGGCAATTGACGGTTGCGGTGGCCGAGCGCGATACCGAGGCGGCCAATTACGTGCACTGGGGTATGTCCTTGCAGGATCTCGCGGATACCGCGCTCGTGCTGCAATTGCGCGTGGCGCTTGACGATATCGAGGTGAACCTTGCCCGGTTTGTTGCCGTGCTGGCCGAGTCTGCCGATCGTCACCGGCATACTGCACAAGTCGGGCGGGTCGGCTTGCAGCATGGCTTGCCGATCACATTTGGTCTTAAAACCGCCGGGTGGCTCGACGCCTTGCTGCGCCATCAGCAGCGTCTGCAGACCTTGCGCTCGCGCTTGCTGATGCTGCAGTTTGGTGGAACCACGGGTACGCTGGCCAGCCTCGGTGATGCGGCACTGCCGGTAGCCAGCGCGCTGGCAGCGACGCTGGAGCTGAGCCTGCCTGACATGCCGTGGCACGGTCAGCGCGATCGTTTTGCCGAGGTGGCCACGACGCTGGGCTTGCTGGCTGGCTCCCTTGGCAAGATCGCCCATGACATGATCCTGCTCACCCAGACCGAAGTGGCGGAACTGGCTTTTCCAATGACTCCCGCGATCGGCTGGTCGTCCACGCTGGCTGCTACGCAGCAGGTGCCGGCGCTGGTCGCCGCCATGCTGACCGTAATGCTGCCTGATCATGAGGGCCAGATCGACCAGGATGGCGATGCTGCCGCGCGCATTCTGCCGCAGATTGTGGTGCTCTGTGCCGCTGCCATTGAGCAATTGCAGTTGCAGGCCAGTAGCATGAAGGTCGACGCTGCGCGCATGCAGGCCAATCTTGCGCTGACACGCGGGCGCATTCTGGCTGAGCCACTGACACTGGCACTTGCTCGCAAAATCGGTCGTCAATCTGCCGAGGCGCTGGTTGCACAGGCCAGCGAGCAGGCGGCACAAAGCGATCAGGATTTGCGTGATGTGCTCGATCAATACGGCGTGGTCAGCCTGCATTTCAGTGCACTCGAACTGGACCGCTTGCTTGAGCCGGCCAGCTACAGCGGCCAGTCGGCGAGTTTCGTTGATCGCGTCTTGCAGAGCTGGCAGCACTTTTCGGGCATTCCGGCCGTTACCGATCAAGCTCCCATACTATTTGCTACCGGCAAGATACCGCTGCATTACCGCATAGACGGACTCGATGGCGCACCGTGGTTGATCTTGTTGAACGCACTGGGGACCGCGCTGACTATTTGGGAACCGCAGATGCCAATTTTTCAAGAGCATTTCCGCGTACTGCGTTATGACACGCGTGGTCATGGCCAGTCAGTAATGTGTAATGGCGCGGCGTCGCTGGCCGAATTGGGGGAAGACGTGATTGGCTTGATGGATCACCTCGGTATCGCACGCGCCCATGTTTGCGGCAGTTCACTTGGTGGCATGACCGGTCTCTGGATGGCGATTCATCACCCTGCTCGCCTCGAGCGATTGGTGGTGTGCAACGCGGCGCCGTTGCTGGGCCCACCCTCGGTCTGGGACGGCTGGATCGAGCAGGTCCGCCAGCATGGAGTCAAGGCAGTCGTCCCGGCCTTGATCGAACGCTGGTTCACGCGCGACTTCGAACGTCATGCGGCACATCAGGTCGGTGTCGTTCGGGAAATGCTGCTGCAGACCTCGCCTGCCGGTTTTATTGCCGCGTGCAGCGCGATACGCGACATGGACTTGCGCGATGGCTTGTCCCGTATCAGCGTGCCGACCCTCGTCATTGGCGGCAAGCGCGACCGGCTGACACCACCAACACAGACGCGCCGAATGGCCACGCAGATTAATGGTGCCAGCTACGTCGAACTCAACGCAGGGCATTTGCCCAATCGGGAAGTGGCGCAGCGCTTCAACGCCGAGGTGACAGATTTTTTACTGGCCGGATCATCGCTCCCGTAGTTGCGGATTCTGCATGCGCCGTTGGTTGCAGGGTAACGGGAAGATCTTCGCTGCGCAGAAACCGTCGTCGGATGCCGATGTGGCCCGCCCGATGGTGCTTGTTGAAGTAATTGATACGCCGTGTCAACAAGCGCAGCAGGGTCAGCAAGGTGTCGGGCGTGTGGGCCGTCAGGGAAATTTTCTCGATCATGACGACGCTATCCTGATTTGGCGAAACACTAAACGTGCATTCGCGACTGCTGAGCATCATCATGTTTTCTTGCAATAGCAGGGGATACAGGGCGGCCTGTTCTTCGAGGTTGAACTGACCGAAATCGGCATACAGGAACAGTGCCCCGGAATCGGTAACGGGTTTGACCATCAACGTAAAGCCGACGCCATCAATCGTGATGGCACCACCATCGATGATTCGTTGGGGGACGTTGTCTCCAGTCAGGAGACACAGTCCCTCGATCAGCTGTTCGAATTCGGAATACATGGTGTCCTCGGGGGCCGGGTTGCAGAGCAGAGTTTGTTGTCAATACGGCAGTAGGTGTGTGCTGGGAACGTGTGGTTCCATCCCCTGACTGATAACCAAGGTGCAGGAACCGGCACACCTTTCCGGTTACCTATCCCGGCATCATGGCGCCAAGGAGATCTGATGGAACACCGTTTTGAAACCCTAGTCCGGGCTTTTTGCGAGCTCGAAAATTACAAGCAGCCGGAGCGTCTGCTGGAAGGAGAGTCGATCGAACTGCATGGCGTCGAGTTCTCGCTCCTGTACGACGAGGATATTGCTGTCGACGCAATGTATTTACGAATCGTGTTCGGTAATGCGCCGCTAAAAAACGAAACCGCGATTTATCGGGCGCTGCTCAAGGAAAATTATGCAGGCTATTGCGGCAAGGGCCCGGGATTTTGCGTCTCGCCAGCATCCGGGCGGGTGTTGTTCCTGCTGAAGATGCCGTTGTGCGATGCCTCGCCCGCAATGCTGCTCAATACAATATTGAGTTCCATAGGCAAAGTGAAGCAATGGCGGAGTACGTATTTTCTGACGTCGATGGCGCACCGTGATTAGCGTTTTCCCGTTTTGTTCGGATCTTGAGGGCCAAAGAAGGTCACTGAATCCCGTCCGGATCCTGAGCCTGCAATAACTTACGTGATCGAAACGGAGACACCAGTTGTTCCAGATACGATTGCGGTGCTTGAAAATGATCGATCCCATAGCGGCGAGGCCAGCCCGGCGGAAGATGCACGGTACCGAACAAGCGATCCCATAACGGAAGGAACTGGGCAAAGTTCTTGTCGAGTCCTTCGGCGTCCGACGCATGGTGCCAATGGTGATACTGAGGAGTCGATATCACCCAGCGCAAACCGGGAAAGCGCCAGCGGACGTTGGCATGAATAAAAACCGCATGGAATGAAACAAACACCAGATAGCTGTACAGAGCGGCGGGTGCAAAGCCGAGTACGAAGACGGGGATGAAGGCGACCGCACGGGTGAGCAAGGCATCGACGGGATGGATGCGCGAGCCTGCCAGCCAGTCCATCTCTGTGCTGCAGTGGTGGATTGCGTGGAAGCGCCAGAGCCATGGGATGTGGTGAAACGCCCGGTGGATCCAGTACGTGGCAAGATCAACGAGCGCGATCATTTCCATGAATTGCAGCCAGAGCGGCTGGGCAGCAATAACTCGTTGAAAGTCGGGCTGCACGGCCCACGAAAACAGCACTTGCGCAGGAATCAGCGCGGCAAACGAGAGCAACTGGACACCGGCATGGCTGACAAAAAAATGCTTCAGGTCGATCTGCCATCCATGACGCAAGACCTTTTGCCTGTGCAGCCAGAACAGCGCTTCGACCGGTATGAAGATCACTCCCAGCACCAGCAGTTCAAGGACGAAGTAGTCCAGGCCGGCTGACCAGAATCGCATGGCTCCGACATCGAGCGCCTGCGCCTGCGGGCCACCCATCGCCATTGCCACGACGCCAAAAGTGATGCCGAGCAGGCCAAGGCGACGTGTGCGCATGCGCGTGACGATGATGCCGATCGCCCCGAGCACGAATGTTGCAAAAATACTGACCTGAAGGATGGCTCTGCACAGATCGATGTGCGCCTTGTACAGAGGCAGCGCATCGCGTGTCACCAGCAGTTCCGGCAACAGAAAGCACAGTTCGGCGACGATACACAGCGCACCCAGAAGCGCCGAGGACAGCGCAGCGCGCTTGCCGATCGCGATGAGCAGAGGGGCGATTAGCGGCGCCATCGTCGAAGCAGGGCGTTGCACAGCGGGTTGAACCAGCCGTTCGCCATGCAGAAGTGTGAGTCGAACGGCGCCGTGTGATGCTGATGATGATGCCAGCCCGGCAAAATAAGATGGTGGCGCTGCGCCCAGCGAATGCTCGCGGGTACCGATACGTCCTCCATGTGCGCCCATTTGTGGCACTGGTTGGTTGCCAGCGCCCCGAGCGCAATCGACAGCAGGGTTGCCTGCAGCAGCATGGTGATTCCGCTCAGCGGCAACAGACTCGACGCGATGACGAATGGCAGCGCCGCAAAACAGCTTGCTCCGTGCGTCTCGACAAAGTCGTGTCGGGTCATCGCCTGAGGGTCGCCATGATGTTCACGAAACGGACGAATGAGCAACGTGCCGAGGATTGGCGTGTTGACACTGCCGAAAGAATCGCAGGCCCAATGCACGAGGCCGCTCAACAAGTCGGTGAGCAGCCACGCGACCGGTACGGCAATCGACAGGATCGGCACGAGTAGCCAGCCTGCCGCAACCGCGAGGCGCAATCCGCTCCAGCAGACAAGCAGCACGAACAGTGCGATCACAATCTGTTCGACGATCCGTTGCGGCGACGTTGTGGACGGGGTCATGGTGCGCTGGCAATCCTGCGCAGGTGCGCTTGAATCGCGCACACCGCCGCGCGCCACGACACCCCGTTATAGGCGATTCCCTGCTTCTCAAAATGATGCCTGACGATGCTTTGTACGGCGGCAAGCCGGTGCGACGGCACTTTTGGAAACAGGTGATGCTCGATCTGGAAATTCAATCCTCCGAACAGCCAGTCCCACCGTGGCGCATTAACGATGGTGCGCGAAGTGACTGTTTGATGCTCGAGGAATGAGAAATCAGAGACCTTTTTAATCAGTGGCATACCCATGTGATTGACCCAGAAGATCGCCGCCAGATACGGCCCGAGCAGGGTCAGCGGGATCAGATAGGTCAGCAGCGCCAGCGGTAACGAGACACCGAGCATCCCGCACGGAATGCCGAACCAGAGCCCGCCATGAAGCAGCAGTATCATGCTGTCAAGCCGGTAGCGGCGCGGATTACGCAACACGGCGGCTTGGGAAAGGCAGCGCTGGCTGTGACCGAACAGCAGTGATAACAGCCAGATATGCGTGGTCTGGTAGCGGGTCAGGAATCTGCCGAATGGCGTTTTTCTGCGCCGCGATGCGTCGGTGAGCGAGACAACGAACTCGACCATCAGGTCAGGATCCTGATCCTCGTCCTGACAGAACCGATGATGGGCCCGATGCCGCGTGATCCACTCGTCAAACGCCAGGCCCGTCAGCAGTGTCATGCTCAATTGGCCCAGCACCCGATTGAGGCGATCGTGCCGGCTGACAGCGCCGTGTCCGGCGTTGTGACCGATGAAAGCACATTGCGCGAGCAACAGCGCGATAGCGGTGTAGACGCCAGCGAGCAACCAGAACGAGGGCGCCACCAGCCAGGCAGTGGCGAGTGCCGCACCGAGCATTGCGCACAGTGCGGCGAGCCTGATGATGGTCGGTATAGCTGCGCTTGCGCAAAGCTGTTGCGCGTTGACGTCCTCGGACAGGGAGCACCACACTGCGTGTCCTTCCTGTTGACTTAATTTTGGCTGGATGGTGGTTTGCATGGCGCGCTCTTTATCTGCTGGGTCAATAAAGTTGCCATCAGGTGCCGGCATGGTCACTTGCTCCACTGAACAGCAAGGCACCGTGCAATACCGTGACGTTGCCCGGTGCAGGCAACGTCACTTCACCATCGCCTTCGAAAACGAGGCAGTCGGGTCCGGTATCAATATCGATGGACTGCGCACGCGCGTGATGCACGAACGGTGCGTTCAGATGAAGGCCCAGATAAATAGCTGGCAACCATGCCAGCAGTTTTGCTCTGGATGCCGCTTCGACCACGACGATATCGGCCTGGCCATCGGTGGCGTCTGCTCTCGGCGCAATGCACATTCCTTTCCCGAAATGCGTGCTGTTGGCAACCACCACCATCGAGAAAAAACCTTCGCGCCAGAGTTGCCCATCGAGACAAATACGTGCCCACTTAGGCTTGTAGTCAATGAGTTCGCGCAGTGCCGCGACGAGAAACGAGCCTGTGTTTCGGTGCGTCAACGCGTTGACACGTTCCGCAACCATTGCCGTCATACCGATGGATGTCTCATTGATGAAATACCGTGACTGCGCGCCGCAACGCAGGCGCAATACATCGAGATGGCCGGCCCGTGCCTCGAGGGCTTGTGTCAATGCATGCAGCGGTTGCGTCTCAATGCCTAACCCGCGTGCGAGGTCCGAGCCGGTACCGACCGGGATCAGTCCCAGGCAGCGCGTCGCATCGGGTGCGTCGGCCAGCATTACATTTAATGTCGTGTGGAGCGTGCCATCGCCACCGAGCACCACGATCCGGCGAATCGCCGGCGTCAGTGCGTCAATGATGGCCTGGCGCGCGATGCTGGCATCGTCACAATACACAACGTTGGCAGTGCGCAGGCATGGGAGGCGCGCACGCAACGATGACCAGACGCGACTGGCACGACCGGAGGCCGCTGCGGGATTGACGACGAACAAAACATTTTCCATTGTCGTGACGCGTTATCAGATCGGGTAGTCGGGGTTGCTTAGCGCGAAGGATTTTCTCAGCCAAGTCTACTTGGAAAAAGTAGCCGCTTGTCGTCAAGCTGCTGATTGCGGCACTTTAAACAACGCTATGGAGGAGTGCGCAATGGTTGGGCTAGGGATGGATAACAACGTCGCGGGTCAGCGTCCATGGCGGGCGCTGGCCCGCCTTGGCCGTCGCGGGAATGCGACAGACAAGGCCCGCCCGGCCAGGTCATGGCGAGGCGGATTCACCGCATCACGTCACCAGATAATGACGCGCTGTGCTGCAGGCAAATACATCTTGTCGCCTTCCTTGACATCAAACGCGCTGTAAAAAGCCGGCTGGTTCGACAGGGTGCCATTGGTGCGGTATTGCGCCGGCGAGTGCGGATCAGTCTTAATCTGCACGATGGTTTGCGCATCACGCGACTTGGCGCGCCAGACTTGTGACCATCCCATGTACAAACGCTGGTCGCCGGTCAGGCCCGCGATAACCGGTGCTTCCTTGCCGCCTAGCGATAGCTTGTAGGCCTTGTACGCAATGGCCAGACCGGAGTTGTCGGCGATGTTTTCACCGAGCGTCAATGCGCCGTTGACGTGGTAACCGGGTAATGGCGAGAACGCATCGTACTGCGCGATCAGCATCTTGGTCTTGGCTGAAAATCGTTCGTGATCCTGTTTGGTCCACCAGTCACGCAGGTTACCGTCGCCATCGTATTGGGCACCTTGATCATCAAAGCCATGGCTGATTTCATGACCGATGACGGCACCGATACCGCCGTAGTTGACGGCGTCGTCGGCCTTCGCATCAAAGAACGGTGGTTGCAGGATCGCCGCCGGGAACACGATTTCATTGAGCTCCGGGTTGTAGTACGCATTGATGGTCTGTGGCGTCATGCCCCATTTGTCGCGATCAATCGGCTTGCCCAGTTTGTCCAGCTCGAACTGATTCGCAAAAGTGCTTGCGCGCATGACGTTGCCGACCAGATCATCCTTGCTGATCTGCATGCCGGAATAGTCTTTCCACTTGTTCGGATAGCCGATCTTCGGCGTAAATTTGGCCAGCTTGATCTGTGCTTCTTTCTTGGTTTCAGGACTCATCCAGTCGATCGTTTCGATGCTCTGGCGATACGCTGCCAGCAGGTTTTGCACCAGCTTTTCCATGCGCACTTTGCGCTCCGGCGGGAAGTGTTCTGCAACATAGACCTTGCCGACGGCTTCGCCGAGCGAGGCTTCGACCAGCATCACGCCGCGCTTCCAGCGGGGCTCGTTCTCCGGGATACCGCGCAGCGCTGTGCCCTTATAAGCAAAATTGGTGTCGACGTACGGCTTCGACAGCATGCCGGCGTAGCGGCTGATCAACTGGGTTTCGAAATACTTCTTCCAGACCGGCAACGTGGTCTTCTGATAGACCGTATTGAAGCCTTTCAGATAGCTCGGCTGGCTGACAATAACGTAATTGACCTTGCCATCAATACCCGCGGCCGTCAGGTACGACTTCCAGTCATATTTCGGCGCAAGGGCATTGAGTCCGGCAAAATCGAGCTTGTTATAAGTCTTGATCGGATCGCGGTTTTCGACTTTGGTCCACTGGACTTTGGCCAGCGCGGTTTCCAGTGCCAGCACATCGCGCGCACTGGCGGCAGCGGCCTTGTCACCGGACATCGTCAACAATGTCTGCACGAACTCCTGATACTTCGCGCGGGCGGCTACGAGCTTGGCGTCGTTCGGTTTCAGGTAGTAATCCCGATCCGGTAGACCGAGCCCGCTTTGCGCCAGATCAACCACGTACTTGGTCGAATCGCGTGCATCCTGATGAATGCCAAAGCCATACGGCGTGTTCACACCGAGTTCGCTCAGGTGCGCGATCAGGGCAGGGATTTCTTTCTTGTCTTTTAGCGCCGCGATCTTTGCGAGTTCTGCTTGCAGTGGTTTCAGACCCAGTTCTTCGAGCTTTGCTTCATCCATGTAGCTGGTGTACAGATCACCGATCTTGCGTGTTTCCGCCGTGCCACCGGACTCCTTGGCGGCGTTTTCGATGATGGCGCGCAATTGCGGCAGCGTGTCATCGCGCAATTTGGCGAACGAACCCCAGCTCGATTTGTCGGCGGGGATGTCGGTCGTGGCCAGCCATTTGCCGCTGGTGTATTTGAAAAAATCGTCCTGGGCGCGCACGTCCTTGTCGATATATTGCAGCTCGATACCGGAGGCCGGTTGTGCTGCAGTTGTTGCCGCTGTCGTTGTTACTGTCGCAGGAGCATCGGCAGCGATAGCCGTCGAGGCAGAGGCGGCCATGCCGAGATAAAGCGCGTTCACCAGATAACGATTCATGGAGGGTTTCCTTTTGGGTTCCTTTGCCAGTGGTCGGCAAAGCAAGGGGAAGAATTTACCATAGCCGACAATTGCAAGAGCCGGTCGGCGGGAACCGGGTACCGGCAGGTCGGTTTATGGTTCAGAATAGGGCGCTTGCCGGGCCGGCTGATCGTTGGCTTGGCCCATGACCCCGACACCACTGGAGAAAACTGCATGAAGCAACAACGCACATTGATCCTCAAGGCCAGCCTGATTGCGCTGCTGTGCGCATCGGCAGGATTTGCCGTCACCGCAAGTGCTGCCAAGTCCCTCGTATTTTGCTCGGAAGGTAGTCCGGAAGGCTTTAATCCGCAATTCTTCAGTACCGGTACCACGATGGACGCGTCATCGGTGCCGATGTTTAACCGGTTGGTCGAATTTGATATCGGTACCACCAACATTGTCCCCGGCCTGGCCGAATCGTGGACCATCGCGCCGGACGGCCTGAGCTATACCTTCAAGTTGCGCAAGGGCGTCAAGTTCCACAGTAGCGCCAAGTTCACGCCGACGCGTGATTTGAATGCGGATGACATCGTGTTTACTTACAACCGCATGGCCGACCCCCGGCATCCGTTCCACAAGAACACGCCGGGGACGACCTACGCCTATTTCGAAGACATGGGCATGAACAAGATCGTCGACAAGATCGAGAAGGTCGACGCGATGACGGTGCGTTTCAAGTTGCTGCATCCGGAAGCGCCATTCCTGGCCGATCTGGCGATGGACTTCAATTCGATACAGTCGGCAGAATATGCCGACAAGATGAAAGCTGCCGGCACACCGGAAGTGATTGATCGTGAGCCGATCGGCACTGGCCCGTTCCAGTTCGTGTCGTACCGCAAGGACGCCGTGATCCGCTACAAGGCATTCGATGCCTATTGGGGCGGCCGGCCAAAAATCGACAACCTGATCTATGCAATCACGCCAGATGCTTCGGTGCGCTATGCCAAGCTGAAAGCCGGCGAGTGCCAGGTGATGGCGTTTCCCAAGCCGGCCGATATCGCGCTGATGAAGGCCGACCCGGACCTGACCTTGTATTCCAAGGAAGGTCTGAACATTGGCTACATTGCGTTCAATGTCGAGAAAAAGCCGTTCGATAACAAGCTGGTGCGGCAAGCATTGACGATGGCGGTCGACAAGGAATCGATTCTGAAAACCGTGTTCCAGGGTTCAGGGCAAAACGCCAAGAATCCGATCCCGCCGATGCTCTGGTCCTACAACGACAAGATCGTCGATTATCCGTACGACCCTGCCAAGGCCAAGGCCCTGCTGGCCAAGGCCGGTTATCCGAATGGTGCCGCAGTCGACCTGTGGTATCTGCCGGTCAGTCGTCCGTACAATCCCGACGGCAAGCGCATGGCGGTGTTGATCCAGGCTGACTGGGCCAAGGTCGGTGTCAAGGCCAATCTGGTGACCTATGAGTGGGGCGAATACCGCAAGCGCAGCAAGTCGGGCGAACAACAGGCGATGATGTTCGGCTGGTCTGGCGACAATGGCGACCCGGATAATTTCTTTGGTCCGCTACTCGGTTGTGATGCAGTCGCCGGCGGCGGTAACGTGGCGCGCTGGTGCAACAAGGATTTCGAAGCCCAGCTGCAAAAAGCCAAGACCACGTCTGTGCAAGCCGAGCGTGCCAAATTTTATGAGCGCGCTCAGGAAATCGTCCATGAAGAAGCGCCGCTCATCGAAATCGCCCATTCGGTGCGTTTCACGCCGGTACGCAAGGAAGTGATCGGTTTCAAGATGGATGCGACCGCGCATCATTATTTCAACAAGGTTGATCTGGCGAAATAAGTCCGTCCGCGTGGGCACGATGACGCCGTGCCCGCCCTCCGGGTAGGCACGCTGTTGCACCCACGCGTGCACCTCGCCTTACTTTTCCACCCACTGCTTGATTCCATTGACCCAGCTCTTGGCTGGCAACTTCGTGCGCGCCACCACGGTGGCAGCCAGCGCATACAGGTCGGTAAAGTCGATCTGACGTTTGCGCCGGAATGCCAGGGCTACGACGTTGCCCTCATGAACTTCCGGCAAACAGATCACGTCATCAAAGACAAATCGCATCGCCTTCAGGTTGCGGTTGAAACTCGGATGGTCGCCAAACAGGTTGACCGTCAGGATGCCGTCCGGGCGCAGGCAAGCCGCGCAGGATTGATAGAACTCGGCCGATTCCAGTACCGGTCCCTTGGCTGTTGCGTCATACAAATCGACTTGCATCGCATCGACCGACTCCAGATTTTCCGGATCATTGACGAAGTCATTAGCATCCATTTCCAGTACGCGCAGGCGCTCATCTTCCGGCGGCATTTTGAACATTGTTTCGCAGATGGTGATCACTGACGGATTGAGTTCGACGGCAGTGACGCGGGTCTTGACGAAGTTGCGGTAACAGAATTTGGTCAGCGTTCCGGTGCCCAGTCCCAGCTGCACCACGTGCTCCGGGTTCTCGATGAACAGCATCCACGCCATCATTTGCTGCGCGTATTCCAGTTCGATCCAGTCGGGTTTGCGCAGACGCATCGCACCTTGCACCCACTCGGTTCCAAAATGCAGGAAGCGCACGCCCTCCTGTTCCGACAGGGTGACCGGAGCGTATTTGATTTTGCGCGGAGGTTTCGAGATCGGTGCGACGGGGGATTTTTTCCCGGGGCCGATCTTGTGATTGGCTTGGGCTTCGATGGACTTGCGTTTGATGAGCATGGTGAATTCGTACCCTGAAAAAAGTTACGCGATGATACCGCGCCAGTGCGCCAGTTTTTGCGCAAAGCTCGACATGGCATTGGCTGGCGACGAGGACGGCAGCACCAGCGTGTCGATGCCGCGTGCCGAAAACTCCGCCGCAAACTTGCCCGAGGTTTTGCCATTGAAGCAGATCCGGCGCAGTTGCGGGCAGTCGCGTTGCAAGCGCTCAAGGTCGTTGGCGCGGGCATCACGGATCGCGCTATCGAGACTGCCACGGCGCTGGCAACTGTCAATCACGTCCCACAGGCCGATGCCCTGCGCGAGCAGGCAGTGCAGTCGTTGCGGATACGGCATGGCGACCAGCGGTTGCTGCAGCACCTCTGCCAGCAGCGGCCAGAACTGGTTGCGCGGATGCGCGTAATACTGGCCGGCAGCAAGCGAGGCGACACCCGGAAAGCTACCCAGGATCAGGATGCGGGTCGTCTCATCGAGGACAGGCGCAAGGCCGCCGAGTAACCCGTCAGGCAGCTTGTCAGGCAAATTTTTCATCCAGGCAGTATATGCGGCAGTTGCAGGGAGTGGCTGGCGTTACACTGTCGGCTAATTTATTTCTTCAGGGTCGATATGCCAGTCCCGTTCTTGCGCAACCTCACCGGCACCGTTCGCACGCGGCGCGCCAATCGCCAGCTTGGGGCCGTGCTGGCGTTTGTCGCCGGAGCTGTCAATGCCGGTGGTTTTCTGGCAGTCCAGCAATACACATCGCATATGACCGGCATCGTGTCGATGATTGCCGATCAATTTGTCCTCGGAAATTTGCTGATGGTGTTTGCCGGTTTCTGTGCATTGTTCGCTTTCATTTCCGGTGCCGCCACGACGGCGATCCTGATCAACTGGGCCCGACATCGGCAGATGTATAGCGAATACGCGATGTCGCTCGCGCTCGAAGCGATCTTGCTGCTGCTGTTCGGCTTGCTGGGGGCGAACCTTGAAACTTACGTGACCGTGATCCTGCCGGCCACCGTGATGGTGCTGTGTTTCATCATGGGTTTGCAGAATGCCATTGTGACCAAGCTGTCGCAGGCGCAGATCCGGACCACCCACGTCACCGGTCTGGTCACGGATCTGGGTATCGAACTGGGCAAGCTGATTTACTGGAACCGCCGGCACAAGGATGGCACCAGCAGCCTGGTGCGGGCTGACCGTGACAAGCTGGGAATACATAGCCTGATCCTGAGTATGTTTCTGACCGGTGGCGTGGTTGGTGCCTTCGGTTTCAAACATCTGGGTTTTAGCGCGACGCTACCGTTGGCGATCGTGCTGTTGGTGATGGCGGCCATCCCGATGTTCGACGACATCGCTCCGCACTTGCCGAACTTGCGGATACTTAAACCCTCCATGCCGGTCGATGCCGACAAAACGCCTAAACCATGACAAGGCGAATCGTCGTACTGGGCAGTGGTTCGATAGGCACCTATGTTGGTGGTGCACTGCTCAGTGCGGGCGCCGACGTAATCCTGATCGGGCGTGAGCGAATGCGCCAACGCCTGCTGCAACACGGACTGAAGCTGTCCGACCTGCAGCAGCGCGAAGTGCGGCTTGCCGGTAGCGACGTCCCGTATCACGTCGACCCGCATGTGCTGGCCAGTGCGGACCTGATCCTGCTGACCGTCAAGAGCAGCGACACGGCTGCCGCTGCAGAACTCATCCTCAAGCATGCCAATCCGGTCGCGCCCTTACTGAGCTTGCAGAATGGCATAGGCAACGTCGCCACGCTGCGGCAACTGTTGCCTGACAGGGAAGTACTGGGCGGCATGGTGCCTTTCAATGTCGTGCAAACCGATGACGGACGATTGCATCGCGGCACGCAAGGCGAGTTGATGGTGCAGGCCTCGCCGTCGCTGGCGACCTGGCTGCCCTTGTTTGTCAGCGCCCACCTGCCGCTGATCGAGCGGACCGACTTTATCGAAGTACAGTGGGGCAAGCTGCTGCTGAACCTGAATAATCCGCTCAATGCCTTGTCCGGCTTGCCACTCAAAACCCAGTTGTCGCAGCGGATCTGGCGACGCTGTCTGGCTTTGCTGGTCGATGAAGCACTCGTCACGCTGGACGCTGCCGGCATCGTGCCGGCACAAGTCACAAAAATCCCGCCGCGCAGGTTGTCCTTGCTGATGCGACTGCCTGATTGGTTATTCGCGCGGGTGGCCGCGCAAATGCTGCGGATTGATCCGGAAGCACGCTCGTCGATGTGGGAAGACTTGCAGGCAGGACGGCGTACCGAGATCGATTACCTCAATGGCGCGGTAGTAAAACTGGCGGCATCGCTGGGGCGGACCGCGCCGGCCAACCAGCAGTTGGTGATGCTGGTCCGGCAGGCCGAGGGTGGTGCGATGCCTGCACTGGATGGCAAGGCGCTATGGCGTCAACTCCAGGAGCGATAGAAACCCCTGTTCCATCAGAGCAGGCCCATCTTCTTTGCGGCCTGCGTCAGTTCCGCCCGAAAATTCGGATGGGCGATGGAAATCATTTCGCGTGCCCGCTGGCTGCCCGATTTGCCACGTAGTTGTGCCACGCCAAATTCGGTGACCACGTAATTCACATCATTCTTGCTGGTACTGACATGGGTGCCCGGGCACAGCACCGGCGCGATGCGGGAAATCGTGTCGCCCTTGGCCGTGGCGGGCACGACGATGAAGGCCTTGCCGCCTTCGGAGCGATTGGCCGCACGCACGAAATCACTCTGGCCGCCGGTGCCGGAATAGGGCGTTGACGCCAGGCTTTCTGAACCACACTGACCAAGCAGGTCGACCTGCAAGGTCGCATTGATGGCGGCCAGCTTGTTGTTCTGGCCAGCCAGGTACGGGTCATTGGTGAAGTCCGACGGATGCATCTCGACCATCGGATTGCGGTCGATAAACTTGTAGAGCTTGCGTGAACCGAGCACGAAGGTGCCCACGATCTTGCCCTTCATGTAGGTCTTCCTGCTGCAATCGACCGCGCCGCTTTCGACCAGCGACAGAATGCCGTCGCCGATCATTTCGGAATGGATACCGAGGTTTTTCTTGGCGCTCAGTTGCAGCACCACCGCATCGGGAATCCCGCCGTAGCCGATCTGCAGCGTCGAACCATCGTCGATCAGGTCGGCGACATAACTGCCGATGGCTTGCTGGACCGGACCGATGACTGGCATGCCGACTTCGGTCAGCGCTTCATCGCTTTCGACCAGTGCGGTCACTTGCGAAATATGGATGTGGCAATTGCCATTGGTGAACGGCACATTCGGATTAACTTCCAGCACGATGGCACGCGCCTTGTCGACTGCCGCCATCGTGTAATCGGTCCCCAGGCTGAGTGAAAAATAACCATGTTCGTCCATTGGCGAGGCGATCGACAACACCACGTCGGCGGCAATCTGGCCTTGGCGGATCATGCCCGGAATTTCGGAAAAATAATTCGGGATGAAATCGGCCCAACCGGACTGCCCGGCCGGGCGCGACGCCGGCCCGAAGAACAGCGCCGCATGCCGCACATTGCTGGCCGTCTCCGGATCGAAATAACCGTATTTGCGTACCGCCAGAATCTGCAGCACTTTGACATCCTGAAAATCACGCCGGTGTTCCGATAGCGCAGTCAGCAGGGTAGGCGGCTCGCCGACGCCGGTCGGCACGATGATCGCATCGCCATTGCGAATCAGACGGATAGCCGCTTCGGCGGTGGTGCGCTTGCTGCGATAGGACTCTTGGACGGACATGCTGTCTCCTGAAGATGGCCGTGTCTTCTTTGCGAGAATGCGGCGGTGATTGTGCTCAATAAATGTGCCGGTTACTTCCGGCAGGTAACTCGTCATGATGCGACTGATTTCTTTCCGCTACCTTACAGCAGGTGGATATTGATTGCGGTGTGGTGTGCACCGGCGCTGCCGTGGCAAGCTTCATGGCGGCACGCGCCGGCAGTCTCGCCAACGCCAGCCTTGGCAGCATCGAAACCGCCTACGCCAGCACCCTCGTGCCGATCTACGGCGGCACCACCCCGTCCCAAGTGCAAGCCGCGTTCGATTGCGCACTAAGCGACGTCCGGTCCAACGCCCGCATCGACATCCTCAACCCCACCACAGAAAGTTTTACCGACTGCAGAGGTCAAGAGCGTACTGGTCTACGGCTATGAATTCGTCAAGGGATTGCTGACCGGATTGAAAGACCAGATTGGCGACTTGCTCAGCCTGATCAGCCATGTCGACGATGTCGTACTGGGTCTGATCGATCTCGGCAAGGCGTTTTACAACGATCCTCAGGGCACCTTGTTGAAACTGGCCTAACTGCCCGGCCAGGAAGCCATTGATGCCGTCACTCGCGCGACCCAGTGTGGTGCTTACGACGTGGGTAATGATCACGGTGCCGACTTCGGCCTAAAAAGTGCCGTTGACAGGCACCTTTTGTGTAATGGATAAAGCAGGTACACCACGCACCATTTATAAACCTGACCCGGCAAAGCACGGCTACCCAACCAACCTTGATTACTTCAATGCGCAATAACGAAAATCTCTTCTGTCGCATCTGTGGATACAAATCAATCGATCCGCCATGGGGTGCCGACAGCCGAACACCGCTTTATGACTATTGTCTTTGCTGCGGCGTCGAGCACGGCTATCAGGATGCCTCGCTGGCAGGAGTAAAAAAGTATCGCGAGGCCTGGATTAGCGCGGGAGCCGCATGGGAGTGCGAGAACGTAAAGCCGGCACATTGGAAGCTTGAAGAGCAACTCAAGCATGTGCCGATGGCATATCGGTAGCGAACAGTTAGCAAATCAAGAAAGGTCGTATGCCATCCATCTATATCCTCGGCAACCTGCTCGGCCGCGCACTGATCAGCTACGCGCTGGTCTGGCTCGTTTGCTGGCTGGCCAGTCGCCTGAACTGGCGCATGGCATTCACGCGCAGTGGCCGCTGGGTCAGCCTGCTGGCGGTCATTGCGCTAAGCCTGCTGGGTTTCTTCACCGTCGCAGCGATCCTTGCGATTCATCCCGCCGCGCTACTGGCCAGACCAGCCCCGCGCGAAATGCAGATCCACAAGGTGCCGGAACTCGGGCTGGAAATCTGGGTAGAAAACCAGCCGGCGTGGGATGCCAAGCTGACCGATGTCGCGCGGCCATCCGACATTCGTCGCGCAAAGCCCGTCGACTTACCACCCACCGACCGTGATGACGTATGCCAGCTGGCCGAAACTGCTGGTCACGCCGAACATGTTGCCCGACGTGGCGGCGTCGGCGATCCGGCAAGCGAGTCACCATTTCGGACTGGATCCCGGACGTAGTCGCATGCTGGCGATCAAGCCGGCCAGTCACGGTGCGTTGCAGGGTTTCGAAACGGATTTTGCTGGCAAGGCGGAGGGTGTGGCGATGGACGTCAAGATTTTTGTCGGGCAGGCAC
>CAILRJ010000018.1 GCA_903836575.1 uncultured Burkholderiales bacterium
CAGCACGCGCAGGTTGGTGATCTCCAGCGCGATCAGGTCGATCTCGATTTGCGCGACGCGGGCCGCGAACAGCGGGTCTTGCAACAGCGGTTTGCCGTGCTTGATCTGTTGTGCCGCAACCCGCTTCAGGCGCGCCAGTTCACGCTTGCCGATGCCAATGCCGGCGATGTTGGTACGTTCGTGACCGAGCAGGAACTTGGCGTAAGTCCAGCCCTGATTTTCCGTGCCGACCAGATTGGCAACCGGAACGCGCACATCGTCGAACCAGACTTCATTGACCTCGTGGGCGCCATCCATCGTGATGATGGGACGCACCGTGATGCCGGGTGACGCCATGTCGATGAGCAGGAATGAAATCCCGCGCTGCGGTTTGACGTCAGGATCGGTTCGCACCAGACAAAAAATCCATTCCGCATATTGGCCCAGCGTGGTCCAGGTTTTCTGGCCGTTGACGATATAGGCGTCGCCATCGCGTACCGCACGGGTCTTCACCGAGGCCAGATCGGAGCCGGCGCCAGGTTCCGAATAACCCTGACACCACCATTCTTCACCGGCCAGAATTTTTGGCAGATGACGCTGCTGCTGCTCCGGCGAACCGAATTGCATCAGCACCGGCGCGACCATTTTCAGGCCGAACGGCACCGCGCGCGGGGCACCGCCGGCAGCCGATTCCTCGTCAAAGATGTACTGCTGCGTGGCACTCCAGCCCGGCCCGCCGAACTCGGCCGGCCAGGATGGCGCACCCCAGCCTTTGGCATGCAGGATGTGCTGCCAGCGCAGATAATCGTCGCGCCCCAGGCTCAGGCCACGGGTCACCTTGTTGCGGATATCCTGCGGAAGATTGTGTGCAATGAAATCGCGCACAAGCTGCCGGAATGCCTGCTCGTCGTTGCTGAAATTCAGATCCATGCGGGTCTCTAAAAAAGATTAGCTGCTAAACGCCTGGATACCGGTCATCGCACGACCGAGGATCAGCGCATGGATGTCATGCGTGCCTTCGTAGGTGTTGACCACTTCCAGATTGACCATGTGCCGGATCACGCCGTACTCATCGGAGATGCCATTCCCGCCCAGCATGTCGCGCGCCACGCGAGCGATATCGAGCGACTTGCCGCACGAATTGCGCTTCATCATCGAGGTAATTTCGACCGCCGCCGTGCCTTCGTCCTTCATGCGGCCGAGCCGCAGCACGCCTTGCAGCGCCATCGTGATCTCGGTCTGCATGTCGGCCAGTTTTTTCTGGATCAACTGGTTGGCTGCCAGCGGCTTGCCGAACTGTTTGCGGTCCAGCACATACTGGCGCGCGATATGCCAGCAGGATTCGGCCGCACCCAGTGCGCCCCACGCAATGCCGTAGCGCGCCGCGTTCAGACAAGTGAACGGACCTTTCAGGCCGCGCACGTCCGGGAAAGCGTTTTCTTCCGGGCAGAACACGTTGTCCATGACGATTTCGCCGGTGATCGAGGCGCGCAAACCGAACTTGCCGTGGATCGCCGGCGCCGACAAACCGGCCATGCCTTTTTCGAGGAGGAAGCCACGGATTGCGCCTTCATCATCCTTGGCCCAGATCACGAACACGTCGGCAATCGGTGAATTCGAAATCCACATTTTGCTGCCGGTCAGCGCATAACCACCGGCGACCTTGCGTGCGCGCGTCACCATCGAGCCGGGGTCCGAGCCATGGTCGGGTTCGGTCAGGCCGAAGCAGCCGATGAATTCGCCGGTCGCCAGTTTCGGCAGGAAACGCTGGCGCTGGTCTTCGGTACCGAATTCAAAAATCGGCGTCATCACCAGTGACGACTGCACGCTCATCATCGAGCGGTAACCGGAATCGACCCGCTCGACTTCGCGCGAGATCAGGCCGTAGCAGACATAGTTCAGGCCGGGGCCACCGTACTCTTCCGGGATGGTCGGGCCGAGCAGGCCAAGTTCGCCCATCTCGCGAAAAATCGAAGCGTCCATGGTTTCGTGACGGAAGGCTTCCAGTACACGCGGTTGCAGCTTGTCCTGGCAATACGCATTGGCAGCGTCGCGCACCATGCGTTCTTCGTCAGTCAGTTGCTGGTCCAGCAGCAGCGGGTCATCCCAGTGGAACGGAGCGGATTTTTTCATGGCGGTCCTCGGAAAAAGTGAATGGTGCTTAGTGTGATCGGATTCAGGCTGACGCGTGCAACAGCGACAAGCCGAGTGCGGCGCGGCGCTGCAGCCACGGGCTGGGCCGGTAGCGTGTATCGCCGCTGAGACGTTCGATGTTGTGCAGGATGCGTAGCACGGTGGCAGCGCCCAGCTGGTCGCCCCAGGCCAGCGGTCCGTGCGGGTAGCCCAGGCCCAGAATGACGCCGCGGTCGATATCGGCCGGCAGGGCGATGCCTTGCTGTGCAATGTCGCAGGCAATGTTGATGATGTGGGCCAGCACCCGCTGCGTGACCAGTCCGGTGCTGTCCTGCAGCACGCTGATGCGCGCGCCGTCGCGCCCGAACAGACCGCACGCTTGTGCCAGATAGGCCGGATCGGTAGCCGGGTTGGTCATCAGCACATGATGGGTCGGACTATCGAACAGCGCGTCAATGGCAACCGTACGGCGCGCATCCAGACCCTGCCGGACCACGCAGTCAGTGCAATCCTCGCCCAGCGGCGTGACGATGCACAGCGCCTGCGCCGATGGCGTCGCGCCGGATTCGACTTCGTAGCCAGCCGCCAGCAGGCGTTCTGCCAGCAACGGTTCGGCCCGGCTCAGCCAGACCGGTCCCGGCTCGGCCTGCGTGACGGCGGCTTCGGCAGGCATGACCTTCTTGCCGTTCTCATCGTAGACATAGAAGCCGCGCCCGGTCTTTTTGCCGAGCAATCCGGCCGTCAACATTTGCCGTGTCAGGCCTTGCGGCCGGAAGCGCGGTTCGTCGTAATACTGGCGATAAATCGATTCCATCACCGGGTGCGAGACATCGAGTCCGGTCATGTCCATCAGTTCGCACGGCCCCAGCTTGAAGCCGGCGGTGTCGCGCAGGATACGGTCCAGCGTCGCCACCGACGTCACGCCTTCGGACAGGATGCGCAAGCCCTCGGTGCCGAAACCGCGCCCGGCGTGATTGACGATGAAGCCCGGCGTATCCTTGGCGCGCACGGCTGTGTGCCCCCACTGGCGGCCCAGTGCCAGCAACTGCGCGACTACCGCCTCGGCGGTCAGGATGCCGCCGATGACTTCGACGATCTTCATTAGCGGGACCGGATTAAAAAAGTGAAAGCCTGCTACGCGTTGCGGATGCTGCAGGCCGGCGGCGATCGCCGTGACCGACAGCGACGAGGTATTCGAGGCCAGGATTGCGTCGGCACGCACCAGCGTTTCGAGCGTCGCGAACAAGGTCTTCTTGGCGGCCAGGTCTTCGATGATCGCTTCGATAATCACATCGCAATCGGCCAGATCAGCCAGTTCGCTACACACATGCAAACGGGCCAGCGCATCGCTGACATCGTCTTCCTGCAGTTTGCCTTTGCCGACCAGCGTGGTGAATGTGGCCGTCAGTGTGCGGCGGGCTGCGGTCGCTGCGCCGGCATTGGCATCAGCCAGAAAAACGGTCGCGCCGGATAACACGGCGATCTGCGCAATGCCGCGTCCCATCACGCCGCAGCCGATGATGCCGACCAGTGGTGCGGGCGTCGAAACGGAAGGGGTTGACTCGGGCATGCTGCTCTCCGGTGTTCTGCAATGCAGAATATGTTTTTTGGGTGCTCATACTCTATTGAGCACCGGCATCAATGTCAACCTGCAAATGCGCGGATGTCGGCTTGTCAAGAGAGATTCTGCAGTGCAGAATGACGGCTCTATCCGGTGGAGCTCAGTTATGTCACGTATTGATCAGGTTTTCCAGTCCTATACCCGCACCCACGCTACCCGTATCGCACTGCAGGACGGCCATGACACGGTCACCTACGACGAGCTGGACGCACGTGTTGATGCGGTGGCGCGGCAATTGCAGCAGGCCGGTGTGCGGCCCGGTGACCGCGTCCTGCTGGTAGCCGAAAACTCGGTCGCGCTGGCGCTGACGATTCTGGCGACGAGTCGTCTGCGGGCCTGGTCGGCCAGTGTCAATGCGCGCTTGTCCGCGCGCGAAATCGATAACTTCCTGTTGCATTCCGGCGCGCGTCGGGCGCTGTACTTCAGTGCGGGATCCGACGAGGCTGCGCGCCACGGGGCGGCACAGGGTGCGCAACTGCTGCACTGGGACGGTATCGGCGCGGTGATGCTGGGACCACTGCAATCCGGGGTCATGGCCGAACCGGCCGCGCCCGACGTGGCGGCGCTGGTCTACACGTCCGGTACGACCGGCGCGCCGAAAGCAGTAATGCTCACGCATGCGAACCTGCTGTTCATCGGTGCCAACAGTCGCAAGATCCGCGCGCTCACACCCGACGACGTGATCTACGGCGTGTTGCCGCTGTCGCATGTGTATGGCCTGTCGGCGCTGCTGGTGGCGGCGCTGGCCAGCGGTGCGGCATTGCGGCTGGTGCCGCGCTTTGATCCGCTGGCGATGGCACAGGCGTTGGCGCATGACGGCGTGACCGTGCTGCATGGGGTGCCGGCGATGTATGCCAAGTTGCTGGCAACCGGTGCACGCCTGGCGGCACCCACGTTGCGCGTCGCGCAGTCGGGTGGGGCGCCACTGTCGGCGTCGTTGAAAGCCGATTTCGAAGCGTGTTTTGGCATCCCGCTGCACAACGGTTACGGTATGACCGAAGCCGCGCCCTCGATCTGCCAGACCCGCATGGAATTGCCGCGTACCGACTGTTCAGTCGGTCACGCCATCGAGGGCATCGAGATCCGGCTCGACACGCTGATTCAGGATGGTGATGGTATCGGCGAATTGCAGGTGCGCGGTCCGAACGTAATGGCCGGCTATTACCGCGCGCCGCAAGCCAGCGCAGACGCGCTGACACCGGACGGTTGGCTGCATACCGGCGACCTGGCCCGCATCGATGTGGATGGCGCGGTCACTATTGTTGGTCGCAACAAGGAACTGATCATCCGGTCGGGTTTTAATGTCTATCCGGTCGAAGTCGAACAGGTCCTCAATGCCTATCCGGGCATCGTGCAATCGGCGGTAATCGGTCGCAGCAGTGCCGACAATGAAGAGGTGCTGGCGTTCATCGAAATGCGAGCGGACGTGACGCTGGACCGCAGCCATTTGCAGGACTATCTGCGGGCTAACCTGTCACCGTACAAAATGCCGGCCGAGATCATCGCGCTGGCCAGTCTGCCGGCGGCGGCCAGCGGCAAAATTCTCAAGCGCGAGTTGTACAAACTGGCCAGCGCCGCCGATGCGTAAGTTGATCGGCCCGCCCGCCGTGGTCAAGGAAGACCGCCACTTCGTGACCGCGCTGGCGCGCGGACTGGAGTTGCTGGCATGCTTTCGTTCCGGTGACAGGATGCTGGGCAATCAGGAACTGGCCGAGCGCAGCAAGCTGCCGAAATCGACCGTCTCGCGCCTGACTTACACGTTGACCAAATTAGGTTACCTGCAATTCGATGATGAGTCCGGCAAGTATCGCCTCGGTACCGCCACGCTGTCGCTCGGCAGCGCAATGCTGAGCCGGCTCGATGTACGTCAGTTGGCGCGGCCGGCGATGCAGCAGCTGGCCGATTTTTCGCATTCGATGGTCTCGCTGGGGATGCGCGACCGGCTCAGCATGATTTATGTCGAAAACTGTCGCAGTCAGGCGGCGTTGACGCTAAGCCTCGATGTTGGCTCGCGGATTCCGTTGGCCAGTACGGCGATGGGCCGGGCCTATCTGGCGGTCGCGCCGCCGGGCGAACGTAACGAGTTGCTGGCACGGGCGCGTGAACTCGATGAGGACGGGTGGCCGGCGTTGCAGCAGAGCGTGCAACGCGCACTCGACGAATACCGGGAGTATGGTTGCTGCACCTCGATTGGTGACTGGCAACCGGGTGTCAATGCGATTGCGATTGCGTTTCGCCCGCCCGATGGCAGCACGCCGGTCAGCATTAATTGCGGTGGTCCGGCGTTCACGCTGTCGGCGGATTTTCTGGTGCACGAAGTGCGGCCGCGGTTGATTGAACTGGTTGAGCAGTTGCGGCGGGCGATGGCGGCGTGAGGGGTGCCAAGCCGTCACGCGTTGCCCCATTCGATGCTGCAATAACCGAACGGCATTGCACCGGACTCACTGGCTGCGGTAGCCGGTTCGGTCGATTCCGCGCTCCGATAGGCAGCGCCGACCAACACGCTCTTACACCAACCCTGCGCTATTCCAGATACGGATTGCCAAACCCCAGCTTCGCCAAAACCTCAATTTCCAGCGCTTCCATCTCGTCAGCCTCGACCTCGGTTTCGTGGTCGTAGCCTTGCGCGTGCATCACGCCATGTACCACCAGATGGGCGGCATGGGCGAGTAGCGGTTTGTTCTGTGCCAATGCCTCGGACTGCAGCACATCGGTGCACAGGATCAGGTCCGCGCGGGTGATGCCGTCGTCGTCTTCTGCATCGTCGTTGTAGGCAAAAGTCAGTACGTTGGTCGCGTAATCCTTGCTGCGGTAATCGCGATTGAGGCTGCGACCTTCTTCGCTGTCGACGAAGCGCACCGTCAGTTCGGCCGGCGCGAACAGCGCCGCTTGCACCCAGCGTCGCACCAGCGGCCGGGTCACGATGGTGGCCAGGCGCGGGTCCGGATACTGGACCGATAACGCGAGTTTATTTTTTAGGGACAAGACGACTCGCTGGTTTTTTTACGGGAGCCGGCGCACTGGCCGCTTCATAGGCGTCGACGATGCGTGCTACCAGCGGATGACGTACGACGTCGGCACTGTTGAAGCGCGTGAAGGCGATGCCGCGGATATTGTCGAGCACGTCGATGGCGTCGATCAATCCGCTCTTTTGCGTACTCTGCAAATCGATCTGCGTAATGTCGCCGGTCACCACGGCCTTGCTGCCGAAACCGATCCGGGTCAGAAACATCTTCATCTGTTCCGGCGTCGTGTTCTGTGCTTCATCGAGGATCACGAAGGCATGGTTGAGAGTGCGACCGCGCATGTAGGCCAGTGGTGCGATTTCGATGGCCTGCTTCTCAAACATTTTCTGGGTGCGGTCGTGACCGAGCAAATCGTACAGCGCGTCGTACAACGGGCGCAGGTAGGGGTCGACTTTCTGGGCCAGATCACCCGGCAGAAAACCGAGCCGTTCGCCGGCTTCGACGGCCGGACGGGTCAGTACAATGCGCTTGACGACGTCGCGTTCGAGCGCATCGACCGCGCAGGCTACCGCGAGGTAGGTTTTGCCGGTGCCGGCCGGACCGACGCCGAACGTAATGTCATGGTCAAGAATGGCTTTCAGGTAGGCCAGCTGGTTTGGCGTGCGACCGCGCAAGTCATGGCGACGGGTCTTCAGGGTCGGGCCTTCCACAGGGACGGTCTCGGCATCGACTGCAACGAGTTCCAGCGCTTTTTTCCTGGCGGCGCCACGCAGCGGTTTCAGGGTTGCCGCCGGGACCTCGGCGAACGCCATGCCGGCGCGCTGCTCGACCACGGCCAGCTGGACGTCCTCGATCGAGACGACTTTGTCGGCGATCGCATAGAACTGCGCCAGCAAGGCGGTCGCCCGTTCGGCATTACGGCCGCCGATGATGAAGCGTTCACCGCGGCGGAAGATAGTGACGTCGAGCGCAGAGGAAATCTGGCGCAGGTTTTCATCCATCGGACCGCACAGGTGCGCTAGTCGCTTGTTGTC
>CAILRJ010000019.1 GCA_903836575.1 uncultured Burkholderiales bacterium
CCGGTGCGCGAAGCGCTCAAGCAGCTGGCCATTCAGGGGCTGGTCGTGAGCCGTCCGAATCGCGGCTCGGTCGTCGCCGAACTGACGCCGGAGCAGCGCGACCGCATGTTCGAAGCCATCGGTGAACTCGAAGCGGCCTGTGCCCGCTATGCGGCGATCCGCATGTCGGCAGCCGAACGCGAACACCTGAGTGCGCTGCATGTGCAGTCGCGCGATGCAATGCGTAGCGGCGATGTCGATCTGTACGATCGCCTCAATCATGCCTGGCATCAGGTCATCATTCACGGTTGCGGCAACCCGGTACTGATCGAGATGACGCTGGGCTTGCGGCACCGGATGGCGCCGTTCCGGCGTTCACAATTTCGCAATATCGAACGGATGAGCGCCTCGTATGAAGAACATGCGGTAATCATCGAAGCCCTGCTCGCGCATGACGTGACGACTGCCCAGCGCCAGATGCGTGCGCATCTGGTGTCGGCACGCAGTGCAACGGCACGCGTCGCCGGCTCCGATACTGGCTCCGAACCCGGCAAAACCGCGCCGGCGTGATACTTTTCGCTCCGAGATAAACAGAAATAAAACCACCGCACCCATAAGAACAAGGACCACCATGTTGAACACCGCCCGCGCCACTCACGCCATCGCCGTCGCCCCGCATCATCTGGCCGCGCAATCCGCCCTCGCCGTCATGCGCGACGGTGGCAATGCCATCGAAGCGATGGTCGCCGCTGCCGCCACCATCGCCGTGGTCTATCCGCACATGAATGGCATTGGTGGCGACTCGTTCTGGGTCATCCTTCCGCCGGACGGCGAGCCGATTGCCATCGACGCCTGTGGTCAGGCTGCGCTGGGCGCGACCATCGACGCCTACCGCAGTCGCGGCTTGTCAGCCATTCCAATCCGCGGACCGCTGGCGGCCAATACGGTCGCCGGTACCATCGGTGGCTGGCAAGCAGCACTGGACGTGGCCGCCGAACTAGGCGCAACACTGCCGCTGGCGCGCCTGCTGCGCGACGCCATCGGTTACGCACAGGATGGCGTACCGGTCACGCTCAGCCAGCAAAATGCAACCGCATCAAAGCTGCCGGAACTGGCCGCGCAACCGGGTTTCACCGACACGTTCCTGATCGACGGCGCATTGCCGCTGGCCGGCCAGCGCTTCGTCCAACCGCGCATGGCCCGCACGCTGGGATTGCTGGTGCGCGACGGTCTCGACAGTTTTTATCGCGGTGAACTGGCCACCGAAATCGCTGCGGATCTGCAGACGGTCGGCACGCTACTCGCTGGCGCTGATCTGGTCGCCTGTCGCGCGCAACGCAAGAGTCCGTTGCGGCTAGCGCATTCAGCCGGCACGGTGTTCAACATGACACCGCCGACGCAAGGCGCGGTTTCGCTGGCGATCCTCGGGTTGCTTGATCGCGCCGGTCTGTCCCAAGTCGAAGCCGACAGTGCCGATCACGTCCATCTGGTGGTCGAAGCCACCAAGCGCGCGTTTGGCTTGCGCGACCAGTTCATCACCGATCCGGCGTATATGACGGTCGATCCGCAATCACTGCTGGCACCGGAACGACTCGATGTCATGGCTGCGACCATTCATCTCGGCGAAGCCGC
>CAILRJ010000020.1 GCA_903836575.1 uncultured Burkholderiales bacterium
ATTGTCAGGCACCATGTTCGATCACTCGCTCTACAACACGCCGGAAATTCTCGACCTGCTCGCGCTAGTGCCCATCGGTACCGATCGTTATCTCGGTCAGAGTCATTTTATGGGCAGTCCGAACGTGTTCGGCGGCCAGGTTCTGGGCCAGGCCTTGCACGCGGCGGCGCAGACCGTACCGCAGCGCCGTCCGCATTCGCTGCATTCGTTGTTCATCCTGCCTGGAAATCACCGGTTACCGATCGAATTTGAGGTCGAACGCGTGCGCGACGGCGGCAGTTTCAGCACCCGTCGCGTCGTTGCGTTCCAGGACGGCAAGCGCATCTTCGTCATGTCGGCGTCGTTTCAGGATGAGGAAGTCGGGTTGTCACACCAGAAACCGATGCCGGATGCTCCTGATCCGGAAACCTTGCCCTCGGCAATCGCCGGCTGGAAAGAGCGTGCCATGGCAAGCGGGCGGGAGTTCGTAGCGGTTCCGGCGGAGTTCCGGATGGTTGGCGGTGCTGATCTGTACGGCAATCCCTCGCGTGAAACCGGCAAGCAGGTCTGGCTGCGCGCGCCGATGGCGTTGCCCGACGAGGCGCTGGTGCACGAGTCCTTGTTTGCCTACCTGTCCGATTACAGTTTTCTGGTGACCGCGTTGCAGCCGCATGGCGTGACGCTGGGTGACCCGCGCTTACAGATTGCCAGCATCGACCACACGATGTGGTTTCATCGGCCATTCCGGATGGACGAGTGGTTGCTCATTTGTATGGATAGTCCCAATGCGTCGGGTGGACGCGGGTTGGTACTCGCATCGGTGTACGACCAGCAGGGGCAGTTGGTGGTGACGATGGCGCAGGAGGGCTTGATGCGCATGCGCGAAAAAAAGTGAGCCGGCAGGGCACGCCGGGAGCGTGCCCGTCCCCGTCGGGTTCTTAGTCACAACCCGTCGGCATCAGGGAGCGTGCCCGGTAAGCTTCAATGAAATCATCGAAGCTGCCGCTTTGCTCGTTTTCCATACGACTTTGCTCGTCGATCGAGTGACGGGCCAGTTCGCGGTAGGCGTCAAGCTGGGTTGGCGTCAACGGCCGCGCCCGGAATTGCGTGGCATGCGCCCGGCTTTGCACCAGCGAAAACTTCATGAACGAGTTGTCATGCGCACGCAATGCGTCAAGCACCCGGGCCGAAGGGGTACAGTCCGGATCGCGCAACTTGGCGCGCTGCTTGTCGAGTGACGCACGGTGTGCGCCGTCGTCACGCTGGGCATCGAGCAGCGTGACGACGGCGTCGATCCGGTCCAGCAGTTCGAGACCCCAGTCCTGCAAGCGCACCGGAAGGCCATCGCGCTGCAGGGTCAGGCCGGGCAGGCGCCCCTGCTTGACGGTGTCGGCGAAATTGGCGGTGTTTTCGTGGCCTTCGGATGCGCTGGTCAGCGGGCTGTCGTCGAGCGCACAAAACAGCAGGAAGGCATCCATGAAGCGGCCCGTGTCGAGGTTCAGGCCCATTGCTTCGAACGGATCGACGTCGAGGCAGCGTACTTCAATGTATTGCACGCCGCGCGCACACAGCGCTTCGACCGGACGTTCGCCACTGTTGATGACGCGCTTTGGCCGGATGGTCGAGTAATACTCGTTTTCGATCTGCAACACGTTGGTGCTGATCTGCATCCATTCGCCATCGCGCCGGGTGCCCAGCGCAACATAGTCCGGGAATGGCTGTTTGACTGCCTGCACCAGATTCTGCATGTAACTGGCCAGATCGTTATAGGGTGGTATCAGTCCGGCCTGCGCGTCGTTCTGGTAGCCGAGGTCGCTCATGCGCAGGCTGGTCGCATGCGGCAGATAGAGTGTGTCGTCGGACAGCACGTCGAGCTGGTGTGGTTTGCCACGCAGGAAGTCGCTGGCCAGTGCTGGCGAGGCACCGAACAGGTACATCAGCAGCCAGCTGTAGCGCCGGAAGTTGCGGATCAGGGCGATGTAGCTTTCGGACTGATATTCGGTGGCTGTCCCCGGTGTGTGTTCAGCGGCCTGCAATAGCGGCCAGATCGATTCGGACAACGAAAAATTGTAGTGGATGCCAGCGATACACTGCATCGGCTTGCCATACCGGAGCGCCAATCCGCGCCGGTACACATGCTTGAGCATGCCGATGTGGGAGGTGCCGTACCAGGCGATCGGTATTGTTGCCTCGTCGGGAAGATGACATGGCATCGACTCGCTCCACAGCAACTCATCGTTATTGACGGCATAAAAATAGCGATGCGATGCGTCTAGTTCGGTGAGCGCATCGGCGATGTCATGTTCGGCCGGTGTGATGAATTCCAGCAGCGATTCGGAATAATCAGTGGTAATCGTCGGGTGGGTCAGTGCCGCGCCGAGGGCAATCGGGTGCGGCGTCAATGCCAGCTCGCCCGTCGCGTCCACCCGCAAGGTTTCCCGTTCTATGCCGCGCCGACCCTGTGACAGTAATGCACGATGCGCATCAGTCGACAGCAATGCCAGCCGTTGGTGAAAAAGATCGCTCAATTGGGTTTCCTTAAAATCGTAGGCGCTGCCGATCCGGCGCGCCGTGGTCGCAGAGAATAACCGAAATCAGTGTCTCAGGTTTTGGCTGCCGCCCCGGAAGCAGCAAAAAAAAGCCCGCACACCAATTGGTGTACGGGCAAAACCCTAGGAAACGCG
>CAILRJ010000021.1 GCA_903836575.1 uncultured Burkholderiales bacterium
ATACATCGTATTTTTTTGCTCGCGGAAGACCGGAATCGTCGCGCGGCCAAACATTCGGCACGTCTCTGCCGACGCCTCGACCACGTCTTCGTCCAGCATCCAGTTCCAGCTGCCCATGCGGCTCATGCGCTGTGCCGTCAAGAGTTCGATATCGCGCTCGCGCAGCACGTGTTGGCGTTTCGCCAGCAGCCGTGCGGTGCCTGCCATGGCCAGGGCGACGTCATCGGCTTCGCGAAAGTACACCGGCGAAATCTGTATGGGTTCACCGGCTTCCAGCGCCAGTGCCGGTGCTGTCAGCGCATTGACGGAACGGGCGATCCGGTTGCCCATGAACCAGGCTAATCCGGCACCGGTACCAAACATCAGCAGTAAAACCAGTCCGAATAGCGCAATGCGTTGCTGCAGGTCGTCTTCGAGAATCACGCGTGGTACGCAAACCACCACATACCAGCCCGAGGTGGATGCACGATCGAACACCGTGCGCAATACCGTACCTTCGAGCGTCGTGACGTCGGACATGTTGCTGCGGTGATCCTGCATTGCGCGCCACAGTGATGGACTGACAGCACTTCCGGCCAGCTGAGTACCAAATGTGCGCGCGACGATTCTGCCCTGACGATCGAAAATGCCCATTTCCCAGTTCAATGGTCGCGACTGACTTTTCAGAAGGGTATCGAACTTGTCGGTAAGGATGCCGACGCCAAGGTCGTAGGCGACTTCGCCATCGATGACCACCGGCATATCGACGCTGACCAGGGGGCGGCGCGCAATCGCCCCGACATAAATATTGGAAATGGCCGGCTGGCCGCTGGCAAAGACCTGTCGTACCAGCTCCGGGTTGGCATGCAGTGGCAACAGTGTGCCATAGGGTTTTTGCGTATTGAGCAGTTGCTGACCGCTGGCGTCGCTGAGAACGGCATGCGAACCGAGGTCGGATTTCTGTAATACCTCAGTCAACTGCCGGTGCAGCGCGGGGAAATCGCGTCTCGTAAAATAACCGGAGGTGGCCAGCGCCTCGGCCACCTTGCGCGCGCCGAGCAATTCATTGTCAACCGCCAGTGCCAGGCTTTTTGCCATCCGGCTGGCTTCCCGCTCCAGCTCTTGTTGTTCCTGACGATACTGGCGATGGATCAGCGCGGTAACCCCGATGATGCCGGGCAGCAGGACCGCGAGCACCAGTAACAGTAATAGCGAGCGCACCGACCAGAGCGGGCGACGACGCATCGGTGCGTGAGGCGCATTGATTATCTTCGGGGCAGGCGCAATGTCGATGGAACACCATTTACTTGAGGGAGGCGTTAGAGTGATGTTGCTAGCAGGTATAAATAAAATACCAATTAGTGGTTGCAAGCCGACATCATTGCATAGGTTTGCCTCATCGCAATCCTGTTCGATCTATTTGAAGAAATTTTTACTTGGCAACTTCAATTTTTGGGCTTAATTCTTGCCCTTGTTCAACGAATCTGCCGGATATCGCATTAAAATGTCAGCCTGCCATCGTGCGTTGCCAAAATTGGCCGGCACGGCCCAGTCCGGCCTGCCTCAAAAGGGAAAAAATTGAACAATTTACGTCAGCAATTCATTGCCTTCGCGGTTGACAGCGGGGTTTTGCGCTTCGGCGAATTCGTCACCAAGGCAGGGCGCACGTCGCCGTATTTTTTTAATGCGGGAGCCTTCAACGATGGCGCTACGCTCGGTACGCTGGCGCAGTTCTATGCGCAGTCACTGCTCGATGCCGGAATCGAATTCGACATGCTGTTCGGTCCGGCCTACAAAGGCATCACGCTGGCGTCAGCCACTGCCGTGGCGCTGGCCGGCAAGCAGCGTAACGTGCCGTTTGCCTTCAACCGCAAGGAAGCCAAGGACCATGGCGAGGGTGGCACCATTGTTGGTGCCGCCTTGCAGGGTCGCGTCGTCATCATCGACGATGTCATTTCTGCCGGTACCTCGGTGCGCGAATCGGTTGACCTGATCCGCGCGGCCGGAGCCACACCCTGCGCGGTACTGATCGCACTGGACCGCATGGAACGCTCGGGCAAGGATGACGCATTGTCGGCCGGATCAGCGGTGCAGGAAGTGAGCAAACTGTATGGTATTCCGGTCATCTCTATCGGTAACCTCGGCGACCTGCTGGAATATCTCGGGCGCGCCGATGGCAATGCCGAACTGCAGCGCTACCGGCCGGCGATCAGTGCCTACCGCGAACGCTACGGCGTGGCGTAAGGCTTACCAGCACGCGGTCCCATGCAAATCATCACGCTAGCTGTGCTGATACTGTTCCTGGCTGGAATGCCCGGACCGGGGGTGGCGCAGATTTATGTGTGCAAGGACGCGAACGGACGAACCATGACAGCAGACCGGCCGATTCCGGAATGCGCGACGCGTCCGATGCGTGAGCTGGGCAGCAATGGCGTATTGCGGCGCGAAATCCCTGCACCGTTGACGGCTGCACAACGCGAGCAGCAACAGCGTGATAACGCCAAGCTGCAGGCCGAGGCAGAGGCCAGCCTCGAGTTGCGCCGGCGTGATACCGCCATCCTCGAACGTTTTCGCAGCGAAGTGGAAATCGAGGCGGCACGCAAGCGGGCGGTCATCGACGTCAATGAAAAAATCCGTCAGGAGCGCGGCATGTTGATCTCGGCGGAGCGTCAATTGAAAGACGCACTGGCCGAGGCGTCGCTGCGCACCAGGAACAAGGTTGTGCCACCGCGCCTGGCACAGCAGGTCGAGCAGGCACAAAGCGCCGTCAGCGCAGAGCAGAGCCTGACGCAGGCCCATCAGCGCGAATTGCTCAGAACGGACGTCTGGTTCGACGACACCCTCAAACGCTACCGTGAACTGACTGGCAGCGAGCCGCCGCGCTAGCACCAGTCGGGTCGGTCAGCCGGCCAGTTTCTGTTTCAGCAGTTCGGTCAACTGGGCCGGATTGGCCTTGCCGCGCGAGGCTTTCATCGCCTGTCCGATCAACGCATTGAAGGCTTTTTCCTTGCCGGCGCGGAACTCCTCGACCGACTTCGGATTGGCCGCCAGCACTTCGTCAATGATCGCTTCCAGTGCACCGCTATCCGAAATTTGCTTGAGCCCCATTGATTCAATGAGCTGATCGGCCAGCAACGGTTCGACCGATTTGGCGTCCCACATCGCCGCGAAAATTTCCTTGGCGATCTTGTTCGAGATCGTACCGTCGGCGATACGCTGCAACAGCAGCGCGAGCTGGCTCGGACTGACCGGTGCCTGGCCCGGATCGATGCCGTCGCGATTGACCGCCGAGGCCAGATCGCCCATCAGCCAGTTGGCAGCCTGCTTGGCCTGATCCTTGCCAACCAGCGTTGCGACCGCTTCAAAATACAGCGCCATGGCCTTCGATTGCGTCAGCACTGCGGCATCGTAATCGGTCAGGCCGAAGTCGCCGATGAAGCGTGCGCGCATCGCGCCCGGCAGTTCCGGCATCGCAGCCTTGACCTGTGCAATCCAGTCGGCGCTGATGACCAGCGGCGGCAAATCGGGATCCGGGAAATAGCGGTAATCCTGCGCGTCTTCCTTGCTGCGCATCGAGCGGGTTTCCTTGCGGTCCGGATC
The DNA here is from genome assembly GCA_903836575.1 of uncultured Burkholderiales bacterium. Classification (GTDB taxonomy): domain Bacteria; phylum Pseudomonadota; class Gammaproteobacteria; order Burkholderiales; family Burkholderiaceae_D; genus Actimicrobium. Next base: position 3,580 of record CAILRJ010000021.1, read on the forward strand.
GTACAGCCGGGTTTCCTGCACCACACGGCCGCCGTCTTCGATCAGTTCGATCTGGCGGCGTACTTCGAAATTGATCGCCTCTTCAAGAAAACGGAACGAGTTCAGATTCTTGACTTCGCAGCGGGTACCGTACTGTTCCTGGCCGACCGGCCGCACCGAGACATTGGCATCGCAGCGAAACGAACCTTCCTGCATGTTGCCGTCGCAAATGTCGAGCCACATCACCAGCGAATGCAGTGCCTTGGCATAGGCGACGGCTTCGGCGGCGCTGCGCATGTCCGGCTCGGTGACGATTTCAAGCAGCGGCGTGCCGGCCCGGTTCAGGTCGATGCCGGTCATGCCCTGATAATCCTCATGCAGCGACTTGCCGGCATCTTCTTCGAGGTGCGCACGGGTCAGTTGTACGCTACGCAGTTCGGTCTTGCCATCGCGCTCGAAGACGAACGACACGCGCCCGCCCTGCACCACCGGGATCTCGAACTGGCTGATCTGGTAACCCTTGGGCAGATCCGGATAAAAGTAGTTTTTGCGTGCGAATACCGAGCTGGGTGCGATCACCGCATCGACCGCCAGACCGAACTGGATAGCCCGCTCCACCGCGCGCTTGTTCATTACCGGCAGCGCACCCGGCAAAGCCAGATCCACCAGCGATGCCTGCGTGTTTGGTTCGGCCCCGAAACGAATCGCCGAGCCACTGAAAATTTTGGACTGGGTGGTCAGCTGTGTATGCGTTTCCAACCCGATGACGACTTCCCATTGCATGATGGTTCCTTGTTGTTATGTGCTGCTTATTTATTGACTGGATCGTAGCGGCAAGTACCGCTGTCGAGCTCGATCACGATGTCCGAAAAATTGATACGCGAACCGCACAGCGCCGGACAGGTCGGTTTCACACGCACTGTATTGCCATCGCGTTCCAGCCGGATCGTGCAATTGAGTCCGCGCTCAAAATTGTAGCCACGCTTGAGGCGCGCCGCGTTGCCGTCCTTCAGTGCCACCCGCCATGCGGCGCTCGATCCCTCACCGCGCACTTCGGCCTTCAAGCCGTCTTCTTCATCGATGTTGCAATCGTAGCCATGGGTCGAGCGGAAGATCGCCGATTCCCAGCGAAATGTTTTCACCGTCGTGCCGTCGAGATCAATCTCGCCGGAGTCCGCATACGTGATCGGATCGCCGCCATCGTCGCCCGCCTGACTGCAGGCGAAGCGGGTCGATAGCGTCTGCGCGCTGGCAGTCACTGCACAAAAAAACAGCAGGAGTGCGGTCGTGGCGGCGAAGACGTGGCGCATGGTGTGACTCAGTCAGCCGGTTGCATCAGGTGCCAGCCGGTTGCTTGCTGGTACTGGTGGGCGATGTTGAGCAACTTGGCTTCCTCAAAATAATTGCCGATCAATTGCAGGCCGACCGGCCGCTTTCCGTTGACGTCGCCCTGCCCGAATCCGCACGGTACCGACATGCCCGGCAAGCCGGCCAGGCTGGTCGACAAGGTGTAGATATCAGCCAGATAATTGGCCACCGGATCATCGGCTTTGTCACCGAGATTCCAGGCCACCGTGGGCGAGACCGGTCCCATGATCACATCGCACTGCGTGAACGCCTGCTGGAAATCCTGCGCAATCAGACGGCGGATTTTTTGCGCCTTCAAGTAGTACGCATCGAAGTAACCATGCGACAGCACATACGCGCCGACCAGGATGCGCAGCTTGACTTCCTCGCCAAATCCTTCGGCACGGGTGCGTTTGTACATCTCGGTCAGATCGCTGTATTTTTCGGCACGGTGACCGTAGCGCACGCCATCGAAACGACTCAGATTCGATGAGGCTTCGGCCGGTGCAATCACGTAGTACGCCGGGATCGACAGCTCGGTATTCGGGAGCGAAATGTCGACCAGCGTGGCGCCCAGTTTTTCGTATTCGGTCAGTGCTGCGCGCACGGCCAGCTCGACATCGGCGGCCAGTCCGGGGCCGAAATATTCGCGTGGCACGCCGATGCGCACACCGCGCAGATCGTTGTTGAGGTCGCGTGAAAAATCTTCATCGGGACGTTGCAGGCTGGTCGAATCACGCTCATCGAAACCGGCCATGGCCGACAGCAGCAGCGCGCAATCTTCGGCGCTTTGCGCCATCGGTCCGCCCTGATCGAGTGACGATGCAAACGCAATCATGCCGAAGCGCGAGACGCGTCCGTAAGTCGGCTTGATACCGGTGATGCCACACATCGCCGCCGGCTGGCGGATCGAGCCGCCGGTATCGGTGCCGGTGGCGGCCGGTGCCAGTCGCGCCGCAATCGCTGCCGCCGAGCCGCCCGATGAGCCGCCCGGAATGGCGCTCTTGTCCCAGGGATTACTGACCGGACCGAAGAACGAATTCTGGTTCGATGAACCCATCGCGAATTCATCGCAGTTGAGCTTGCCCAGCGTGACCATGCCGGCTTTGCCCAGACGTTCGACCACGGTCGCATCGAACGGGCTGGTGTAATTGGCCAGCATTTTCGAGCCGGCCGTGGCGCGCCAGTCGCGCGTGACAAAGATGTCCTTGTGCGCAACCGGAATGCCAGTCAGTGCGGTGTGGTCTTCGCCGGCCAGGCGCCGGTCGGCGAGCGCCGCCTGTTGCAGCGTCAGTTCCGGGTCAACATGCAGGAAGGCATTGAGGTCGCTGGGTTCGATGCGCGCCAGAAAGTGCTGTGCCAGTTCGGTGGCAGAGACCTGCTTTGATTGCAGCAGCGCCGACAATTGCTTGAGTGATTTGGTATGCATGGAGACTCTTTAATCGAGGACTTTGGGCACCAGGTACAAGCCGTCCTGGGTAGCCGGTGCGGGTTGTTGATACGCCTCGCGGTGGTTGGTTTCGGTGACGACATCGTCGCGCAGGCGCAGCGACAGGTCGTCCGGTGTCGCACTGTCCAGCGCAAAAATCGGATGGCTCAGCGGTTCCACGCCGGTGGTGTCGACGGCCTGCATCCGTTCGACCAGCGCAAAAATTTCATTGAGCTTGATGAGGGATTTTTCCGCTTGCGCATCGGTCAGTTCAAGGTGGGCCAGATTGGCCAGGACAGTAACGTTCGAGAGGGTAAGCGACATGGCAGTAAGACACGCAGCGAGCGCGCCGGAAAATGGATCGGGAGGCACCAAAACACAATCAAAAGGCCGGTCATTACGGTTGAAAAAACCGCATCAGATCAACATTCTGGCGGGTTTATAGAGGCAGATTTGCTTGAATTATAAGGTAGAATGCGGTGCGTTCATTTGTTTGGCGCCGAATCTCAGGCTGCCTCGGGTCGCAATTAAATACCACTCAACCCCATATCGAAACCGCGCACATCCGTTGCGCATCAGGACAATACATGTTTGGATTTCTCCGCAGTTACTTTTCCAATGATCTGGCCATCGACCTGGGTACTGCCAATACGCTGATTTACGTCCGCGGTCAGGGCATTGTGCTCGACGAGCCATCGGTCGTCGCGATCCGCCAGCAAGGCGGTCCGAACGGCAAAAAAACAATCCAGGCGGTCGGTCGCGAAGCCAAGCAGATGCTCGGCAAAGTGCCGGGCAATATCGAAGCCATCCGGCCAATGAAAGACGGCGTCATCGCCGATTTCACCGTCACCGAGCAAATGCTCAAGCAATTCATCCGCATGGTGCACGACTCCAAACTGTTCAAGCCGTCGCCGCGCATCATCATCTGCGTGCCGTGCGGTTCGACCCAGGTTGAACGCCGGGCGATTCGCGAGTCGGCGCTCGGTGCCGGTGCCTCGCAAGTATTCCTGATCGAAGAGCCGATGGCCGCTGCCATCGGTGCCGGCCTGCCGGTATCGGAAGCGACCGGTTCGATGGTCGTCGACATCGGCGGCGGCACCACCGAAGTCGGTATCATTTCGCTCGGCGGCATGGTCTACAAAGGCTCGGTGCGGGTCGGCGGCGACAAATTCGATGAAGCCATCGTCAACTACATCCGCCGCAACTACGGCATGCTGATCGGCGAGCAAACTGCCGAAGCCATCAAGAAAGAAATCGGTTCAGCTTTCCCGGGATCCGAAGTGCGCGAAATGGAAGTCAAGGGCCGCAACCTGTCCGAAGGCATCCCGCGCTCGTTCACGATTTCGAGCAATGAAATCCTCGAAGCGCTGACCGATCCGCTCAACAACATCGTCTCGGCCGTCAAGAACGCGCTCGAACAGACCCCGCCGGAACTCGGTGCCGACATTGCCGAAAAAGGCATGATGCTCACCGGTGGTGGCGCGTTGCTGCGCGACCTCGATCGCTTGCTGATGGAAGAAACCGGCTTGCCGGTGATCGTCGCCGAAGACCCGCTGACCTGCGTCGTGCGTGGTTCGGGCATGGCGCTCGAACGGATGGACAAGCTGGGTTCGATTTTTTCGTACGAGTAAATCAGCACTCCGTTGTGATCCGTTGTTCCCTTCGCCGGTACCGGCGTCGGTGCTGTTAATCGCAAGCCACCAGGACACCTGACAAGTATTAAATGGAATACAGCCCACCGCCACTGTTCAAGCAAGGTGCTCCGGCACGCGTCAAAGTGGTGTTCTTCTCGCTCATTGCGATCATCCTGCTGGTGGTCGATTCGCACATGCAGTCACTGGCACTGATCCGGAAAGTGGTCGGCACCGCGCTGTACCCGGTGCAGATGGCGGCGTTGTTGCCGCGCGATGCGCTCTACAGCGTGAGCGACTACTTCACGTCGCTGGCCTCGCTCGAGCGCGAGAACAAAGCGTTGCTGCGCGAACAAGCAATCAATGCCCAGACGCTGCAACGCGCCCAGCAACTGTTTTCCGAAAACGCCCAGTTGCGCAGATTGCTCGGTACCAGCGAGCAGTTGCCAGTCAAATCCGTGATGAGTGAAATTCTTTACGATGCCCGTGATGTCTTCACCCGCAAGATCGTGCTTGACCGTGGCTCGCGGCATGATGTCGCGCTCGGCCAGCCGGTCATCGACGACACGGGTGTGGTCGGGCAAATCACGCGGGTCTTTCCGCTGACCTCCGAAGCCACGTTACTGACCGACAAGGACGAGGCGATCCCGGTGCAGGTCGTGCGCAACGGCTTGCGCAGCGTGGCTTACGGGCGCGGTCAGAGCGGCTTGCTTGATTTGCGTTTCATGCCGGCCAACGCCGATATCCGCAAAGGCGACAAGCTGGTCACCTCGGGTATTGACGGGCTGTACCCGGGCGGCCTGTCGGTGGCAACCGTCGTCGCGGTCGAAAACAAGTCCGGAAACATGTTCGCCACGATTGTTTGCCAGCCATCGGCCGGCATCGATCGCCACAAGCAGCTGCTGATCTTGCTGGCGCAGCCGATGGCTGCCCCGCGACCACCGCCGGACGACGCGAATGCCAAAAAGAATGCCACCGGCAAGACGCGCTTGCGTGGCCCGGTCAAGGAGTTGCCGGCGGTACCAACGCCTGCCACCACCGTCCGGAAAGCACTCCAATGAGCCAGCCACATTACATCCTGCTGCCGGTCAGCCCGCTGTTTATTGCGGCCAGTCTGATCGGTGCCTTTTTGCTGAACTTGTTGCCGTGGGGTGGGGTGGTTGGCGTGCCCGATTTCGTCGCGCTGGTGGTGATTTTCTGGAGCATTCACCAGCCGCGCAAGGTCGGCATCGGCCTGGCGTTCTGTCTGGGCTTGCTGATGGATGTGCATAATGCTTCGCTACTGGGCGAGAACGCACTGGTCTATACGCTGCTGTCTTACCTGGCCATCATGATCCACCGGCGCGTGTTGTGGTTTCCGGTGCGCACCCAGGCCTTGCATATCCTGCCGCTGTTACTGATCACGCAAGTCGTGCAACTGGTGATCCGCCTGTGGGTATCGGGCAAATAT
>CAILRJ010000022.1 GCA_903836575.1 uncultured Burkholderiales bacterium
GATTTGCAGCTTGTCGTAATCGCTTGCCAGCGCCAGGATGCGGGCGCCGAGCGGGATGGCCAGTCCGGCCAGCTGGTCCGGATAGCCGCTACCGTCGAAGCGCTCCTGATGCGCGCGTACCAGCAGTGCTGCGCCGCGTAATTCATCGAGCGGCATCAGCAATTGCTCTGCCCGGGCCGGATGCTTGCGGTACTGACCAAGCTGCTCGCCGTTCATCGCGGTTTGCGGTAGTGCCAGCAATTCATCACTCAGACCGATCTGGCCGATGTTGTGCAACATCGCCGCGACAAACACGTCCTGCACGGTGGCATCATCGCAACCAAGCTGGACCGCCAGTTTGCGCGCCAGGTCAGCGACCCGCAGCGCATGTCCGGCCAGGCCACCGCCGCGCATTTCGATCAGGTTCGAAAACACCTTGATCGAGAGCAGAAAATTGGTTTTCAGTTTGGCATTAAAGCGCAGCAAGCCATCATGCGCCTTGCTCAGATCGGCGGTGCGTTGCCTGACCTTGTCTTCAAGGCTGGCATTGAGTGCCTTGAGTGCCTCGTTCTGCGCGTGGGTCAGTGCCTCAAGACGCTGCTTGTCGTGTTGCAGGCGCTGGCGTTCCAGCGTGTGGCGCACGATGAGCTGGATGTCGTTGTCATCCCACGGCTTGGTAATGTAGCGATAGATTTCGCCGCGATTAATGGCATCGAGGATGGACTGGATATCGGCATAGCCGGTCAGCAGCAGGCGCATCGTATCGGGCCATTCACCGCGGACGACTTCGAGGAACCGGGCCCCGCTCATGATCGGCATGCGCATGTCTGAAATAACCAGATCGACCGCTTGCTGGCGCAGTACTTCCAGCCCTGCGGCGCCGCTCTCGGCGGTCAGGATCCGGTAGCCCTGGCCGCGAAACAGACGGCGCAGCGAGGACAGGATATTGGGTTCGTCATCGACAAACAGGATGGTGGGCAGGGTAACGGCGGCGTCCATGTCAGTGCGGGTCTCCGGCTGGCTGGTGGATTGGCAAGGTGATACGGAAGGTCGAGCCGGTGCCGATGGTACTGTCTACCGTGATCTGACCATGGTGCTTCTGAATGATGCCGTAGGCCATCGACAAGCCCAGCCCGGTTCCCTTGCCGATTGCCTTGGTAGTGAAAAACGGATCGAATATCCTTGCCTGGGTTTCGGCACTCATGCCGCTGCCGGTATCGCTGATCTCTATCCATACCGACGGATCCGGGCCGTCGCTGCAGCGGGTCCGGATCGTGATGGTGCCGCGCACCGGACCGATCGCTTGCGCCGCATTGACGATCAGGTTCATGATCACCTGGTTGAGCTGGGACGGCAGGCATTCGATGTCGGGCAGATCACCATAGTCGCGTACCACGTCCGCCTTGTATTTGACTTCATTGCTGACGATGTTGAGGGTCGAATCAATGCCGCGGTGCAGATTGATCCACTGCCATTCCATCTGATTGTCGGCCCGCGAGAAGTCTTTCAGGTCTTGCACGATCTGGCGTACCCGCACGATACCTTCCATCGATTCGCGCATCATGACCGGGATATCTTCTTTCAGATAGTCGAGCTCGATGCGCTCACGGACCACTTTGAAGTTGTCGCGCACCGGCCCGGCACTGAGTAATTCTTCGGCTTGCTCGTAGACATCAAGCATGACCATCAGCTTGGTCAGATACGTTTCCAGGGTGCCGAAATTGGAAAAAACATAGCCAATCGGATTATTGATTTCATGCGCCACGCCGGCAGCCAGCTGGCCGATCGAGGCCAGCTTGTCGGACTGCACCAGTTGCTGCTGGACTGACGATAGACGCTCGTTGACCTCGGTCAGTTCGGCATTGCGCCGAAGTAGTTCGGCGGTGCGTTGCGCAACCTGGACTTCGAGATCCTCATGCGCCCTGTGCAACGCTTCCTCGGCAACTCTTTGTTTGGTGACGTCTTGCAGGATTTCCATTGACCCGATCACGTTGTTGTCGTGGTCCAGCAGGGGCGAGGCCGAGAAGTGCAGCCATTTTCCTTCGTACGTCAGGTGCGGAAAGAAAGCAACCGCCTCGTAAGCCATCGGCATGAGCACGGAACGTTGCGCACTGCCCGGATAGTACTGACTGATTGTTGCCTCGGTGGCACCATCGACGATCAGGTCGGCCAGCACCGGACGGGGCGTATCGTAAAACGGTTTCCACTGGTCGCGCGTGCCTATCATCGCCGAGGCCGCCATGCCAGTCATGCTTTCACAGGCCTTGTTCCATTTGATGATGGTGTGATGGCGGTCGAGCGCAAAAGCGGGTACTGGCGAGCCGTTGAAATACCCGGTGATTTCGGGTAAGTCGCCGGTGCGCAGCGAGGTGTCTGTGCTGGTCACATCGGTCATGGTGCGAGTACCTGGCAAATGCTGTCGTATTCAAGGCGTACGCTGTCGAGCAAAAGGCTCAGTGCAGCGGGTTCGATGGACAGGAGGGCCCATGCCGTGTCGCTTAACTGGGGTATCGCTTCGGCAGCGTCACCCGTGATATCGAGTGCGTGCGCCAGAACGTTTGCAAGGTGCACGGTGACAGCGAGTCCGTCATCGCGTGGCGGGTTGTCATACCGCGCGACGGCACTGATGATGGCAGGCGGGAAGCGCCAGTGCTCCAGCAATGCCGCGCCGACAGCCAGATGGTCGATGCCGGTGACGGCTACTTCGGCATCGCGTTGCGGGCAATCCATCGTGTGCCGGTAGGCCACTGTCGCCGCATGTTCGACCGGACATCGGGTCGCGATGACCAGCTCGCCAATGGCGTGCAGCAGGCCGGCCAGGAAAGCGGTTCCTGCTGCCTGCTCGAACAGCGGCGCCAGGTTTTTCGCACAGATCGCGGTGGCAATGGCCTGCTTCCAGAATCGCTCGTAGTCGAAGGCGAGCTTGTCGTCGCGTCCCAGTGTCGTCGTCAACGACACGGTCGTTACCAGCATTCTGAGCGTGCCCAGACCAAGGATAGTGATGCCTTGTTCGACCGTCGCGACGCGCGCCGACATCCCGTAAAACGACGAGTTGGCCAGGCGCAGGGTCCGTGCGGCCAGTGCTCCATCGAGCAAGATCTGGTCGGCCAGCCGGCGGATGCTGATGTCGGGCTTCTCCATGGTTGCCATCAGTTCCAGCACGACCGCCGGCAGCGACGGCAAACTGCGCGGGTCGCCGATGATGTCGTTGAGCAGGAGCGGTGTCATCGGCTTTCCCTGAGTGCCTGTGCAAGGATGACTGCGCGTAACGCAGCGCTGGCCTTGCCGCTGGTGTGCCGGAAAATGAAATCGATGCGTGCCGTGAC
>CAILRJ010000023.1 GCA_903836575.1 uncultured Burkholderiales bacterium
AAGTGGCACGGCGACGGATCGCTACCTGTCAAATGGAGCGAACCGCCTCGGCTACCAGGTTTTCGCAGACGCCGCGCGCACCCAGATATTCGGAGACGGCGCCCCTGGAACAGTGTTGCGAGCCGGATCGGTCGCCGCGATCATCGGGATCGGATCATCGTCGAGCGCGACACAGATTTTCCCGTCCATCCGCGGCGGCCAGTCACCCTCTCCCGGAGTGTACACGGATACCCTGACGATAACGGTGTCCTACTGACGTCTGGCCGACAAATTACGATCATGAGGCAAAGCTCCTGTCTCCATCTCAAGTAGATGATCATGGCCTTGATCATGATCCGTGTCCGGTGATCGTATCGATCGACGCCAACGTCACTAGAAGCAACAAAGCGTACCTCGATATGCGCCGCGGGTGAGAACATGACGCAGATAGGGGCGCCTATGGATCACTCATGCCTGTCGACCCACCCTTGTTGAGGTCCGGCGGTAATTCGTACGTGGGCATCGTCGTCAGTCATTCCCCCACTTAACGGCAGTCGAAGTGCTGTTTCCTTGTAATCCGGGCAATGCGTTCAACGCTGCAAATCTGACTATCCCGATCGGGTCGCCCGCGGAGGTATCAGAGGCAGCGACCGCGACGAGAACAGAATACAATGGCTACTATCGCGGTCGGTGAACTGAACTCATTTACAACCACACTTGGGCATGCACCTGAAAACTATTGCCCAGATTGGTTCTTTAAGACCTCGTGAAGCAGCAGAATTTAGCAGGAGCCCTCAACCTTTGAGCGGAATGACAGATGCTGACCTGGTTCGAAACAAAAGCGCCGATTCGACAGAAATTCAAGGTTATGCTCGCAATCTACACCATTTTGGCTGGTGTGATCGCAGCGCAGGCGTTTTACCTCGCACTCGCCCCCGCTGACCGGAACATCGCACCCCCGCTCATCATTGCGACATGTGGCGTTCTTGCGATTGCTGCCTTCACGATGCTAGCATCTAAATTGATTTGCACCCCATACGTCAACACCGTGGTGAGAATGGAGGCGCTCGCTGCCGGAGATCTTGACAGCGTAGTCAATTATAAAAACAATCTCGACTGTGTCGGACGAATGACGAAAGCTATGGAGTCTTTCCGGGCAAGTTCGGAAGCAGCGCGCGAATGCAACACCCAGCGCGCCATGGCCCTTTCTCTTGGCTCGGGACTCGCCAACCTGGCGTCCGGCGATCTAACTCACCGGATAGACAGTGACTTCGAAGGCGCGTTCAAGCAGTTGAAGTTGGATTTCAACGACGCAAGCGCGTCACTGCAGCAAACCATTGGGTTGGTTGCAGCCGCGAGTGGACGTATCGAACATGGCGCTTCCGAGATCAAGACGGCGTCTGACGACCTTTCGATGCGCACAGAGCAACAAGCGGCAAGCCTTGAAGAGACGGCCGCGGCGATGGACGAGATTACCGCGACGATCCGAAAGTCGTCTGAAGATGCGAAACAGGCTAAGGCCGTGGTTCAGGGTGCGCGCAATCAGGCAGAGGCTGGCGGCCTTGTTGTTCAGCGCGCCGTCGATGCCATGGCTGCCATTGAGAAGTCCTCAGCAGAAATTTCGGCGATCGTCTCGGTGATTGACGGGCTATCGTTTCAAACCAATCTGCTTGCGCTGAATGCGGGTGTCGAGGCCGCCAGGGCCGGCGACGCCGGCCGCGGCTTCGCCGTGGTAGCATCGGAGGTTCGCGCGTTGGCGCAGCGATCAGCTGAAGCCGCGAAAGACATTAAGAACATTATCCAGGTGTCGTCGACGCAAGTTGGCACTGGCGTGGAGCTGGTAAGCGAGTCAGGCGAGGCCTTCAGGCAGATCGTTGCGGGTATCAGCACGATAAATGCGCTTGTCACGGACATTGCACAGGCTTCGGTTCAGCAGGCGCACGGCTTGCAGGAGGTCAACACAGCGGTCAGCGAAATGGACGGCGTGACCCAGCAAAATGCGGCGATGGTCGAACAGGCGACCGCCGCGGCACGCTCCCTGTCTGCGGAGGCCACACAGCTTTCACAGCGTGTTGCTCAATTTAAAATCGGTGAGTTGCCTTCTGGTGATGGAAGGACAGAAATGCCGAAAGGCAAGCCTGCCTCTATCGCCTCGCGGCCGCGGGCAGCGTCTATCCGCAGTCCGCGCGGTGCGGCTCTAGCAGTCGTCAATGACGATTGGTCCTCATTCTGAGGATGCAACTTCTATCTGATCCAAGCGAACTCCAGGGTGATAGATATGTTTGACTGTGACGACGGCGGCATTGAAGCGGTGCGGCTCTTCACCATTAAAGAGCTTGATATTCTAGATACACCGAACGAAGCGATTTACGACGACATCGTAACGCACGCAATCGACTGCGCACAAACGTCCATCGCAGCAATTTCTATTGTCGCAGACGATCGACAGTGGTTTAAAGCAAGGGTAGGCTTGGAATTGCAGGAAACGTCTCGCTCCGTATCCTTTTGCGATCACGCCATCCGAAGTTCGGACATGCTTATTGTCGATGATGCGGCAAAGGATGAACGATTCGCGCTAAATCCCTTGGTGACGGGAGCGCCGTTCATTAGATTTTATGCTGGAATTCCTCTAGAGGCAAGCAACGGAATACGGGTCGGAACCCTATGCATCATGGACAAGATTCCGCGAGCGCCCTTAACAGCTGTTCAGGTTGAGGCGCTAAAAGCCCTTGGCCGCCGAACGATGGAAGAGCTGGAAAATCGCAAAAAGAGGCCCACAAGCGTCTCATCGGTAATTCCCGAAGAAAATATGAGATCCAGCTGATACGGTGTGCTGGCCCGTCTTCCTGACGTAAGCTAACCAACATTCAACATCGCTGATCGAACAGCGTGCGTGTTCGCCAAGCTATGGGAGCGCCCCGCTACGCGGGGGTAATGGGACGTTCACATTACTAACACCCTCGGGAACGTCGCGATCTGGGATCGCTTGCCGCAAATCCGCATCTGCCTCCACCATTCCGTCAATCCCCGGCAGGCGGCGTCAGGAGCGTGCCGCCTTATTAAATGAACCGTCCAGTGAGGGCAGGAGTTCGTCTTCGACAACGACCAACCAGCTCGAGCATTGGAAAACAAAATGGTAGATTTAAAAAAGGGCGCCCTCGTCGCCGTGGTCGATGGGGAGCAGCTGAAGCTGTTCAAGAATTCTGG
>CAILRJ010000024.1 GCA_903836575.1 uncultured Burkholderiales bacterium
CTGGACGCCAGGTCAACAGCCAGTTCTATGAGCGCATTGCCCTGTCACGTAACAAGACAGCGATGCTCCGGCAGGCTGAGCTGCCAGCGCAGAACGACGTCGTGACCCGGGAGCAGGCATTGGATGCTCGCCGGATAGAGGTCACCGCTGGACATGAAGCATGATTGATCTTGCCTGGCCCGGAGCCGTCCCCGTATCCACCAACACTAGTTCATCCGGTGCAATGCACCGACAACGTTCGCCAGCATGCGGACAGGCCGCACGACAATCAACCCACGCAATTTTTAGACGCAGTTCACCTGCACCGAGGTCACCGGCCCGGCACCCATGATTGCCGTCCCTGTGCCAGCTGCCACGCTGCAAGTCTGCCCGGCAGGCTGAGTCAACACGGCCACGCCATAGGAAGTGCCATCAGCTACCGTCGTGGGCATCGTAAAGGATTGCGCGCCCGCCGCCGGGCTGAAGGTATCGCTACCGTTGGTCAGCACCAGACCGGCCGTATTCAGGTTGGCAATGGTGCCGCCCAGTGTGTACTTGTTCGGTACGCAAACAACGTTGGCAGTGGTGATCGCAATACCGCTGGCGCGGCCGGTCGCGTTGGCCACCGCACAAGTCAGCCGGGCCGGCTGGGTCTGCACCGTGATCGCGAACGCGGCATTGACGTCGATCTGGTTCGGGAAAGTGTAAATTGTCGCATTGACCGGGATCGTGACGGTGCTGGCGGTGCCGTTGGCGAGTACCAGTCCACTGGTGGTCAGGCCGGCTACCGCGCCGCCCAGATTAACAGCGGTGTAACCGCCGCACGCCGCCAGTGCGCAGGACAGGAGCAGCGCGGCAGGCAGGCGCAGCGTGGAAGTGAGTGTAGTCATCGCAGGCTTTCGGAAACGGAGAGAGAAATCAAATGGAATCACAGAGGACTGGAACAGCAGACTACGGCGCGCAATAGACCGCCACGTTACTGACATTGGTCGTGCTCATCGTGCCGACGCCATTCTGTACCGTGCATGTCAGGCCGGTTGGCTGGGTCAGCACCGTCACGCCGTAAGCGAAGCCGTCACCGATCTTGGTCGGAAAAACAAACGGTGCCGTATTGACCGGCACGCTGACCGTATCACTCCCATTGGCCAGCACCAGTCCACCCGCGCTGAGCCCGGAGACATTGCCGCCTAGCGTCTGGTTCGGCACGCACGCCACCAGCACATTAGTCACATCAGCCGTGGCTACGCCGCTGCCATTGGTCACGCGGCAGGTCAGATCGGGTGCCTTCGCCGTCACTACCGTAAGAAAGCCATAGCCAGTCGGTACCCGTGCGGTGAAGGTAAAGGTACTGGTATTGGTCGGCAGCGTGACGCTGGAATAGCCATTATTGAGCGTTAGCGTACCGGTCGTCAGACCGGTCACGGTGCCGCCCACACTGATATTGGAAACATTACTACCGCCGCCGCAGGCCGCCAGGCCGGTGACGGACGCCAGCACGATCGCGGCACGGGAAATCAAGGTCAGTGTCTTCATGGGTACTCACTAAAATTATTCGGAGGCCGGTCATCGACGCGGGCAAGTTGCGCATGTTTATACTCCAATTCGGGCGTGCCAGACTAACTGTTGCAATGATTTAATTGACCGCCGCTTGATCGTGCACTTAAGTGTGCACGCAAAAAAAATCCACGCGCTTGATCGCACGTGGATGAACCCATTAGTCAGTTGGGAGAGGAGCAGACTTGATGCACCTACCTACGATAAGTGGCCGGCCAGCGCCCTGCGTATCCACTTACAAACACTTACGGTCATCGGCACTCCCGTAGAAATCAGTACTTTGTCACCACCTGTCCGTCGATCAGTTCGATGATGCGATCGCACTGGTGCGCCAGCGCGAGGTTGTGTGTCACCAGCAGGAAGGTGGTGCCGCTGGCGGCGCTGATCTCGCGCATCAGGGCGAAGACGCCCTCGGTGGCTTTGGTATCGAGATTACCGGTAGGCTCGTCGGCCAGAATCAGCGGCGGTGACATCGCCAGCGCGCGGGCAATCGCAACACGCTGCTGCTGACCGCCCGACATGTGCGACACCAGGTAACCGGCATGCCCGGCCAGCCCGACCCGTACCAGCAAATCGCGTGCGACAGTGCGCATCGCGGCATCAGGTCGGCCGCGCTCGAGCAGCATCGGCATCATCACGTTTTCGAGTGCCGTAAAAGCAGAGATCAGATAGTGCGACTGGAATACGAAACCAATCCGGTGGCCGCGCAGGTGCGTCAGTTGCGCCTCATCGAGCCTGGTTGTGTCGGTGCCTTCGATGCACAACCGGCCGCTGGTCGGTCGGTCCAGCAAACCGATGAGGTTGAGCAACGTGCTCTTGCCGGAGCCGGACGGACCGATCAGCGCAACAAACTCGCCTTTCTGCAAGACCAGGTCGATACCGTGCAGGATTTCGGTCTCAGTCGGCGTGCCGATGCCAAACGATTTGCGGATGACGCTCAGGCGCAGGACCTCGTTGGCCACCTCAGCCACCTCAACCAGCTCAACCACGAATAGCCTCGACCGGTTGCAGTCGCGCCGCACGCAAGGCCGGCGTCACCGCCGCAGCCAGTCCGGTCAGCGTCGCCAGTAGCGCCGCCCACAGGAACAGTTGCACGCTGACCGTGATGACAAACATCGGCGTGCCATCGGGATTTTTCGCCACCAGTCGCCACAGCAGCAGCAAGCCGGCCGCCATCGCCGACCCCAGCACCGAACCGAACAGTCCCACGATGCCGCCCTGAATCAGAAATAGCCGCATGATCTGCCCGCGCGAACCACCCATCGCACGCAGGATGCCGATCTCTTTCGAGCGCTGCACCACCGAGACCACCAGCACGCTGGCGATGCCGGCGGCGACCGACAGGCCGACGAAGAGCCGTATCATCTGGCTGGAAAATTTTTGCGCATTCAAGCCCAGAAAAAACTGGTTGTTGGTGGCAATCCAGCTCAGCGCCTGCAGCCCGGTCGTACCGGAAATCGATTGCGCCACCAGCTCGGCATCGAACGGCACCTGCACCGTCAGGTCGATGGTCGACACGCCGCCGATCAGGCCGGTCAGGTTTTGCGCGGTCGATAGCAGCACGTAGACATTGCGCTGATTGACGGCGCGGTTGCCGAGGTCGAACAGGCCGGCAATCGTCAGTGTCAGGTTGCCGCCATTGGCACTGGTGACGCGTAACTTGTCGCCGACCTGCACGCCCATGTCTTCGGCCAGCTGGATGCCGATCAGCATGTCGGTGTTGGTCATCCGGTAGCTGCCGGCGGTGATTTTCTCGGGCAGCGGGACGATCCTGGCGTACTGCTCGGGATCAATGCCGATCAGCGAAATCGACTGGCTGGCGTCACCACGCAAGGCAAACGCCGGCCCGGTCACCGAGGGCGACACCGCCAGCACGTCGGGACGCAGCTGCATTTGCGCGCGCACCTTTTGCCACTGGTCGATCGAACTGACGCGCTGCGACGGCTTCTGCTGCGCCATCAGGACTTGCGTGCCGTCGGCGTCGGTGCGCTGCGGTTGCGCGACCTGTTGCGGGCGCTGCAGCACGATGTGCGGTTGCGAACTGAGCACGCGCTTGAACAGGTTGGCCTGCAAGCCATCGAGCAGGGCCGACATGAAAACAATCACCGCCACACCGATGGCCGCGCCAACAATGATGAAGATTGATTGCAGCCGACCTTCGCGCAAAAAGCGCACCGCTGCGATCCACTCGAACGGCAGCCAGTCATTCATTGCACGTCGACGCGGATGCGCTCGCCTCCGGCAATGTTGGGCGTCAAGCCCGGCAAGACCTGCTCACCTGCTTGCAGACCAGCAAGGATTTCAACCTTGCCGATGCCGCGTGCGCCCGGTTTGACGGTTTGCCGCACGGCGCGTCCGGCGCGCGCGACCAGCACCCACGGCTGCGCGCCGGCGCTGTCACGCAAGGTCGAGAGCGGCAGCACCAGCGTGGCGCTGCGGCGCGCGACCTCGATATCGACCGAGACCGTCATGTCCTGTCGCAGCCAGGCCGGCGGCGCGGCGACGTCCAGCTTGACGATCACCGATCCGCGCGCCGGATCAACCGACGGATTGAGGTACGCGACCCGCGCGGCAAAGCGCCGCGCCGGATACGCATCGGCGGCACCGAGAGCCGGCTGGCCAAGCTGCACCATGGCCAGGTTACGCTCGTCGATCTGCACCACCAGTTGCGTCTTGCCGACCGGCGACAAGACCATCAGCGCCTTGCCCGGCTGGACCACGTCACCCGGTTCGACATTGCGGGCGATCAGCGTGCCATCGGCTGGCGCGCGGATTTCAGTCAAACGCAAGCGCGCCTGCGCCAGATGCACACTGGCTTGGGCCTGCTGCAACGCGGTGCGCGCGAGCAGCGTGTCGCTGCCGTCGTCACGGCTGGTCGCAACCTGCAACTGCGCGCTGCGCAACTGGCTGGCAGCGATATCGAGATTGCGCCGGGCATCATCGAGCGCGGCCTGACCGACGAAACCCTTCTGCTGCAGTTCGCGGGACCGCGCATGCTGGCGCCGCACATTGGCCAGCGTTGCCTCGGCCTGCTGCTGCGCTTGCTGCGCCAGCGGCAATGCGACGCTGCGGATTTGCTGCAGCCTTGCCTGCGCTTGCGCGACCGCCGCGACGGCTTGTTCGACGGCGGCACGGGCTTCGCTATTTTCGAGTGCGACGAGTAACTGACCGGCCTGCACCGTCTGCCCTTCGGCGACCGGGATGGCGGCCACGGTGCCGGTTATCTGACTGCCGATATCGACCCGCAACGGCGTCTCGACCCGGCCGCTGGCGACCACGGTCTGGACCACGTCGCTGCGCTCGACCAGTACCACCGGCACCAGCGGACCGGCCAGGAAGCGCCAACCACCCCACAGCGCCACGGCCGGCAGCACCAGCGCCAGCAGCCAACGTCGGACTGAAACTTCAGGCCACTTCATCGCTTTTTTTCGCCGGGATCTGGGGCCGGTCATCGTCTTGCAATACGCGCCAGCCGGGACCGACCAGATCATCAAACTGGCCATTGTCGGACGCGCCGAAAAAAAACCAGATCGCGGCAAACACGACGCCGACACTCAACGGAACCAGCAGGAACAGCGCTTCCATGGTCAGCGATTCTTTCTCAAAAAGGGGCGCACCCGGCGCAGGCGTAATGCATTCAACACCACCACCGCGGAACTGACCGACATGCCGGCGCCGGTCATCCACGGATTGAGCCAGCCCAGCGCTGCGGCCGGAATCGCCACGATGTTGTAAATCGTGGCCCAGCCGAGGTTTTGCCCGATCACCGCCAGCGTTTGCGCGGCGGCGGTGTCAACTTCGCACAAGGCCGACAGGTGTCCCGACAACAGCACGCAATCGGCATGCAGTTGCGCCAGTGCCGTGCCACCGCCCATTGCGAACGACACATCGGCCCCGCTCAGGACAGCCGCATCATTGATGCCATCGCCGACCATCGCGACGATGGCGCCGTCGCGCTGCAAGGCCTGCACGTAAGCGAGTTTCTGCTCGGGCAAGACATCACCGAGCGCGGTACCGATACCCAGTCCGGCAGCGACTTGCTGCGCGACGGCTTGCTGGTCGCCACTGAGCAGGATGACAGTCTTGCCGGCACGCTGGAAATGGGCCACGACATCACGCGCATCGCTGCGCACACCATCGGCCAGATCGAAGCGTGCCAGCCAGCCGGCATCATTACCGAGATAGACCGCGGTGGTGTCCGGCGAGCCGGCATCGTCGGACGCACCGGCGAGTTCAGCAACAAACGTGGCTGTGCCCAAGCGGAAGGTGCGGCCCTCGAAGATGGCCTCCAGCCCGCGCCCCGCCACTTGCCGTACCTCGGACACCTGCAGCGCCGCTCCCGGAAGATCCTGCGCTGCCGCAACGAGTGCTGCGGCCAGCGGATGAGCGCTGGATTTTTCCATCGCCGCGGCCAGTTGCACGCACCAGTCCGAGGATGCGTTAGCCAGCAGTTCGACATGCCGCAAGACCGGCTTGCCGGCGGTCAGCGTACCGGTCTTGTCGAAGAGGATATGGGTGGCGCGATGCAGGGTTTCCAGCACATGCGGTTGCACGATCAGAATGCCGCTGCGCACCAGCCGGTCAGTTGCAGCGGCCAGTGCGGTCGGTGTCGCCAGCGACAACGCACACGGGCACGACACCACCAGCACGGCAATCGCAATCGGCCAGGCCCGCGCCGCGTCCGCCCATTGCCAGTAGAAAAATACCGCCAGCGCAAACAGCAACAGGATGCCGACAAACCACGCCGCGACATGATCGGCCCATTGCGCCAGTTGTGGCTTGCCCTGTCCGGCCCGTTCGATCAGCTTCACCAGCATCGACAAGGTGCTGTCACGCGCGGCCTGCGTGATGCGCACCACCAGCGGCTGGGTCGCGTTGACCGCGCCACCGGGCAGCGTCGCACCGACGCACTTGCGTAGCGGCCGGCTCTCGCCGGTCAGCAACGACAGGTCGACCGCGCTGTCGCCTTCGAGCACCAGCCCATCGGCGGCAATCGCTTCGCCGGGTCGCACCAGGATCACGTCGCCTTCGCGCAACTGGCCGGCAGCCATCAGCACCAGCGCGCGGTCGTCCGGATAACCGGGCATGGACCAGGCCGAGGCCGGCAAGGCCGATTGCAACCTGTTCAGTGCCGAGGCCGCCTTGCGCCGCGCCGACAGTTCCAGATAGCGGCTGCACAGCAGCAGGAAGATGAACATCGTGATCGAGTCGAAGTACACCTCGCCGCCACCGCGCAAGGTGGCCACGACGCTGCCGGCGAACGCCGCGCTGATGCCCAGCGCGACCGGCACATCCATGCCGGGCTGGCGACTTTTCAGGTTGATCCAGGCCCCGCGAAAAAACGGCCGGGCCGAATACAGCAGCGCCGGCAAGGTCAGCAGCAGGCTGGCCCAGCGCATCAGGCTGGCCATCTCGGCATCCATCGAGCCGTCGCTGGCCAGATAACCCGGCAGCACATACATCATCACCTGCATCATCGACAAGCCGGCGATGAACAGTTGACGAAACAGCGTCTTGCGGGCGCGTTCAAGTTGCGCGCCGTGGCGCACCGGGTCGTACGGCGTGGCGGTGTAACCGATTTCACGCAGCGCGATAAGGATGTCGCTGGGCTTGCAATGGCTACGGTTCCAGCTGACCTGCAAGCGCTCGGTGGCGGCATTCATGGCGACGGCCTGCACGCCGGGCAAGCGCGCCAGCCGGCGTTCGATCAACCAGACACAGGCGGCGCAGCGGATGTCTTCAATCAGGAAAATCGCTTCGGCGCTGTCACTGCCCACGTCGATGCCGGCAATCACTCCGGTGTCATAGAGCGTGAGCTCGGGCGGGATCAGGCCATCGTGGATGGCGGTCGCCGCATAGCCTTCGCGCGTGCGGTAATAATCGCTAAAGCCGTTGTCGACAATACTTTGCGCGACCGCTGCGCAACCGGGGCAGCACATCGACTGGACCACGGCATCAATCGTGACTTGCCAGGCGCTGCCCGCC
>CAILRJ010000025.1 GCA_903836575.1 uncultured Burkholderiales bacterium
CTTGAACGGATCGGCCGGTGCCAGCCATGGCGCGAAGACAGCCGCACCAATGATCAGCAACAGTACGAAGGCGCTGATCATCGCGACCGGATCGCGGCGCAACTGGCGACCGACGACGTTCCAGAAACTGCGGCTGGGGGCAGCAGGAGCGGTCTCGGCAAGAGCGGTAGGAATTAGTTGAGCGAGGTCCATTTAAGCGCGTCCCATCCGTGGATCGATTAGTGGTTGCAGGATATCGACCAGCAAATTGAGGGCGACAAAGAACAGGCACAGCACGAGGATCGTGCCTTGCAACAGCGGGATGTCGCGCTGGAAGATCGCGGTATTTAACAGGAAGCCGGTACCGGGCCAGGCGAACACGGTTTCGACCAGGATCGAGCCGCCCATCAGGTAACCCAGCTGCAAACCGGCAACCGCAAGAATGGTCGGTGCGGTATTTTTGGCGACATGGCGAAAGATCGCGGTGTTACTCAAGCCTCTTGCACGCAATGCAATCACGAACTCCTGTTCCAGCATGTCGGCCACCAGCGCCCGCACGGTGCGGGTGATGATGCCGAGCGGGATCACCGATAAGGTCAGCGCGGGCAAGACCAGATAGCGCATGTGTTCCAGGTCCCACATCCATTCGGCCGAGCCGCCCGGACCCGCACCCATCGCCGGAAACCAGGCCAGCTTGGTCGAGAAAATAATCGTCAGTACCAGACCCAGCCAGTAATGCGGAATGCTCACGCCGATCACGGATAAGACGGTGGCGATGCGGTCGATCCAGCCGCCATGCCAGTAACCGGCCAGCGCACCGAGGATGCAACCGGCCAGCACGCCGGCCAGTCCGGCAACGCCGGCCAGCAACAGCGTGTTGCTGACCGCGCCAAGGACTTCGGTGACGACTTCGCGCCCCGACGCGATGGACTTGCCGAGGTCGCCCTGGACCGCGCGCAACAGCCACTTGCCATACTGAACCGGAATCGGTTGATCAAGCCCGTAAGCCGCTTTCAACGCGGTAATGACTTCGGCCGGTGCATCGGCCGGGGCGATCGCATTGAGCGGATCGCCAGGGGCCAGATAGACCAGCATGAACGACACCAGCGTGACGCTGAGTGCGATCGGAATGGTGTAGAGCAGGCGTTTTAAAATGTACGAAAACATGGGGGTCTTTCAAAATCGGTAGTGCTGAGAAAATTGGCGCCGTTTTTTTTCGCACGCGTGGGCACGGCTTCACCTTGCCCACGCGAATGCACTACATCTTCAAGGTCGTCAAATCCTGGAACCAGTGCTGGGCCTGAATGAAACCCTTGACCTTCGGTGACAGTGCATGCGGGTTGACATCGTGGACCACCCACAGCATCAGCGCTTCATCGACCATGGTCTGGTGCACTTGCGCCAGCAAGCCGTCCTGCACTTTCGGATCAAAACTGGTCTTGATCTGATCGATCAACGCATCGACTTTCGGGTTGCTGTAGCCGCCCCAGTTGACGCCGTTCGGTGCGACTGCACGGCTATCGACAAAACGCGTGATGCCGTAGAACGGATCCGATGTGACGTAACCAAGGTTGATCGCGCTGATGCCTTTGCCGGCATTCATGTCGGCTTTGACGCCGCTGCGCCAGTGCAGGTACAAGGTCTCCAGTTCGACCACTTCAAATTCCAGCTGGATGCCGACTTCAGCCAGGCTTTGCTGGATGTATTCATTCATCGGCAACGACAGCATCTGGCCCGTACCGCCCTGGGCGATGATGACTTTGGCTTTCAGTGGCTTGGCCTGGCTGTAGCCGGCTTGCGCCATCAGCGCACGTGCGGCCGCGACGTCATATGTCAGCTTGAAAGTCGGCTTGCCGAACCACGCACTGGTGGTATCGACCTGGCCTTTGGCTGGTGTGGCCAAGCCATTCATCAGCGTGACGATACCGTCGCGATTAATCGCCAGATTGGCGGCCTTGCGCACGCGAATATCGGCCCATGGCGAACCGGGCTGCGTGCTGAAGTGATACGGCCAGACATGCGGCGTGATATTCGTCACCAGCTTGAAACCGGAGCTCTTGAGTTGCGGCACGACATCCGGCGGTGGTGATTCGATCAGGTCGACCTGACCACTGAGCAGCGCGTTCGCGCGTGTCAGGGCATCGGGAATCGGGATCAATATGATGCGGTCGGTTTGGGCCAAGCGGGTCTTGTCCCAGTAACCGGCATTCCTGACCAGCTCGGCGCGCTCACGCGGCACCAGTTTGTCGAGCTTGAACGGACCGGTGCCGGACGGTTGCGAGGCGAACTTGTTCCAGTCGCGACCGAGCTTTTCCCATTGTGCAGGGCTGGAAATGAGGAACCACGGCAACTGGTACGGGAACAACGCATCAACTGTTTTAGTGGTGATTTCAACGGTGGTCTCATCGAGCTTTGCGTAAGTCGCAATCGATGGAATGCGTGGCCGCACTTGCGCACTTTGCTTGGCATCGAATTGCGGCGACTTGTCGTTAAGGACCTTGTCGAGATTCCAGATCACGGCGTCGGCCTTGAACTCGGAACCGTCATGAAACAGCGCACCCTTGCGCAAGGTGAAGGTCCATTTCTTATTATCTTTCGGATCGACTTTCCAGCTGCTGGCAAGGCCGGCGACCAGCTTGCCCGGACGGGTGCCGATATTCGACTCCCATGCCACCAGCGGATCGTAAAGCGTATGGCCGGTGAACTGGTAGGCACCGGCACCGCGATCGGGCTGGCCGGTTGTCAGCGGAATATCCGCCATCGAAATGCCATAGCGGGCGACAGTTTCAGCAAAGGCGCTGGCGTGCAGGGCCAGTGCAAACGGGACTGCAATCAGGCAGCGGGAAAATAACTTGGGCAACGTGGACATGGGGTGCATGCAAATCTCCGGGAAGTGGACAAGACCGACTCCCTATTGCATGCAACGTGCCAGCTTTTGCTTTTTCGAATTGTTTTTTTTAAGCACTTGTTTTAATGACGTTAACTAAAAGTTGTCTTCAGTAAAAAATCAAGCAGCGAGCTTTACCGCAATCAAGTACATGAAGAATGGCATACAAGTGCACCATCGGAAGGCAAGTGCATGGTGCGGTGTATCCAGAATGGGCTCGTCAGACCGTACATTTTTTTATGCTGCTTATTTCCGCAGGACAGTGCATTGTTCTTCGCCAGACTGGCGCAGGGCGTCAACCGACCTGGTCATCTCCGGGGTTGCCAGTCGTTGGCCGACCTCCAGTCCATATCGCGCGGCCGCGCCTGCGCAAAGTTCAAGGCAACCGTAAGCGGCCGGCTCGACGACCATTTGAAATGGTCGCACGCGCGGATAAATAGCGACGACCGTACCGGTCAGGTCAATAAAGACGACATCAATGGCAAAACACATGAAGGCCGTATGGATGTTGTTGCAAGGGACCAGCAACAAGGCGCTGTCGTAGGCCAGACGGCGTTTTCCAAGCAGGCCGATCAGGCGCTGCCAGAAGGTTTTCGCCACGGTGATACGCAAACCGGGTACGCCGGCAATTTTGATGATGTTCATTCTGATAGGGATATTGAGTAACTGTAATTTTGGTAGGCGTTCTGGAATGCCGTGATCAGCTCAAGAAGGCCACTGTTAGGGCCCATGCCGATACCGAGTGCCAGCATCAGCGCCGCGCACACCAGCAGGTATTCGACCATCGACTGACCTGACGATCGGCGGGTCGTGCGATTTTTCATGGAAATCCTTGCAAGGTGGTTGTCGTGTTCAGCACGATCGAAGTGTGCTCGCCGCTGCGACTGATGACGGCCATCGCCTCTTTGCCCGGCGACTTGAAATACAGGGTGCGGGCATCGGCGAGTCGGGATGGCAGGCTGCGCTGCGAGACGGCGTCAGTACCAATCTCGCGTTCGAACTGGTAGCCATCAGCCGTCATCAGGCGCAACAACGCATCACGATTGACAGACTCGGCATGGCGATTGAGGACCACCATGTGGTGCGCCTGCCGGCCATTTTCCTGCGAGGTGATCTGACTGGTAATGATGGAGCCGGCCGGCAGTCGCTCAAGCCAGCGAGCCTTCGACATCTGCCCTTGCCCGTGATCCCTGGCCATCGTCGCCAGGTCGGTCACGGCGAGTATGCCTTTGCTACCGGTGCCGGCGGCTTCGATTTGTACCGTGATATAAAACCCGGCTTCGGCGCGGCCAAGTACTTGCTTGCCCGCCACCGTGCTGTCGACTAGTGGCTGGCCGAGCGAGTGCCGGAATGCATCGAGCAATTCGGCAGGACGACGCGGAGAAATGAATCCTCTCAGGCGCATCGGCAAGTTATTGACAGTCAGTTGATCTGCAATGGTGAAAGTGTCTAGACCAGCAGGTAATGCCGGACTGGGCCAGGGTGTCGCAGCGAACACGCTGGCACTAACGCCGGACCAGACCAGCAAGGAAAGCAAGAGCAGCAGGCAATAACGCGCAAGTGTGGTCATGATTTACTCGACCGGTTTCAAGCGATCCTGCGGGACGACATCGCGCCACTTTTGCAGGTTACCGAATTCGGGTGGATTGACTTTGAACATGTCGACAAACTCCACACCAACGGCAATGATTGGTTCAAGGGCCGACAGCGCGTTCGGAACCGGAGCGAGCTTACCGAAACGGTTTTCGGTTTCTTGCGGCGATGGCGAACTCCATGGCTCGAATAGCAAGCTGGTATGCCGTTGCATCGACAGGTCGATCGTATCGAACGGAACGACACTCTTGATACCGGCCGGCAAGTTGGCTAATTTTACGGAGACATTGGCGGTGTAGATGCCGGGGGCCTGCAAGCCCATCGCACCGGAATTTGCCAATGGCACGCGATTGAATGGCGCACTGTCCGATGCGGCGCTAAAACCATCAGCATGATTGCTGCTGCCATTGCCAAACGACAGACCAACATCGCTGAAGCGCGCAATCAGCGGATTGTTGTACGGGTCCCGCCAGGCCAGATTGCGGTTGGCATCGAAGTCACCGGCGACATCGTTGGTCTTGATAGCCGCGTCGCTATTACTGAAAAATCGCCGCCGTATTTCATCGGCCAGTTGTGCTTCCGGTTTCCAGCCATCGACACTCTGGATGTCATTACGGGTGGTCGCATCGAAAGCTGCATAGCGACTCGCCATCTGGGTTGCGTGACGGATATCCTGATATTTACCGATCAGCGGGAAGAGCAGGAAGAGCGGAACCAGTGCGACGGCGAGGACGAGGAATTCAACGACGGATTGGCCGCGCTGGGAGGCGGTCGCTGGTTTGACGGGGCGATTCATTGGTCCGACTCCGTCGTCGGATACGAGAGGGAAACGACTTTGTATTTGCCGGACAGCTGCGGGGCAAAGGTGGTGATCGGGATCATCACGTTGGTATGAATTTCGGTGGCTTCGTTCGTCGCTATTTCGGTATCGCTGCCTGATGCACTCCTGAGCTCCATTCTGAGCAAGGCACCATACGACACGCTCGGCCAAGTCAGCACCTTGGCAAAAACTCCGTCCCTCGCAATGCACATCCGGGAAGGAGCCAATACATTATTGGAGAAAAAAGTACATGAATGACCAGCAATCCGCCTGGTCTCTCCATCGGGAACAATTTTCCTGTTGACGGATTTCGAATCAGGCAGACGTGATAAAGAGGCAATATCGACATCGCAATATCCGGTGGATTGCTTCGTTTCGCGTTCCGTTTTGCAGGCCCCCAGAGAAGTCCAGGTAGTAATAATGAGCGTCTCCCGGCGGGCAAGACGACAGTCTTTGTCAATGATGTACACCTTCCTTTCTTGATAAAAAGACATGCCTCCTGGCGCATAGTAGTTATCGTCTATCGTTTCATGCAATGACGTCCCGGGCGGAGGTAGCGCAACCTTGATACCCCTACCCGCACAAAAAGTGACGCCCAGATCAAGGAGTTTTTTGTGATAGCCAGGTAATGCCTTGCCAACCAGATGCACATGCTGCACCTCAATGAGCCCATCGGCATTGGCGGCACCGAATGCAAGTCTGACGAATGACGATATTGTCAGCAACATGATTGCCGCCATGCGCCATCCGGTGATGATGATTGCATCACGCATTATTTTTTCGAAGATCATCTCTGCACCCCGCGCCCCTATTTATCCTGTTAGTTAAAACTGCTTACGGCCCGTTCGGAGCCAAACGTACTTGCCAGTAAGGATTGAACAAGCTACCGATTTCACGCTTGTCAGGACTACCATTTCTTTCAGCGTACTGGTTGTAATTACCTTGTCCCGGATCATTGGGAACCGTCAATGGCCGTTCGAAAAACACTTCGCCGACGGCGATGGCTGTCATCACGCCATCGGCGAAATTGTTCTGGAAGTTGTTCAGGCGCGACGTGCTGGCGATGACTGAAGTACCGGTAGAAGTCCGTGTGCTGGCTGCATTGCGGGTCAGTCGTACACGAAATTGCATGACCGGATTTTTATTGGGATCAAGATCCGACAGATCGTAAAACGAAGGTAAGCCGGAGTAGGTAGTCCACTCCGACGAGGAAGCAGAGTGACTAGCGCGCGGATTGGTTGCGGGGGAATCTCCAAGCCGTGCACCGGACTCCTCCCGATCCCCTTCAGAAGGGTTGGCCTGTTGTTTGCCGTAACCAATCGGACGTTCGGTTGTATTGCACCACGTATTAAAGAATCCTCCCGCATTCGTCACTTGCCAGAAGGATTCCGTATCCTCGGATTTCCATTCGTCCAGATTGACCAATTCCGTGCCGCCGCGTCTCTTGACAGAATTTTTCTTATTTCTTAGTACGCACTTCCATTCGCGAGGGGGTGGCAACACAGCCTCCGAAGTCCAGTTTCGCTCACGAACAAAATCATCCGAATAGGCAGCCAGTCGGGTGACTTCAGCAAACGGCACCCGCGCGGCACCGGAATACTGTTTCGTAAAATCATTGAGTACATCGGTCGCTCCGGGATTGGCTCCGAAAGCTACACCAGCGAAGGCGGCAACAGTGACTGCACCATCGCCCGCATAGTTACGATCAGCAACTTCCTGCAGTACACGCATGCTGGCATTCTGGAAATAAGCTGGCGCATGTAACAGTGCTTGCGAGGAGAGGATTGCTGTTTTGCTGGCTTCAATCGGGCCGATCGCAGCGGCTGCGACTGTCGTTGCAGACTGACCTGCGAGATCCATTATGTCGACGCCGTAGTTCGTTGTCAGAAAGCAGAAAGCACCATAGATCGGGTCATAATTGATGAAAGAGGCAAGGACCGCAGAGGCAGGATTAAGGCAATCAGCAAACCTCGGTATCAAATTGTTCGCATGCGTCGATACATACTGTCCCCACGAAGACAAACTCACCATCTGCGCCACCAGCACCTCATTGGCCACCAGCGCCCGATTACTGTACGCATCAAAATTCAGCGCCCTCGCCTGCATCACGCCAGCACTGTAGGCGACTGCGTCGGCGGTGTTGACGAGCTTGGTTTTTTCGCTGCTGAGCTGACCGGTGTTGAACAGAAAAAAAAGCGCTGTCAGTCCCCCCATCAGAACAAAAATACCGTAGATCAGCGCTTGTCCGCGCTGGAACTGACTTCCTCGAACCATGGATGCTCCGGCCTGCTGTTGGGGATTGAATGCGACGTTGAATGGTTGCGACAACAAGAAGACTATGATTTTTTGCAACCAGTTCTGGCATCGTAGCGAAGCCCGGCATTACCGCAAAAAAAGTGCTTTGGAAGGGGTACTATTTTTGAAGTCGGTCAAACATTGGCCGATTCAGTTGTAAAAAAGAAAACCCGCAGCGAGCGCTGCGGATCCATGTTGCATGCGCCTAGTCGGTCAATTGCTGCAGCAAATACAGCTTCTGGTAAATCCCGTCTTCGATCGCCATCAGCTCGTCGTGCGTGCCCTGCTCGTCGATGCGGCCGTGGTTGAGCACGATGATGCGGTCGGCGTCGCGAATGGTTGACAGACGGTGGGCAATCGCGATCAGCGTAACGCTGCCACGCAACTCGTCGAGCGCGGCTTGCACCACTTGTTCGGTTTCGCTGTCGATGTGCGAGGTGGCTTCGTCCAGAAACAGGATGCGCGGCTGGCCGGCCAGCGCGCGCGCCACGGCGATCAGTTGCTTCTGGCCGGTCGACAGACGCGCCCCGCCTTCACCGAGCGAGGTGTCGTAGCCCTCTTCGAGCGCGAGGATGAAGTCGTGCGCCTTGGCGGCGCGGGCCGCGGTTTCGATCTGTGCCTGCGTGTAGCCGCGACCCATGTCGATGTTTTCACGCGCGCTGGCGGCCAGCAGGAACGGCTCTTGCGGGACCAGCCCGACATCGGCCCGGAAAGCCTCGTCGCCGATCGTGCCCAATGGAATCCGGTCGATGGCGATACTGCCCTGCTGCGCAGTATAAAAACGCAGTAGCAAACTGAGCAGCGTCGATTTGCCGCTACCGGTGTGACCGACCACGCCATAAAACGCACCGGCAGGCACATCCAGCGTAAGGTCGTGCAGCACGTCCTGCCCCGGCACATAGCCAAAGCGCACGTTGCGAATCGAGACTGCTCCCGCACTGATGCGCTCGTTACTCTGGCTAGGAACAACTTTGTGTTCGTTGAGCAGCGTATTGACCCGCGCTGCCGCCACCACTGATTGCTGCAGCTGGCTGAATTGCAGCGTGATCTGGATCAGCGGATCGACCACGCGGGCGATGTAGCTGACGAACGCATACAGCACGCCGACTTCGAGTCCGCTGAACTCGCGCTGGCCAAAGCTGTAGATCACGCCGACCAGCAGCAACACGTTAAGCAAATCCAGCGCCGGACGTAGCAGCCACGCATTGGCGCGTAATTCGGCTACGCGGGCGTGATATTGCAATTGATTGGTGGCACGGAATCGGTCGCCAAAACGCAGCGCCGCATTACTCGCTTGCAGCACCGGCATGCCGCCGATCGACTCGGCCACCTGCGCATTGATTTCGCTGCGCAGTTCGCGCGCCCGGGTCACCGCCGGCGCGCTCATGCGCTGGTAAAACCAGACGATCACGATCACCGCCGGAAACAGCATCAGTACCACCAGCATCAACCGCCAGTCGAGCCAGGCCATCGCCAGCATCGCGCCGGTCAGTACGATGCTGCTGTCGAGGATCACAAACAACACCTGGATGTACAGGTTCTTGACGGCCTCGGTATCGTTGGTCACGCGGCTGACCAACTGGCCGGTGATGGCCTTGTCAAAAAACGCCATCGGCAAACGCAGCACATGGCCGTAGACCGATTCGCGCAAGCGCCGTACCGAACGCATCGCCAGCCCCGACAGACGCGCCAGCTGAAAATAACGGACGATGCTGGCGACCCAGCCGGTGACGAGGATACCAACCAGTAGCGCAATCATGCGCGGCCAGTCCAGCTGGTGCGGCAACAAGTGATTGTCGATCAGCGACTTACCCAGCAGCGGGCCGATCACTTCCAGTCCGGCGGCCAGCACCAGCCAGGCGGTACCGATGAACAGGTGACGCCGGTCCGGCTCAGCCGAGGTGCGCAGCAGCGCAATGGCTTGACGGGTTTCAGAGCGCATCGAGACTGGCCTCCAGTTGCTGGTAACGCCACTGGCTGGCGTACCAGCCATCGCCATCGAGCAGTTGCTGATGGTTGCCCCGTTCGGTGATGCGGCCTTCGCGCAGGACCAGAATCTGGTCGGCGTCGGCCACGGCACTGAGCCGGTGGCTGGCAATGATCACTGTGCGGCCGTTACGGGCCACGCGAAGATGCTGCAGGATGCTCGCTTCGGTGCCGGTATCGACTGCCGACAAAGCATCGTCGAGCAGCAGCAGCGGACTGTCGGCCAGCAACGCACGGGCAATCGCAACGCGCTGGCGCTGGCCACCGGACAAGGTCACGCCGCGCTCGCCGACTGCCGTTTCATAGCCTTGCGCAAAACGCAGGATGTCGTCGTGCACTGCTGCCAGTCCGGCCGCATGTTCGACCTCGGCACGGCTGGCACCGGGACGCGCCAGCGCGATGTTATCGGCAATCGACGAGGAAAACAAAAACGACTCTTGCGGCACCCAGCTGATTGCATTACGCAATGTTTCCAGCGCATACGCATCAAGTGCTTGCGCGCCCCACATCACGTTGCCGTTCAGCGGACGAAACTGGCGCAGCAAGATGCGCAGCAGGGTTGACTTGCCGGCACCGGTCGGGCCGACCAGACCGAGTGTCTGACCCGGTTCGAGTTGTAGCGAAATATCCTGCAAGGCCAGCGCGCCTTGTCCCGGATAAGAAAAGTCAATCTTGTCGAGTGTCAGCACACCAGGTTCGAAACGGGTCTCCGCGCCGTTGTCGTCGACCGACAGCGGCAAGGCCAGTATCGGCGCGAGCCGCTCCCAGCCGGCGCGTCCGCGTTCGATCAGCGACAGAACCCAGCCGGCGGCAAACATCGGCCAGATCAGCTGTCCCAGATACATCGAGAAGCTGGTCAGTCCACCGATGGTCAGTGCGTTATTCCACACCAGATAACCACCCAGCGACAGCGTCAGCACGCCGGCGGTCGACAAGGTGATGCCGACCGCCGGTTCGTAGGCGGCTTCCCAGCGCTGTGCGCGCAGATTGGCAGCCGCAGCATGTTCGGCCAGTTCGGCAAAACGGGCCGCGCTGCGCTGCTCCAGCCCGAGCGCACGCAGGGTGCGCACGCCGGCCAGAGTTTCCTGCACGTGATCGTTGAGATCGCTAAAACGCTTGAGCGAATCGGTCGAGGCGAGGTGGATCTGATTCGAGATGCGCCAGAACGCAAATGCCATGAACGGAAACGGCACCAGCGCAATGAGTGTCAGGCGCCAGTCGACGCCAATCAGCATCATTGCCAGCACCATCAGCAACGTCAGGGAGCCATCGAAACCGGCCAGCATCGCTTCTCCGGCAGCCATTTCGACGGCATCGACATCGTTGGTGGCTAGCGCCATCAGGTCACCGGTACGTTGCTTCTGGTAGAACGCCGGGCCTTGCAGCGCCAGTCGGGCATACAGCCGGGTACGCAGTTCGACACCGAACTGGTAAGCCGCCTTGAACAATTGCAGCCTCCAACCGACTCGCAGAAAATAGATCGCCACACCAATGGCCACCAGTACCGCCAGTTCCTGCAACAGTGCCGCGCCGCCCAACTGCCCGGCGACCAGTGCATCGATGATGTGGCCAACCTTGCGCGGCACCCAGACAGTCAGCAGTGCGACCGCTGCCAGCATCGCGCCGGCGGCGATATACGACTGGATGTGGCTGCGCACGAAGGTACCGATAAGTCGGGACAAGGTCATTCGAACTGCCTTTGCAAGGGATGGCTGGAAAGTGGATGAGCTGGGTCGGCGGATCGCGCCGGGGCCGAATTTTACCGCAAGTCGCCGGATCGGATCGGTGGACCCGTGTGACCGCCATGGAACAACGACCACTGCAATCCTGTCGCAATTGAAACCATCACAAAAAATCAGTCGATGACCGCACAACACCAGCCTGTCATGTTGCTCATACCTATTTCGGCAAAATTATGCGTAACAGTGGCCATCAGTGTTTGACTACATCGGACCAGTTGTCGGACGACCGCAGGTATATGGTTCCGTCCTGCAGTAAAAAATTGCGCCTTATTACAGGGTCAACATGTGTGATGTCGACGAGCTTTTTAGCAACGAAAACGTCTGTAATTATCAGCCGTTACAAGACATCAAGATGCATCAACTGGGTGAGTGACATCGTCCTTCCACCGGTGGCATGGTCCGAATGTCAACCACTAAAGACCGTCGTTGTCTCAGACCGACAGGCACCACTTCATTTATTAATATAAATAATTTAATAAGGTCAAAACTGGAACTGTCTGTGGACGATCCAGTTTGATTGCGGGTACAAACAGTACCGCAAGAACTCATGACGAAGAGGTACCGACGATCCTTCGCAGCGTGACTGAATCCATTCAGTCAAAAAATACCTAACCCCGAACGTCGATCATGAATAGCCAGAAACGAGGGTTTCAGGGACCAAGATTGGTCCAATTCGGATCGCAACCATCCAGAACCAGCAAAGAGTGTTGTGTGAAGTGAAGCCATGGTGAAACAACTTGAAAATTTCCTCAAGACAATACAAACTAAAACTTATTACCTGAGCGTAACTTTTGGTTTATAGAGGCATCGACGATGTTTGTCGCTTGTGGCCTTGCACTCAACTCGGCGACTTAGACATTTCGACCTTTCGAAAACCCTAGGAATGGACATGAATAAGAGAATTTTATTACTCTCCCCGATTTTAATCGCAGTGGTTGTTTCAATATCGGCCTGCGGCGGCGGTAGCACCAGCGCGCCAGCTACTGCGTCATCAAATCTAGTGTCGTCTTTCGACGTAGTGGCTACTACCGCTGGCGCAAGTAGCACTCCGTCAACACCACAATCTTCCAACAGCGTAACTTTCTCTCCACCTTCAAAGGGAACTGCACCCACCGTCAGCGCGGGCAGCGATCTTTCAATACGCCAACCCGACAGCACAGTCAGTTTAATAGGGGCAGCAAGCGACGTTGACGGTAACGTTGTCAGCATCGTATGGACTCAGGAATCCGGGCCGAACAAGGCGTCATTGAGTGGAACAAATAGTACCGAACTCGGCGTCAGCGGTCTTATTGGAGGGGCATATACCTTTCGGCTGACGGCAACGGATAACCAGGGAAATATGGTTTTCGATGAGGCGCAGGTCAACGTTCTGCCCGCACCAATACCAATTGAAGCGCCAGTAACAACATCAACATCAGCACCAGCACCAGTACCAGCGCCAGTACCAGCGCCAGTACCAGCGCCAGTACCAGCGCCAGAAGTTACCCAGACATTTTCGCTCTCTTATAAAGCTGCGCCCGCCGACAATCCATTGAAAGGCTTCATGCCCTACCAAGGCTCGTATGCTTTTCCACACAGTCTTGAATGGTTTCATATGGGACTGAAGGATGTTCAGACAGGATCGAATACGTTCAACTGGAGCGCTCTGGACTCACGACTGAGCGCCATCGCAGCCAGGGGGCATCAAGCGGTTTTCAGCACTTTTCTGGATTATCCGGGCCAGCCGACTGGAATACCCGACTTCTTGTCCGGTGTGCCAGGACATACCTATAACGGAGGCTTCAGTCCGGATTACAACAACCCCAATTTGCAAGCTGCACTTCTTAATTACATCGCTGCGCTGGGTGCACGCTATGACACTGATCCACGTGTTGGCTCTATCAATGTCGGTCTTTTGGGATATTGGGGAGAGTGGCATACGTACCCGAACAACGACTGGATGGCGACGCCGACCTTCATGAATCAGGTGTTGGATGCCTACTTGCGCGCCTTTCCTCACAAGCAGCTCGTCGCACGGGAGCCCAAGGATGGTGTCAATACGGATCGTCCCATGCTCGGATTTGGCGATGGGTCCTTCGCTTATGAAACCTTAGGTCCAACTGGTTGGCACTTCTGGCCGAAAATCACAGCGGCAGGCCTTCAAAATAGTTGGAAAACCCGCACCATCAGCGGTGAGGTGCGACCTGAAGTGCAAGGCTGTATTTGGAATATCCCCACCTGCTCGCCGGCTGGTCAAGAATTGGATCTTTCCATAAAGACGACCCACGCTTCCTGGTTACTTTACAACGGTCTTTTCACGGGAACGTTTAATGCATCGCAGTTAAAACTGGCTACCGAAGCCGCCCAGTCCATGGGCTATGTTCTTCATATTCCAAAGGCGACCATGGAGCCGGCGAGAGCGGGCCAATCCTTGCGTGGCACGGTCTCTATCGAAAACCGCGGAGTAGCGCCGTTTTATTACCCTTGGACTGTCCAGATGGCGGCTCTGGATGGGGCCGGAAATCTCAAGACATGGTCCATGGATTGGGATCTTAGAACAGTTCTCCCGGGGTCTCCCGGCAACTGGACATTCAACATTATCAACCCTGGATTGGCAACGGGCACTTACACCCTGCTCATCGGTGTGGTGAACCCCATGGCCGGCGGCAAGGTCCTGAAATTCGCCAACACGACACAAGACCAGCAACGCAGTGGCTGGCTAACCCTTGGAGCCTTCGTCATCAACCCTTAACCATCGTTTGAACGACCACGGCAAGGGACCGCACCCAAACCTCGCCATCAACTTGTCGTCAACGTATTCAAGCCTGACATTAGGAGATACAAAATGAACTTATCCACTACTTGTAAAACGATTTCTTGGGGCGCATTAATGTGCGTACCGATGTGGGTTTCAGCACAGACGGTGACAAGCTTCACTATCATCAATGCCGACACCGGTACCGACATTGCCACATTCACGTCAAGCGGCACAATCTCACTTGGCACGGCCCGGAACATCGGCGTGCGAGCGAATGCCAGCAGCGTCAAAAGCGTCGTTTTTACCGATACCAACACCAGCACAACCAGAACAGAGAACATCGCGCCCTACTCATACAAGGGTAATTTAGGTAATGTATACAACAAATGGACTCCCGCTGCGGGTACTTACGTTATTCATGCCAAACCGTTTTCTAGAAGCAATGGCAGAGGTACGGCAGGCACGATGGCGACACTCACCCTGACGATCACCGGCACACCAACACCAACACCAGCACCAACACCAACACCAGCACCAACACCAGCACCAGCACCAACACCAGCACCAACACCAGCACCAACACCAGCGCCAACACCAGCACCAACACCAGCACCAACACCAGCGCCAACACCAGCACCA
>CAILRJ010000026.1 GCA_903836575.1 uncultured Burkholderiales bacterium
ATTATTGTGCTCGTCGATGCCGGTGGCGATCGCAAAAACGTTCGGATCAAAGATGATGTCTTCGGGGGGAAAGCCGACTTTGGACACCAGCAGGTTGTAGGCACGCTGACAGATTTCGGTCTTGCGCGTGAACGTGTCGGCCTGACCTTTTTCATCGAAGGCCATCACGATCACGGCGGCACCATAACTGCGGCACAGACGGGCCTGGCGCAGGAATTCTTCTTCGCCTTCTTTCATCGAAATCGAGTTCACGATCGACTTGCCCTGCACGCATTTCAGGCCGGCTTCGATGACCGACCACTTCGACGAATCGATCATGATCGGCACCCGCGCGATGTCCGGCTCGGACGCCACCAGATGCAAAAAGCGCGTCATCGCGGCGAGCGAATCGAGCATCGCTTCATCCATGTTGATGTCGATGACTTGTGCGCCGTTTTCGACTTGCTGGCGGGCGACCGCGATGGCCTCCTCGTACTGCTCGTTGAGGATCAGACGCGAGAAGGCTTTCGAGCCGGTCACGTTGGTACGCTCGCCAACGTTGACGAACAGTGAATCATCATCGATGACGAAGGGTTCGAGACCTGACAGGCGCATCACTTGCGGTATGACAGGAATCTGGCGCGGCGCGATGCTGGCGACGGTTTGCGCAATCGCGCGGATATGGTCCGGCGTGGTGCCGCAGCAGCCACCGGCGATGTTAACAAAGCCGCTTTCCGCGAAGTCCTTGAGCAGCGACGACGTCACGTCCGGGGTTTCGTCGAAACCCGTGTCGCTCATCGGATTGGGCAGGCCGGCATTCGGATAAATGCAGACGAAGGTGTCGGCAATCTTCGACAACTCTTCGGCATACGGACGCATCAGTGCGGCGCCGAGCGCGCAGTTCAGGCCGATTGTCAGTGGTCGTGCATGGCGTACCGAATTCCAGAACGCCGGTACGGTCTGGCCGGACAGGATGCGGCCCGATGCATCGGTGACGGTACCCGAAATCATGATCGGCAAGCGCAGGCCGGATTCCTCGAAAAAGGTATCGATGGCAAACAGCGCAGCCTTGCAATTGAGGGTATCGAAAATGGTTTCGACCAGCAGGATGTCGGAACCGCCCTCGACCAGCGCGCGGGTCTGGTCGAGATAGGCCACGACCAGCTGGTCGAAGGTCACATTGCGGGCAGCAGGGTCGTTGACGTCCGGCGAAATCGACGCGGTCTTCGGCGTTGGGCCAAGGGTGCCTGCGACGAAGCGTGGTTTGTCCGGGGTCGAGTACTTGTCGCAGGCCGCGCGCGCCAGGCGTGCCGACGTGAGGTTCATCTCGTAGGCCAGATGCGCCATGTGGTAATCGTCCTGCGCGACCGTGGTCGCACCGAAGGTATTGGTCTCGATCAGGTCGGCGCCGGCATCGAGATATTGCTCGTGAATCTCGCTGACGATCTGCGGCTGGGTCAGCGACAGCAATTCATTGTTGCCCTTGACGAATAGCTCCCGGCCTGGTCCGGTGAAATCGGCGAAGCGCGGTCCGCGGTAATCCTCTTCGCTCAGTTTGTACTGCTGGATCATCGTGCCCATCGCGCCATCAAGGATCAGGATGCGGCGCGCCAGCAGGTCGCGCAAAATGGTTTCGGTGGCGGAGAAGGCGTCGCGTTTCATGGTGTGCTCGATAAAAATGGTGTCTGGAAATGCAAAACCCGGCTTGTAAAGCGGAGCCGGGTTTCTTCAGGGCCGCTTTAGCGGTATTTATTTGGGCCTGTACCGTTGCGGCACAAGCCTGGCGCCCGCAAGCTGGGTTTGACTTTTTGGATCAAATCGGCGCTGGAAAATTATACGTCAAAGCGGCTAACGGCAACTTCAGGCAAAAAAAAACCCGCGAAAGAGGCGGGCTTGAATCCACATCGAAAAGAAGAGACATGGAGGAGACAGAGCGAGTATAGAAGCGGCTCGCCGCATCCCGCCAATTGTCATTTGACATAGCAGATATCGGATTGATGAATACCAGTGCAGGTTGTGAGGGTTTGTCTGTCAGCTTTTTTGTCCATTCACGGGAAGCACCGTGGCGCAGGTGCCTGCCGTGATGGGAAAACCCTTGAGGAATTCGGAGGCAGGCAAGCGTTTGCCACCCGGTTTTTGCAGCTCTGTAAGCCGTAAAGCGCCGCTGCCGCAGGCAATGACCAGGCCTGCCATGGCGTCGGCGGCAATGATTTCACCGGGGATGGCCAGGTCCGAGCGGGCCACGACATCGGCGCGCCAGATCTTGATGGCAACGTCGTCAATGATGGCGCTGGCTCCCGGAGTGGGATGGAACGCGCGTATCTTGCGCGCCAGTACTTCAGCCGGTTGCGCGAAATTCAGTGCCGCTTCTTCTTTGCTGATCTTGGCGGCATAGCAGGTACCGCTTTCCAATTGCACGGTAGCGACGACGGGACCGCGTTCAAGCTGGTGCAGGGCGTCGACAATGAGCTGCCCGCCCAGCGCCGCGAGCCGGTCATGCAGGTTGCCGGTGGTTTCATCGGCGCCGATTGCCAGGCGCTCGGCGAGCAGCATCGGCCCGGTGTCGAGACCCTTGTCCATTTGCATGATGGTAATGCCGGTTTCGCTATCGCCCGCCTCGATCGCACGGTGGATCGGCGCGGCTCCGCGCCAGCGTGGCAGCAGTGAAGCATGGATGTTCAAGCAGCCTGATGGCGGTATCGCCAGTACCGACGGTGGCAGGATCAAGCCATAGGCGGCGACGACCATCACATCATGCGGCGTGGAGCGCAACAGTGCGTCGGCCTCGCTGGCGACATCGGGATATTTCCCATCGAGGCGCAGCGATACGGGTTGTGCTACCTCGATGCCGTGTGCCAATGCGAATTGTTTGACGGCGGAAGCATGCAATTGCATGCCGCGTCCGGCCGGTCGATCGGGTTGCGTGAGCACCAGCACAACCTCGAAACCGGCCGCGTGGATTGCTGCCAGCGCGACGGCGGCGAATTCCGGCGTGCCGGCAAAGATGATTTTCATGGGTATGAATTTTTCCTGACAGAGCGCTGTGATCAGCGCTCACTGTTGCGTTTTTTGTCGCGGTTGAGTTCGCGCTCTTCCTTAAGCATCTTCGCTTTGATCCGATTGCGTTTGAGCGGCGACAGATATTCGACAAATACCTTGCCTTTCAGATGGTCCATTTCATGCTGGATGCAGACGGCCAGCAACCCGTCTGCGCTGGTTTCGAAGGTTTTACCATCGACGTCCAGTGCCCGGACCTTGATGCGGGCGTGCCGCTCGACTCCGTCATACACGCCGGGAACGGACAGGCAACCCTCGTCATAGACCTGCATCTCGCTGCTGGCCCAGGTAATTTCCGGATTGATGAGCACGCGTAATTCCGTCTGATTGTCGGAGATGTCGACAAGGATCAATTGCTCGTGGACGTCGACCTGCGATGCGGCCAGACCAACACCGGGCGCTTCGTACATGGTCTCTGCCATGTCGGCGACGAGCTGCTTCAGTCGTGCATCAAAAATCGTCACAGGGCGGGCAACCTTGTGCAGACGCGGGTCGGGATAACGCAATATATTTAGTAATGGCATACGGCTTTTGCGCAACAATGCGTTGAGTGATGAACGTGTTTTATCTTGCTAGTTCAAGGATTTGTGGGCAGACTTTGATTCAATTTGGCAAGTTTTTACATACTTTTTTTGCGTATGCTTTTTGTCGCGGGACTATTTATTTACGCCACGCGCCACTCTCACCGGATCAACCATGAAAAAGTTTAGCACAGCAGTCGTCTGCTTCGCCTTTGCCACCGCTTCGCTTTCTCTTGTGGCGACAAGCGTTCAAGCAGCATCGGCACGCTGCGAATTTCTGGCCAATGCGCCCGACAGTCATCTGGTGGTGCGTGGCGACACCCTCTGGGATATTTCCGGCAAGTTTCTGCAGCATCCCTGGTGCTGGCCGCAAGTATGGGACATGAACCGTGAAGAGATACGTAACCCGCACTGGATTTATCCGGGACAGATCGTGTATTTCGACCGTATCAACAGGCGTTTGCGATTAGGCAAGCCGACGGGTGGCGACATGAGAACCGAGACCTTGTCGCCGCGAATCCGCAGCGAAAGTCTGGGCCAGACGGCGATCCCGGCGATCCCGTCGAACATCATTGAACCGTTCCTGTCGCAACCGCTGATCATTGAAGAGGATGAATTGCAGGGTACGCCTCGAATCGTTGCGACACAGGAAGGCCATGTCTTCCTCGGCAAAAGCGATAAGGCCTATGTGCGCGGTGACCTCAAAGGGGACTCGTCGTTTCAGGTGTTCCGCCCGGGCTTGCCGTTGAAAGATCCCGAAACCGGAAAAGTGATTGGTTACGAATCGGTCTATCTCGGCAGCGTCAAGCTCGTACAAGCTGACAAGAGCGGTGGCAATAGTGCTCATGTGTTCACAGTGGTGGCAGCCAAAGAAGAAATGGGTGTGGGCGACCGCCTGTTGGCATTACCTCCTGCACCTATCTTGAATTACGTGCCACATCCACCTGAACAGCCTGTTAGTGCCCGCATTGCATCGATTTACGGCGGTGTGACGCATGCCGGCCAAAACCAGATCGTCGCCATTAATCGTGGGAAAAAAGACGGTATCGACATCGGTACTGTGTTGCAGTTAAGCCGCGCCGGCGCCACGATCATCGATAAGACCGAAGGCAAGAAGGAAGCAATCAAGTTACCCGATACAGAATATGGGACGCTGTTTGTATTCCGCGTCTTTAAAAATATTTCGTACGGGCTGATCATGCAGGTCAGTGATTCGGTACAGATAGGGGATGTGGCCAAATCACCGGAGTAAGCCTCTGTCATCTGCCGCCGAATCATCGATCGATCCGCTTGAAGTCGCATCGTGGATTCGACTTGAGCAAACGCCCGGCGTTGGTAACGTCGCGGCGAGATTACTACTGACACAATTCGGCTTGCCAGAAAATATTTTTGCCGCCAGCCATGCTGCCTTGAGTGCTGTGGTCGGCAAGCCGCTAGCCAGCGCCCTGACTGCACCTTTGCCGGCGCGTACACGGTACCTGATCGACCAGACACTGCACTGGTTGCAAAACTCCCGTCACCACTTTCTGACCCTGGCTGATCCGCGCTATCCGCAGGCCTTGCTGGACATTCCCGACCCGCCGATTGTGCTCTATGTCAAAGGTCACCTGGCGCGGTTACACGCGCCAGCCATTGCCATCGTCGGTAGCCGCAACGCCAGTGCACAAGGCTTGCTCAATGCCGGGCAATTTGCCGCTTCGCTTAGCCAGACCGGATTTGTTGTCGTCTCCGGCCTGGCCATGGGCATCGATGCGGCGGCTCATGCTGGGGCGTTGCATCATGCGGGGTCGACCGTTGCTGTCATTGGTACCGGGATTGATATCGTCTACCCGGCGCGTAACCGCGCGCTGGCAATGCGCATTGCTGATGAAGGTTGTGTGGTGAGCGAATACGCGCTCGGCACCGGGGCCCTCGCTGCCAATTTTCCGCGTCGCAACCGGCTAATCAGTGGCTTGTCACGGGCCGTACTGGTGATCGAGGCAGCGGCGCGGTCCGGGTCGTTAATTACGGCGCGGGTGGCGGTCGAACAGGGCCGTGATGTCTATGCCATTCCGGGCTCGATCCAC
Source organism: uncultured Burkholderiales bacterium (assembly GCA_903836575.1). Taxonomy (GTDB): domain Bacteria; phylum Pseudomonadota; class Gammaproteobacteria; order Burkholderiales; family Burkholderiaceae_D; genus Actimicrobium. The sequence continues at coordinate 5,624 of CAILRJ010000026.1, forward strand.
GCACCGCTGTCAAAGGGATGCCATTGGCTGATCAAGCAGGGAGCCAAACTGGTTGAATCGGCTCAGGATGTGCTCGAGGAAATCGCACCTGCTGGCCCGGTGGCAACAGCACGTTCCCTGGAATCGCCGGCACTGCCGGCGATGTTGGCAGCGCTACTGTCTGCACTCGGGTTTGATCCGGTCGACAGCGATACACTGGTGGCACGAACTGGACTCGATGTTGCCGCACTGAGCGGTCAATTGCTGGAGCTGGAGCTACTTGGATGTCTGGAAGTACTACCTGGCGGCAATTACCGGCGAGTCGGGTAGAATCCGGTCATATCGGGTGTGCGTGCCTATGTTTGATCATGGCGCGCTATGCTTCCAGAAGACCTTTTCGCAAACGCTGCACGACCCTTGTGCCGGCACGATCTTACCGCTACAGTACATTCATGTTCGACGTCCTTGTTTACCTCTACGAAACCTATTACCGTCCGGATGCCTGCCCATCACCGGCTGCACTGGTCAAGAAACTGTCGGCAATCGGTTTCGAAGATGATGAAATCACCAGTGCTCTTGACTGGCTCACTGATCTCGCAAAAACCACGACAACGCTGGCCGGACAATATCCGCAGCAAACCGCATTTTCATTTGGTACGCGTATTTATGTGCACCAGGAAATGGACGCGCTGGGTACGGCGGCCGTCGGTTTCATCCAGTTCCTCGAGGCTGCCAAGCTGCTCAACCCGGTCCAGCGTGAGATCGTCATCGAACGCGCGCTGGCCGTTAGCGGTAGCCTGATTTCGCTAGACAAGTTGAAAGTTATCGTGCTGATGGTACTGTGGAGCCAGGGCAAGGAGCCCGACGGCCTGATGTTCGACGAACTTTTCCTTGACGACGACGAGCCTGAGCCAAGGCAATTACACTAAGCGGCAACGTACTGTAGCGTTGCCGTTTCAACTGCCATGTGACGTGACCCGTTGTTGCGCCTTACACAAGAACCCGCTTATTATCATTTCCCGGTGGCCCTTGATCTGCAACCTGTTGCGGCCAGTAATGCCGGTGCGGGCTGTATGATGCGGACAACGACGCTAACCGCCACGTGGCAACCGCACTTTTTTCGAGACCCGAATCCATGACTAAAACCCTCATCATTGCCGAGAAGCCTTCCGTTGCGAACGACATCGCGAAGACGCTCGGTGGCTTCACCAAGCACGATGAGTATTTTGAATCCGATGAATACGTGTTGTCGTCCGCTGTCGGTCATTTGCTCGAAATCGCTGTCCCTGAAGAATTCGATATCAAGCGCGGCAAATGGAGCTTTGCCCATCTGCCGATGATCCCGCCCTACTTTGCCCTCAACCCGATTGCCAAGACCGAGGCGCGCCTGAAAGTGCTCAACCGCCTGATCAAGCGCAAGGATGTGACCGCGCTGATCAATGCCTGCGATGCCGGGCGCGAAGGCGAATTGATTTTTCGACTGATTGCCCAGAATGCCAAGGCCAAGCAACCGATCAAGCGGCTGTGGCTGCAATCGATGACGCCCGGCGCGATCCGCGAAGCATTTACCAACCTGCGTGATGATGCCGAGATGCTGCCGCTGGCCGACGCCGCCCGTTGCCGCAGTGAAGCCGACTGGTTGATCGGGATTAATGGCACCCGCGCGATGACGGCCTTCAACTCGAAAGAAGGTGGTTTCTACCTGACCACCGTCGGTCGGGTGCAGACGCCGACGCTGTCGATCGTTGTGCTGCGCGAAGAGAAAATCAAGAAGTTCGTCGCCCGCGATTTCTGGGAAGTGCGTGCCGATTTTGTCTGCGCTGCCGGCGTCTACGAAGGCCGCTGGCTCGATACCAAATTCAAGAAGGACGACACTGATCCAGAAAAGCGTGCCGAGCGTCTGTGGAGCAAAGCCGCCGCCGAATCGATCGTCGCTGAGTGCCGCACCAAGCAGGGCAATGTCACCGAAGAGTCCAAGCCGACCACCTCGATGGCGCCCGGCCTGTTCGACCTGACCAGCCTGCAGCGCGAAGCCAATGCGCGCTTCGGCTTTTCGGCCAAGAACACCCTCGGACTGGCGCAGGCGCTGTACGAAAAGCACAAGGTGCTGACCTATCCGCGGACCGATTCGCGTCATCTGCCGGAAGATTACATCAGCACTGTCAAGGAAACGCTGGAGACGGTTTCCGAAAACAATAACTACTACCAGTTTGCCGCGCAGATCCTCAATGGTAACTGGGTCAAGCCGAACAAGCGCATCTTCGATAACACCAAGATCAGCGATCACTTTGCGATCATCCCGACCACGCAGGCACCGAAGAATCTGTCCGAGCCGGAGCAAAAGCTCTACGACCTCGTCACCCGACGTTTCCTCGCGATCTTTTTCCCGGCGGCTGAATTCCAGGTGACAACGCGCTTTACCGAAGTCTCCGGTCACCAGTTCAAGACTGAAGGCAAGGTCATGGTTAATCCGGGTTGGCTGGCCGTGTATGGCAAAGACGTGGTCGATCCGAAAGCCGCCGATGGCGATGGCACGCTGGTAGCCGTTGCCAAGGGCGAGAAAGTCCAGACCGATGCCATCGCCGCCAACGGCCTGGTCACCAAACCGCCAGCACGCTACACGGAAGCCACGTTGCTGTCGGCGATGGAAGGTGCCGGCAAGCTGATCGACGATGAAGAATTGCGTGACGCGATGGCCGGCAAGGGACTCGGTACGCCAGCCACGCGTGCGGCCACCATCGAAGGCTTGATCAACGAACGCTACCTGTTGCGCGAAGGCCGGGAAATGATTCCGACGGCCAAAGCATTCCAGTTAATGACGCTGTTGCGCGGCCTTGGCGTGAACGAACTGACCGCGCCGGAACTGACGGGCGAGTGGGAATACAAGCTGTCGCAAATGGAACGCGGCAAGATCAGCCGCGAAGAGTTCATGCGCGAGATCGCGGAAATGACCCAGATCATTGTCAAGCGCGCCAAGGAATACGACAACGTCACGATTCCCGGCGACTACACGACACTGACAACCCCGTGCCCGAACTGTGGCAGCGTGGTCAAGGAAAACTACCGTCGCTTTGCCTGCACCAAGTGCGAATTCTCGATGAGCAAGACGCCGGGTAGCCGCCAGTTCGAAATTCCCGAAGTCGAAGAATTGCTGACCAACCGCACCATCGGACCGCTGCAGGGATTCCGCTCCAAGATGGGCCGGCCCTTCGCCGCCATCCTGAAAATTTCACGCGACGAAGAGATCAAGAACTGCAAGCTCGAATTCGATTTCGGTCAGAACGACGAAGAAGGCGAAAACGGTGAAGGTGTCGATTTCACCGGCCAGACAGCACTCGGGCCTTGCCCGAAATGTGCCAATGGCGTGTTCGAACTGGGCCTGGCCTATGTCTGCGAAAAGAGCGTGGCCAAGCCGAAGGAATGCGATTTCCGCAGCGGTCGCATCATCCTGCAGCAGGAAATCCTGCCGGAACAGATGATCAAATTGCTCAACGAAGGCAAAACCGACTTGCTGCCCGGCTTCGTATCGCAACGCACGCGCCGGCCGTTCAAGGCATTTCTGGCCAAGGGCAAGGACGGCAAAGTCAGCTTCGAATTTGAAGAACGCAAGGCCAAGGCACCCGCCAAAGGCAAGGCCGCTGCGGTCGAGGGCGAGGAAGGCGATGCCGCAGAGAGCAGTAAAGTCGTGAAGTTGGCAGCCAAGCCGGCAGCCAAAAAAGCTGCGCCGAAAAAAGCCGCCGTCAAGAAACCGGCAGGTCGCAAGCCGGCGGCAAAAAAGGCCAGCGCATGATCGCGAAGTGATCGCGACGTGATTGTCAAAGATCAGGAGGACGTGCTTGTTTTTAGGTGCGCTCCTGTCGCCATGTTATCGTTCCGTCACGCCACCTTCCTGAAAGAAGAACGATGACCGATATCACACAAAGCTCGCCTGAAAAAGACGATTGCAACTTCGCGATGCTGGCTCACCTGCTGGGAATTTTTACCGGCTTCATCGGTGCGCTGATTATCTGGCTGCTCAAGAAAGACAGCTCGGCCTACATTGCGCAGGAGTCGGCCGAAGCGCTCAATTTCCAGCTCACCGTGATGATCGGGTACGTGATCTGCGGGGTGCTGACGCTGGTACTGGTCGGCTTGCTGGCGTTTCCATTGCTCTACGTCGTCAACATCGTGTTCTGTCTGCTCGGTGCGGTGGCGGCATCCAAGGGGTCCGGTTACCGCTATCCGTTTGTGCTGCGTCTGATTAAATAACGATCAGGCGGCGCACCCGTCGCAGAGCATGTGGATCACATGCCCTGCCCGCGTCTGGTAATCCCAATCCGGTTAGCGCGCAGCGGACCTGCTGCGCCACTTGCCCCTCACCCAAGCCGGCAATTTCTCCAGATCATCGATATACGTAAATACCGCCGGCACCACCAGCAGACTGAGCAAGGTCGAGGTAATCAGGCCACCGATGACGGCAATGGCCATCGGTGAACGGAAGCTCGGGTCAGCACCCCAGCCCAGCGCCAGCGGCATCATGCCGGCACCCATCGCAATCGTCGTCATGATGATGGGCCGGCTGCGTTTGTGGCAGGCATCGACTAGCGCATCGAATCGATCCATGCCGGCCTGACGTGCGAGGATTGCGTAGTCGACCAGCAGGATGGAGTTCTTCGTGACAATTCCCATCAACATGATCAGGCCGATCATCGACGGCATCGACAGCGCGCGACCGGTGATCAGCAGCGCTACGAACGCGCCGCCGATCGACAGCGGTAGCGCCGCCAGAATCGTGACCGGTTGCATGAAATCCTTGAACAGCAATACCAGCACGCCATAAATGCAGAGCACGCCAATGGCCATGGCCAGGCCAAAACTGGCGAATAGCGCCTTCATTTCCTGCGCATCGCCGAGCGCAGCAATCGTCACTGAAGGCGGCAAGTTGCGTAACGACGGCAAGGCCCGCGCCTCCTTGTTGACATCGCCCAGCGTGCGACTGCCGAGTTCGATATTGAGCGTGACATTGCGACTGCGGTTGAGCCGGTCGATCTGCGCCGGACCACTTTCCATGCTGATGCCGGCAACCGTGCCGAGCATGACCGGGCCGTTCTTGCCGGGCACGGTCAGGCGGGCAATCGCACTGAGGTCGGCGCGCACGGCATCGGGCAGCTTGACCCGGATCGGCACCTGCCGCTCCGGCAGGTTGAGTTTCGTCAGGTTGGTATCGTAGTCGCCGGCTGTCGCCACGCGCACCGTTTCACCGATGCTGGCGGCGGTCACGCCGAGATCGGCGGCGCGGGCAAAGTCGGGGCGTACGATGATTTCCGGTCGCACCAGTGACGCGGTCGAATTGACGTTGCCGATCCCCTGCAGCGTGCGCAATTCGCGGATCACCTTCTGCGCCGATTCCAATAGCATGACCGGATTCTCGCTTTGCAACACCAATTGCATCTTGACGCCACTATCGGGCGGACCGACCGTGAAGCGTGCACCCGGGATGACGGCCATGCGCTTGCGCAAGGCACCTTCGAGCTGGGCCATGCTCTCCTTGCGGTCAGTGCGATGCACGGTGGTCAGTGTCAGGACGGCACGGCGAGCTTCGGCCGACGCACCCGGTGCAAACGCATCGCCGCTGGAGCCTCCGCCGATCGAACTGAAGACGGCGGTGATGCCTTTGACCTCCATTGCCAGCAAGCGGGCGCGCTCGGCGACGACCGCGGTTTCCTGCAAAGTGCTGCCGGGAGCCAGTTCGATGTTGATCTGGGTCTGGCTCCGGTCGGCGGCAGGAACGAAGCCGGTCGGCAGCAGTGGCACCAGCGCAATCGAGGCGATGAAAAAAATCCCGGCACCGATACCGGTGAGTATGCGGTGCCGCAGGCACCACTTCATCGTCGTCAGATAGTGGCGCATTACCCAGCCATCTTTTTGTTCGGTCTCGCTGGTCGGCTTCAGAATATATGCCGCCATCATTGGCGTGAGCAGGCGCGCGACCATCAGTGAAGCGATGATGGCCAGCACGGCAGTCCAGCCGAACTGCTTGAAAAACAGTCCGGGAATGCCGGCCATGAAAGCGGTCGGCAGGAACACCGCCACCAGTGCGAAGGTGGTGGCGATGACGGCCATGCCGATTTCATCGGCCGCTTCGAGTGCAGCCTGCATCGGCGTCTTGCCCATGCGTAGATGGCGCGAGATGTTTTCGATTTCAACGATGGCATCATCGACCAGCACGCCCACCACCAGCGCCAGAGCCAGCAAGGTCACGGTATTGAGCGTGTAGCCAAAATACTTCAGGCCAATGAAAGTCGGAATGACCGATAACGGTAATGCTGCTGCCGCCACCAGCGTGGCGCGCCAGTCGCGCAAAAACCACCACACCACCAGTACGGCCAGCAGCGCACCCTCGTAGAGCAGCTCCATCGAGCCATCGAAGTTTTCCTGGACCGGGCGCGCGTTATCGATCACCTGCTTGAGCAGAATGGTCGGATGGCTTGCTTGCAGTTCGGCGACGGCGGCGCGCGCATCGCGCGCAATGTCGAGTTCGCTGGCACCCTTGGTACGGAAAATTTCGAAACCGACCACGCGCTGGCCATTTTGCGTCGCCAGTGAGCGTGGCTCGGCCACGCTATCGGTGACCGTCGCGACCTGATCGAGCCGGATATGCCGGCCGTCGCCGAGCGGGATATCGAGCTGCGCCAGTTCGGCCGCATTCTGCACGGTTGCGATGGTCCGCACCGACTGCTCGGCACCGCCGACATCACCGCGTCCACCCGGTGCTTCCTGCTGCACCAGCCGCAAGCGGCGTGAGACATCCAGCGCGGACACTTTGAGTGCCGCCATGCGGGCTGCATCAAGCTCGATCTGTACTTCGCGGTTGACGCCACCGACACGCTTGACAGCACCGACACCGCGAATGCTCAGCATGCGTTTCGATACCGTGTTGTCGACGAACCAGCTCAACTCCTGCTGGTCCAGCGCCGAGCCCGGTGCGGCGGATGCGACAAAGGTCAGTACCACCCGTCCGGCCGTCGAAGTCTTCGTCACCGACGGATCGCGCAGCTCGCTGGGCAGATCGGCCCGCACCCGCGCGACTGCGTCCCGGACATCATTGACGGCTTCGGCGAGCGGTTTTTCGAGGACGAATTCGACCGTCACCGTGACTGCACCATCGAGTACCTTGGTGTAGATATTCTTGATGCCTTGCAGGGTCGCCACCGAATCTTCGATCTTGCGGGCGACTTCGGTTTCGAGCTGGGCCGGTGCCGCACCCGGCAGCAATGCGCTGACTGTCACGATGGGCAGTTCGATGTCGGGGAAATCCTGCACGGCACTGTCGCGGAACGACAGCACGCCGGCCAGGGTGAGCAACACGAACAGCATGATCGCGGGGATCGGGTTCTTGATCGAGAAAGCGGAAAAATTCACGCGGTGTCCTTGGTGGCTATCGGAGGGCTATCGGAAGGTTATCTGGATGCGGCGGCACTGACCTGACGCACCAGGTCGCCGTCATTGAGGAACCCGGCCCCGGTGATCACCAGTGCCATCTCCGGCGTGACGCCATCGAGCAATTCGATGCGCTCGGCCAGCCGCCGGCCGGGCTTCACCTTGAGCTGGCTGACATGCTGGTCGGCATTGAGCCTGAACACGTAACTAAAGCCGTCGCGCACCACCACCGCCTGCTGCGGTACCGTCAGTGCCGTCGAGTTGCCGAGCGCGAAATCACCCCGTGCAAACATGCCGGCCCGGGCCGGCGCATTGTTGCCGCCGGCCGGTTGCAAGTCGACATAAACCAGCGCGGTGCGCGTCTGCAAGTCGACCGTTGGAGCGATCATGCGGACCTTGCCGGTCAGTGTGCTGCCGTTGGCTGCCACCACGCTCACCGGCATGCCGGGACGGATGCGGCCGAGCTCGGCCGCGATCACTTCGGCACGCCATTCGAGCCGGCTCTGACGGATCATCCGGAACAATTCGGAGCCGGCCGGAACCACTGCACCGACGGTGGCGGTGCGCGCCGAAATGATGCCGCGGTCCGGTGCCACCAGACGGGTGTGGCGCAGCCGGACTTGCTGGACCTCAAGCGTGGCTTTAGCCGATGCGACCCGGGCCTTGGCAGTCTGCTCCGTCGTCAGATACTGGTTGATCTGCTGGGCACTGAGCGCGCCGGTATCCTGCAGCGTGCGGGCGCGTGCCGCATTGCCGCTGGCATCGGCGGCACTGGCTTGGGCTTCCATCAGGCTGGCGCGCGCCTGGGCGACGTCGGCATTGATCGATTCGTCGGAAAAGCGCGCCAGCAACTGGCCGGCCTGCACCGTGTCACCGACATTGACCTTCACTTCGACCAGGCGCAAGCCGTTCGATTCGCTGCCAATGACGGCCTCTTGCCAGGCCGCGATATTGCCGTTGGCCGACAGCTGCATCGGCAGACTGGAGCGGGTTGCCTGCGCGGTGACGACGCTCAGTGCCGGAGTGGCGCCGGTAGCGGTCTTGTCGGCGGCGAGGGCGCTGACGCTGCACAGCAGTGCTAGTAAAAACAGGGGCAAGCGAATCGTCATGTCGGGTCTTTCGGTGTGTCTGTTATATCGATCGAGGCGTTGTTCGCCGTGCCGGGTGCGCGCCAGCCGCCGCCAGCGGCGCGGTACAGTGCGATCCATGCGGCGTTGCGTTGCTGCTGTAGCGAGACCTGGTTCAGCTCGGCGGCCAGGCGCAGGCGTCGCGCATCTTCGAGTTCGACCAGGCTGGCCAGGCCGCTACGGTAGCGGCTTTCGGTGCCATTGAATGACAGGCGGTAACCATCGACTGCGCGTCCGGCGTCGTCGCTGCGCCGCGCCGTGCTGTCGAGATTGACCAGTGCTTCCTCGACCTCGCGCACGGCTTGCCGTACCCGTGCGCGATACAATGCGACGGCTTCGTCGTAACTGGCGCGGGCCGCATCAATGTTGGCCAAGCGCGTGCCGGCATCGAACAGCGGCAGCGCCAGCGCCAGCGGGCCGATGGCCCAGGTCGGTGCTTCGGTCGTCACGCCACCCGCACGAAACGCGCCGGCACCGACCGAGCCGCCCAGTGTCAGGCGCGGATAGCGTTGCGCCTGCGCGCTGCCGACTGCGGCACTGGCGGCGGCGACTTCGCGTTCGGCATTAAAGACATCGGGACGCTGGCTCAGCGTCGCTGCCGGCAAGCTGGTGATGGCGATCGGCGTGAACAGCGTTGCTGCTGTGGCCTCACCCAGTTGCTGGCGCAAGTCCGGTTCGGCCAGCGCCGTCAATGCCACCAGCGTCTTGATGCCGATGTCGCACTGGGCTTGCTGTTGCGTAACGCGGCCGCTGGCTTCGGCCGCGCTGGCGCGCGCCAGCGCGGCCGTGGCCGGCGCGGTGAAGCCGGCCGTGGCACTGAGCTGCGATAACCGCGCGGTCTCCATGCGCGAGGCCGCATCGGCGCGCGTGACTTCCAATAATCGCTGGCAAGCACGCAGGCCGTAATACTGGTTGGCGATGTCGGCCGCGACCGATACCCGTGCATCATGCCAGCCGGCTTGTGCGCCATCGAGCCTGGCCCGGGCGCTGTCTTGCGCAAACCGGCGCGCGCCGAAGACGTCGATTTCCCACGAAGCCTGCAGCGCGCCCTGTGCTGTGGTACTCAGCGGAATGCCGGGTTGCGCGCTGTTGCGATTGACGCTGGCGCTGGCGCTGAGTGCGGGCAGCAAGGCCGCCGATGCGGTGACCTGCACGGCGCGCGCCTGGCTGATGCGGGCTGCCGCCGACGCCACGCTCGGGCTGACGGCCTGGCCGGCATCGATCAGCTGCACCAGCAGCGGATCGCCCTGTTGCTGCCACCAGCGGGTCAGGTCGGTAAGGCTGCCATGATGCGGCAACGGTGCGACCCAGCCGGGAGCGACGCGGGCATCGACGCTCGCCGGCGGTGGCGCGATCGCGCAACCACCGAGCCAGAGCAAGGCACACAGTTTGAATGGATTCATCGGTTCTTTGTGGAAGTGACTACGGCCCGGAAAAATATCCCGACGCCAATTACACCACAGAATTCTGCCACAAGATTTGTCCTGGGCCGGCCGTTTGCGGAGGGCTTAGCCTACACTGCATTCCTGCTGTTTTTTACTTTCAAAGGAGGCCCCGGTGGCCGCAACCAGTCTGTTTGCCCTGATCGACGATATCGCGTCAATCCTCGATGATGTCGCCCTGATGACCAAGGTCGCGGCCAAGAAAACTGCCGGCGTGCTCGGTGACGACCTGGCACTGAATGCCGAGCAAGTGTCCGGCGTCCGGGCCGAGCGCGAATTACCGGTGGTGTGGGCCGTCGCCAAGGGATCGCTGCGCAACAAGCTGATCCTGGTGCCGACGGCACTCGCTGTCAGTGCCCTGATTCCGTGGGCGATTACGCCGCTGCTGATGCTCGGTGGTGCTTATCTGTGCTACGAGGGGATTGAAAAGCTGGCCCACAAATGGTTGCACGACGACTCGGACAACAGCGCCGGGCGCGCGCGCGTGATCGCCGCATTGGCTGCGCCCGACAAGGATCTGGTGGCACTGGAAAAAAGCAAGATCGAGGGCGCGATCCGTACCGACTTCGTCCTGTCGGCAGAAATCATCGTCATCACACTGGGCACCGTGGC
>CAILRJ010000027.1 GCA_903836575.1 uncultured Burkholderiales bacterium
GAAATCGTGCTGTGCCCGATGGGTTACGATCGCAACGAAGCCGTCAAGGCTGCCGCAGATACTTTGCTGGCCGACTTGCTGGCCGCCGGTATTGATGCCATTCTCGACGATCGTGGCGAGCGCCCGGGTGCGATGTTTGCAGACTGGGAACTGATCGGCGTACCCCATCGGATAGTAATCGGCGACCGTGGCCTCAAGGATGGCAAGCTCGAATATCAGGGGCGCCGCGAAACTGCCGCAACAGCGGTCGATCTGGCCGATGCCGTGGCCTTTGTCCGGGCACGCTTGCTGGCCTAGGCTGGTGCCGCGCTGGCGGAACGTTCGGTCTTGTGATGCCACCTATCGACGTTGAAACGTTGGAACAGAGCATCACGAGACAAGTCCGAGCGCGTTCAAATCCGGAGAAGAGATGAAAGTAATCTTGAAGTTACTGGTGGTGATGCTATTACAAATCACTGGTAGTGCTTGGGCAGGCAACCAGAAAGAGGAGGCGATGGCCGACTCGGTCCGGCTCGCCCTGTCACACTCCATCACCGACTCGGCACCGATCAAAGCGCGCTTCACGGATATCCAGGACCGTATCCAGTATTTGTCCTGGCTGGGCGAGATGTCCGATCGCCTGAAAAAGAAATTGCCCGATGTCCAGGTGCGCCTTGAGTTTCTTGAAACGGTCTGGTACGAAGCCCGCCGTGCGGGTCTCGATCCGGCCATGGTGCTCGGACTGATTCAGGTTGAATCGGCCTTCCGCAAATACGCACTGTCACCGGTTGGTGCGCACGGCTACATGCAAGTCATGCCATTCTGGTCGCGCGTGATCGGCGATAGTGACCGCAGCAAATTGTTCAACATGCAGGCCAACCTGCGCTACGGATGTTCGATTTTACGCATGTATATCGACATGGAACGAGGCGACTTGTACCTTGCGCTGGGACGTTACAACGGCAGTCGCGGCCGGCCGGAATATCCGAATGCCGTGCTGTCAGCCTGGCATAAATGGAAATTTAATCGCGTTTGATGTAACTCAAGATCTGTTCTTGTCTGTTTGTCATTAAGCGGTCATATGCGCTACATACACTCGTTTTTTTTAACAGGAGTGAACCATGCGCATTCGTTTGATTGGCTTGCTGATTGCCTCGGCTTGGGGACTTTCCGCTTGCGGAACATCGGCAACATCCACTGTCGCCCCCCCTAAAAATGTGATTCTTTTTCTTGGCGACGGCTATGGCATGGTGCCAATGACTGCCGCGCGTATCTATGCGGTAGGCGAAGATGGTGAATTGACCATCGACCAGTTTCCCGAAACTGCCTTCGTTAAAACGTATTCGAACGATGCCCAGGTGACCGACAGCGCGCCATCGATGGCCGCTTACATGACCGGTGTCAAAACCAACAATGAAGTCATTTCCTCGAGTGCGGATACCCATCCGGCCGATGCCAATGGCAAAGCCTATCTGAGCGGTGCCGACAGCACCTGCCCGACGACAGGCAACGGTACGTCGGTGACGACCCTGCTCGAACTGGCCAAGGCTGCCGGTCGCGGCACGGCGGTTGTCACGACAACCCGTGTGACCCATGCCACACCCGCAGCAACGTATGCGCACGTCTGTCACCGCGATGCGGAGAACACGATTGCCGCACAACTGGTTCCTGGCGGTGCCGGCTACAACGCCGCACTCGGCGCTGATGGTGTGGACGTGGTCCTTGGCGGCGGCTGGCAAAATTTCCAGCCTAAAGGCGCAGCAACCGGTTCGGCACGCAGCGACACCCGCGACCTGACTGTCGAAATGAAAAGCAAGGGCTACACCTACATTACCGACAAGGCCGGTCTCGATGGCGTGCCGGCTACCACCACGAAATTGCTCGGGTTGTTCACGTCCGGCCACATGAATTTCGACATTGATCGTGATCCGGCCAAAGAGCCTAGCCTGGCGCAGATGGCCGGCACGGCGCTCGACATCGTCTCGAAAAATCAGAAGGGCTATTTCATGATGGTCGAGGGCGGACGAATCGACCAGGCTTTGCACCCGACGTTGGCCCGTAAGGCGCTGCAGGATGCCAAGGCCTTCGACGACGCGATCAACGCGACCATTGCCAAGGTGCGCCTGACCGATCCGACACTGGCCAACACACTGATCATCGTCACTGCTGACCACGATCACACGATGGTCATGAATGGCTACGCGGCGCTGACCGGCAAAACCACTGATGCCAATCCCGGCATCCTCGGTTTGATGCGCGCGTACACCGATCCAAGCAAGCCTGCCAAGGACATTGATGGCAAGCCTTTCACCACGCTGGTGTTTGGCAATGGCGAAAATCGCGTGCAAGCCAACCGCAGCACGACAGTGGATCTGACCGATGCGCTGGTCTACGACAAAAATTACCATCAGGAAGCGGCAGTGCGCGTACCCGCCGGTAGCGAAACGCACGGCGGAGCCGATGTCTTCCTTGGAGCGATGGGCCTCGGTGCCGATACGTTCCACGGCACGCTCGATAACACTCAGGTCTTCACGCTGATGAAATCAGCGGCCGGACTTTGATCACGACATCACGGAGAACAACAACATGATCAAGAAACTGGTACTGAATGCGACTGCTGCAAGTGTCGCCGCGAGTCTAGCTACAACTCTGGCTGTCGTTTTTGCTGCCCCGGCCATGGCCGCCGGCGAAGCCAAAAATGTGATTTTTTTCCTCGGTGACGGCATGGGCCCGGTCACCAAGACTGCTGCACGCATCTACAAATACAACGAAGAAGGCTCGCTGGGCATGGACACGATGCCCTACACCGCCCGCGTCAAGACCTATTCGCTGGATGCGCAAACCACCGACAGCGCACCGTCGATGGCGGCCTACATGACCGGCGTCAAGGAACGCAACGACGTCATTTCGATGAGCGGCGATACGATTGCCAAGGCGCCTTCCAAAGACGTCGCCACCGGCGTTTCGAACGCGGTCACCAATTGCCCTGCCACCGGCAACGGGACCGCCGTGATGACGCTGACCGAGTACGCAATCGCGCAGGGCAAGGCCACCGGTACCGTGACCACGGCACGCCTGACACATGCCACGCCGGCGGCGACCTATGCCCATTCCTGCCATCGCGATGCCGAGTATGAAATCGCCCGTCAGGCAATACCGGGTGGTAGCGGTTTCAATACGAAGCTGGGTGCGGGTCTCGATGTGATGATGGGTGGAATCAGTTATTACTGGCGTCCTTACGTGGCAGGTGTCACGCCGAAGGGGCGTCCGGATGGTCGCGATCTGGTGGCTGAATTGCAAGGCAAGGGTTACACCTTTGCCAGTGACCTGGCTAGCATGAATGCGGCACCGACCACGCCTGGCAGCAAGCTCATTGCGCTATTCGACCAGGCCCTGGTGCAAGGTCATATGTCGTACGATGCTGACCGCAATCCGGCCCTGGAGCCGAGTCTGGCGCAGATGACCACCAAAGCCATCGAATTGCTGTCGAAGAATTCGAAAGGGTATTTCCTGATGGTTGAAGGCGGTCGTATCGATCACGCACTGCACGCCACCAATGCCCGTCGCGCACTCGTCGATACGATTGCGTTCGACGATGCAATCAAGGCAGCGCTGGCGACGGTCGACCTGACCAACACGCTGATCGTTGTCACTGCCGACCACGACCATACGATGGCTTTCAACGGATACGGCAAGCGCGGCACGCCTATTCTGGGTAACAACATTAGCTACCAGACTGGCAAGCTCAGTCTCGATGCCGATGGCGTGCCCTATTCGACGCTGGTATTTGGCAACGGACCCAATCGCAAGGATACCCGCGTGACGGTCGACACCAGTGTCGTCGAAGGACTCGATTATCAGCAAGAGTCGGCTATTCGCACCTCGAACGGTGGCGAGAGCCATGGCGGTGGTGATGTCCAGTTGTACGGTGCCGGTGCCGGCGCCAAGATATTCAAGGGAACGATCGACAACACCAAGGTGTTCACGCTCGTCAAGAGCGCTGCCGGCCTGTAATTCCGGTCGCAGCACAATAGTGGCAGCGCCTGGCGCTGCCACTTTTTTCTATTCTGGAATCTGATGAAAAATTTTTCTGTAGCACTATTGCTGCTCACCGCAACGATTGCGGTACAGGCGGCAGAATTGCCATCGCTCGATGCCACCGTGACCTACGATAGCAAGTTCGTCTCGCATGCCGGTGTCACCGAAACGCGCCAGTTCACCAATATTCTGATCCGTCGTCCCGGTCATGTCTGGATGGAGCGCGTGTTGCCCGCCCAGGCGCAGGAGCATGCCGACGAGCATGGCGGTCACAAGCACTTTGATTTTGAAACATCGACCCAGCATCTGACGCGCACGGCCACGGGGGCGATTCGCGCCGAGTATGTCGATCGCGGCCAGCGTCGCGTGGTCTTCGTGCCGCCGACCGAATACAGCGTTAGCGGTTTTGACGGTTCGTGGGATAACGCGGCGGCGATGGTGTCGGAAAAAACCGTCAAGGCCATGCCGCTGTCAAAGCGCGTTACCAAAGTCGCCGATACCGAATGGCGCGAAGAGTCGCGCAATGGCTGGTACAACCGGGTGCTCTGGTCGAACGGGCAGAAGATTGCGCTGGTGGTGGAGTCAGGCAAAACCGATGGTAGTACCACACGCAGGACCGTACTCGAATTACGGCCTGCTACGGCTGAGGCAGCGTTGCCATGGAAGCAGCTCGGTACCTATGCCCAAATGGAGTACGACGACTTCATGGACTAATTACCCTCAGTCGGAGCAAATCAACTGTTCAGCAACAAAAACGCCCGCTGCTTGCGGGCGCTTCTTTAGCTGTTTCTCTCTCTGTTTTGCGGTCACACACCGGGCGATTTATGACAGATGATTGGAGATCAGTTTGGTCATTTCAAACATCGAGACTTGGGTCTTTCCGCCGAACACCGCGACCAGCTTGGCGTCGCCGTTAATCATGCGTTTGTTGGCATCATCCTGCAGGGCATTTTTTTTGATGTATTCCCAGATTTTTTTTGTCACTTCGGTCCGCGGCAGCGGATCGGCGCCGACAACGGCAGCCAGCGTTGCCGATGGCGTCATCGGTTTCATGAAGGCAGCATTCGGTTTGCGTGCGACCACCGGTTTGGCGGCGGCGGGAGCCTTGGTTGCGGCTTTTTTCACGACGGCTTTGGCCGGCGCTGTTTTCATTGCTGCCGCCGGTTCAGCGGCGGCGGGTTTTTTTGCTGTTGCCATCTTCAAAGCTCCTTCACGAATTTTTCGGTCGATGCGCCGTTTCACGCAGCGCTTATAGTGGTGGGGATTTTCCGGTCATGCAAGCATTTTTTTGAGACTTTGTAGCCCTCCTATTTGCCTGTGTTCATGGCGGAAATCCTTGGCTAGCGCCACTTCTCTGTCAATTCGATCGTGTCCTTGTGGTTGGTCCATCCGCCAGGTCTGGGTGACCGCAAGTTGGCTTCAGGTTTGCTTCAGCGCATTCCTCCGCCCGGCATCATGCCTTTCATGCTGCGCATCATTTTCATCATGCCGCCGCCCTTAAGTTTTTTCATCATGGTTTGCATTTGATCGAATTGCGCCAGCATGCGATTGACTTCCTGGACTTGCACGCCGGCACCGTTGGCAATGCGACGCTTGCGCGTGGCCTTGATAATTTCCGGTTTGGCGCGCTCCTGTTTGGTCATCGAGTTGATGATGCCTTCCATGCGGCGCACCTGTTTGTCGGCATTGCCCATGTTGGCACCGGCAGCGGCTTGCTGGAATTGCGCCGGCAGCTTGTCCATCATGCTGGCCATGCCGCCCATTTTTTTCATTTGTCCGAGTTGGGCCTTGAAGTCGTTCAGGTCAAAGCGACCACCCGACTTGATCTTCTGCGCCATGTCCTGCGCCGCCGCCGTATCGACACCGCGCTGCGCTTCTTCGACCAGTGCCAGAATGTCGCCCATGCCGAGGATGCGGTTGGCCATCCGTTGCGGGTCGAACGCTTCCAGGCCATCCAGTTTTTCGGCGGTACCGGCAAACTTGATCGGCTTGCCGGTGATGTGCCGCACCGACAGCGCCGCACCACCGCGGGCATCGCCATCGAGCTTGGTCAGAACGATACCGGTCAGTGGCAGCGTATCGTTGAAAGCCTTGGCGGTATTGATGGCATCCTGACCCAGCATCGCGTCGACCACGAACAGGGTTTCTATCGGCTTGACGGCGGCGTGCAGCGCAGCGATCTCGGCCATCATGTCGGCATCAATGCCGAGGCGGCCGGCGGTGTCGATGATCAGCACATCGTGGTAGTGGCGCTTGGCAAAGTCGAGTGCAGCCAGAGCGATATCGACCGGCTTGTCGGTGGTCAGCGACGGGAAGAAGTCGGCACCGACTTGCGCCGTAACGGTCTGCAACTGTCCGATCGCGGCCGGGCGATAGACGTCGGCCGACACGGTCAGGACTTTTTTCTTGTGCTTCTCTTTAAGGAACTTGGCCAGCTTGCCGACCGTGGTGGTCTTGCCGGCACCTTGCAGGCCGGCCATCAGGATCACCGCCGGTGGTTGCGTCGCAAAACTCAGCAGCGACGCTTCCGGTCCGAGGTCGCCACCCATCATTGCTGCCAGTTCGCGCTGCACCACACCGACCAGTGCCTGGCCCGGCGAGAGCGAACCGATCACGTCCTCGCCCATGGCTTTTTGCTTGACCTTGGCAATGAAGTCGCGCACCGCCGGCAGGGCGACGTCGGCTTCGAGCAGGGCCAGGCGCACTTCGCGCAACATCTCGGCAGTATTGGTTTCCGTCAGGCGGGCTTCGCCGCGCATGGTCTTGACGACCTTGGCAAGGCGTTGGGTCAGATTGTCTAGCATCGGAGGGCCATCGAAAAAAGGAGTGCGGTGAAAGGGCGCGGCATGTCGCGCGGGTTGCGGCATTTTACCCGATGCGACTGGCGCATCGATAGCCTTTGGCTGCGCGACAATCCGGACTGCTCCGGCGGGATGTGTGCGGATTTCCGCTCAAATCCACCCGCTTCCGGTATTCTCGCCGAGGCCACATCACACCTGAGCCGCCAGCGATGGTGCTGGCACGAAGTCTGCATTGTGCTGAACACAATTCAATCAACAGGAGACCAGCATGTCCACAAAAATATTCCCGCAACTTTGCCTTGCCGTTGCCATTGCCGGTACGGCGATGTCTGTTCAGGCGCAAGAAGTAATTCGCCTTGGCAATCTCAAGCTCGCGCATTTCGCTGCGATCTCGTACATCAAGGAAATCGCGCCACAGTGCGGCATCAAGATCGAAGAGCGTACTTTCGCCAAGGGTCTCGACGTGATGCAAGCCATCATCGCCGGTGAGCTCGATGTCGGCGCAACGGCTTCCGAAGCGGCGATTTCCGGTCGTGCCAATGGCACGCCGATCTACGTTGTGGCCGGTTTTGCCAAGGGCGGGGCACAGTTGGTGGCGCGTCCGGATGCCGGTATCAAGTCGGTCAAGGATTTGAAGGGTAAGAAAGTGGGTGTCACCCGTGGCAGTATCCAGGAAGTCCTGCTGGCTGCCGAACTGGGTCAGAACGGTCTGAGCTCGGCGGATTCGCCGGGCAAGGACGTGCAGATCATTTATCTGTCTTATCCCGACCTGAACCAGGCACTGCTGGGCAAGAATGTCGACGCGATCATGCAGACCGAGCCGCAGTCGTCACAAGCCATCAACAAGGGTTTCGGTGTCGGTGTGATGAAGCCGTATGACACACCGATCGGCGAGCCGGTCCGTACGCTGGTGATGACCGAGAAGTTCTACAAGGAGCATCGTCCGACCGCCGAGAAGTTCATGCGCTGTTTTGTTCAGGCCACCAAGACCTTCATCGATTCGAAGAGTACGGCTGAAAAGTTCGTGACCGAAACTGTTTTCAAAGGTCAGATCAGCAAGAGTGATTTCAATGACGCGATCGATAATTCGCCGTACTCGTTCGACATCACGCCTGCGCATATCCAGACCACTACCGACATCATGTTCAAGTATGGTGTTGGCCGTATGTCGAAGCCGCCGGTGGCCGCGGATTTCGTCAAGACCGACTTGCTTGAGTCGGCCAAAAAATCCCTGAACGTTCAATAAGGTTAGCGTCATGACGAATTTCAACTGGCGTCAAGCCGGTACCGGGGTGATCGTCCCCATTGTTGTCATCGCAATCTGGCAAGCCTGTACGTCAATGGGGTGGGTCAATGCACTGGTACTGCCATCGCCGTATGCAGTCATGCACCGGTGGTTTGAATATCTGCTGCCACTGACGCCGTACACCCCGGAGTCCGGTAGCTGGTTCAAGTGGATTTTTTCGGGCGAGCTCATCATCGATACGTACAACAGCATGTATCGGGTTGTCGTCGGCTTTGCGGTCGGAGCCGGCCTGGCCTTGCCGCTCGGCTTGGCCATGGGTGCCAGCAAGCGCGTGTATGCCTGGCTCAATCCGCTGATGCAGGTGCTGCGGCCGATTCCGCCGATTGCGTATATCCCGCTGTCTATCCTGTGGTTCGGTCTGGGTAATCCGCCCGCGTTGTTTTTGATCGCCATCGGCGCGTTCTTTCCAGTGCTCATCAATACGATTGCCGGCGTGCGCAACGTCGACAGTATTTATCTGCGCGCCGCACGCAACCTCGGCGCCAGCCAGAGCACGCTGTTCCTGCGCGTGATGCTGCCGGCGTCGGTGCCTTACATCCTGTCGGGCGTGCGGATCGGCATTGGTACCGCTTTCATTGTCGTGATCGTGGCAGAAATGATTGCGGTCAATAACGGTCTGGGTTTCCGTATTCTCGAAGCACGCGAGTACTTCTGGTCCGACAAGATCATCGCCGGCATGATCAGCATCGGCATGCTCGGTCTGGTCATCGATCTGGCGGTAACGCGCCTGAACAATCATTTGCTGCGCTGGCATCGTGGTCTGGAGAATTGAAATGAGTGCATCCCCTATCAGCATCACCGGCGTCAACAAGATATTCACCACCGTCGATCACGACGTCATCGCGCTGCAAAATATCAATCTTGAAATCCCGAGCGGCCAGTTTGTCTGCCTGCTCGGTCCATCCGGTTGCGGCAAGTCGACCTTGCTCAACGCGGTTGCCGGCTTTGCGCTGCCGAGCTCCGGCCGCATCGTCACCGGCGACACCACCGTGACCGGGCCGGGTCCGGATCGCGGCATGGTGTTCCAGGAGTACGCGCTGTTTCCGTGGATGACGGTCGAAGAAAACATCGCCTTCGGTCTTGAAATCAAGGGCATGGGCAAGGCCGATATTGTCGTGCGCGTGCGCGCCCTGCTGGAGACGCTGGGCCTGAAGGACTTCGGCAACCGCTTCCCGAAAGATCTGTCCGGCGGCATGCGCCAGCGCGTGGCAATCGCCCGCGTGCTGGCTCTGGATTCGCCGATCATGTTGATGGATGAGCCGTTCGGCGCGCTCGATTCACTGACCCGGCGTACGCTGCAAGATGAGTTGCTGCGTATCTGGGCCGAGCTGAAAAAAACCATTTTGTTCGTCACCCACAGCATCGAGGAAGCCATCTATCTGGCCGATCGCATCGTCGTGATGACGTACCGCCCGGGCACGGTCAAGCGCGACATCCTGGTTGATTTGCCGCGCCTGCGCGACCCGTCATCGGCCCAATTCAATGCCCTCAAGCGCGAACTCGGTCAATTGGTGATGGAAGAGCAGCAACGCCATCAGCACGATGAAATCAGGATGGCTGCGGTCGATTAATGAGATCGCTGTCAAGCCGGCGCCGCCTGCTGCTGGGTCTCGCTGGCGCGCTGGTGGTGATCGCTCTGACCTATTGGCTCGCTGCACGGATGGCACGCAGCGAGATCGATCAGCAGAGCGAGCGGCAGTTGCAGGTCATCGGGCTGGACTTGCAATCGATGCTGGAAAAATTCGAGACGCTGCCGTTTGCGCTGTCGGTGCATCCGGATCTGGTGATGGCATTGCGTCAGCCCGCTGATGCGGCCATCGTGACCCGCGTCAGTCAGACCCTGCAAACCGTCCAGCGCCAGGCCCGCGTTGCTGCCATCTACCTGATGGATCCGCAAGGGCTGACCATCGCGGCAAGCAACTGGAACGACTCCCAGAATTACATCGGCCGCAACTTCGGTTTCCGGCCGTATTTTCGTGATGCGATCAATGGTGGTGCCGGGCGTTTTTACGGGATCGGCAGCACCACCAGCGAGCCGGGATATTTTATTGCCCAGCCAGTCTATGCGCACGGGCAGGATGCGCCGGGGCACACACCAATGGGTGTGCTGGCGGTCAAGATCAGCCTCGATGAATTCGAACGGACCTGGCAAACCAGTGAAGAGCCGATCGTATTGGCCGACAAGTATGGCGTGGTTTTCCTCGGCAACCGGCCGGCCTGGCAATATCGCAGCCTGGCTCCGGTTGACGTGACCGCACGCGAAAAAATTAAAGCGACGCTGCAGTATGTCGGCAAAACCATCACCCCGATCGCCAGCTTGCCCCCCGCCAGTCGCCAGGGCTATGACGCATCGGTGATGCGTCCGGTAGGTCGGCTTGGCTGGCAATTGCGGCTGTTCCCGGCGCAATCGCGCATTACCCGCGCGGCGCTGCTGTGGTCCGGCGCGATGACGCTGGTGTTGTTGAGCGTGATGCTGTCGTTATGGGCGCGCCATCAGCGTCGCCGTAGGCTCGAAGAGCGGCAGGCCTCGCGCCAGGCATTGCAGCAGGCCGCCGAAGAGCTGGACCGGCAAATCGCCGTGCGGACCGACGAGCTATTGCAAGCGAACCGCGACCTCGGTGACAAGTACGCCCGCCTCGAACATGCCGAACGCCTGTTACGCACGACCCAGGACGAGCTGGTGCAAGCCGGCAAACTGGCAATGCTGGGCCAGATGGCCGCCGGTGTCACCCATGAACTCAATCAGCCATTGGCGGCCATCCGCGCCTTTGCCGACAATGCCGTGACCTTTCTGGAGCGTGGCCAGCCGGTGCAGGCCAGTGCCAACTTGTCGCATATCAGCGCGGCCAGCGCTCGCATGGGCATCATCATCGGCCAGCTCAAGGCCTTTGCGCGCAAGAGTCATGGGAGCGTCGCCGTGGTCGAACTGACGCCGTCGGTGCATGCCTCGGCGTTACTGCTGCAAGCCGAATATGACCGGCTCGGCGTGGTGCTGCAGATCGATATCGCCGAGCCGCTGCAACTCCTCGGAGACGCGGTGCGGACCGAGCAGGTGCTCATCAACCTGTTGCGCAATGCGCTCGACGCGGTCGAGCAGGCGGCCCAGCGCCGGGTCGCGCTGAGCGTAATGCGCGACGGTGACCACGCGCTGATCTGCGTGCGCGATTCCGGTGCGGGGATTCCCGACGAGGTCGCGGCACAATTGTTCGCCCCCTTTTTTACGACCAAACCCAGCGGCAAGGGACTCGGGCTCGGACTGGCGATTTCATCGTCGATCGTACAGGCGATGCGTGGACAATTGTCGGCGCATAACTTGCCCGAAGGCGGCGCCGAATTCCGGTTGCGTTTGCCGCTGTATTCACCGACAGCGAAAACTTGAAATGACATCGCAAATGACATCACACCACGTCGTGCTGGTCGAAGACGAAGCGGCGCTGCGCCTGGCCACTGGTCAGACCCTGGAACTGGGCGGCTTTACCGTGGCCGCGTATGCCAGTGCCGAACAGGCCGGGGGTTCGCTTGGTCATGATTATCCCGGAGTGCTGGTCACGGACGTGCGCTTGCCGGGGCGCTCCGGTTTGCAATTGCTGGCGCAGGTGATGGCTATCGATGCCGACCTGCCGGTGGTGCTGGTAACCGGTCACGGTGATGTCGAGATGGCCGTCGAGGCAATGCGCGCCGGGGCCTATGACTTCATTGAAAAGCCGTTTGCGTCCGAGCGTTTGCTGGCGACCGTGCGGCGGGCGCAGGAAAAGCGCGATCTGGTAATGGCTAACCGGCGCTTGCAAGCGGCGTGGTTGCAGCAACCTGATTTGCCGCCGCTGCTCGGACAATCAGCGGCGATCGAACGGGTCCGTACGCTGGTCGCTTCGCTTGGTCCGGCGTCGGTCGATGTGCTGATCAATGGCCAGACCGGCACTGGCAAGGAAGTGGTCGCGCGCCAGTTGCATGCAGCCAGCGGACGCAAGGGGCATTTTGTGGCCATCAATTGTGGCGCGTTGCCGGAGTCGGTGTTCGAGTCCGAAATGTTCGGCCACGAAGCCGGAGCCTTCACGAGCGCGCAAAAGCGCCGCATCGGCAAGCTCGAATATGCCGATGGCGGCACGCTGTTCCTCGATGAAATCGAAAGCATGCCACTGAACTTGCAAGTCAAATTGTTGCGCGTGCTACAGGAGCGCAAGCTCGAACGACTAGGCGGTAACGATCCGGTGCCATTCGATTGTCGTGTCATTGCCGCCAGCAAGGCCGACCTCTTGCAGCTCAGCGCCAGCGGCGCTTTCCGCGAAGACCTGTATTACCGCCTCAGCGTGGTCAGCATCGGCTTGCCGCAGTTATCGCAGCGCCGCGAGGATATTGCTCTGTTGCTGGCGCATTTTGTTCAGGCCGCGGCTCTGCGGCAGCAGCGCCCGCTACCAACCTGGAGCGCGGCGCAGATGGTGCGCTGGCAATCGCGCGACTGGCCTGGCAATGTGCGCGAATTGCGCAATGTCGCAGAACGACTGGTACTCGGGATCGACGACGACAGCAGCATCGCTGCCGACAACGAGGCCAGTACTCACCACCTGACCGCGTCGCTCGATGCCTACGAAAGCATGCTGATCACGGCGGCACTCCAGGCCACCGGGGCCAGTGTGGCGCTGGCCGCAGAGCGTCTTGGCGTACCCAAAAAAACCCTGTACGACAAATTGAAAAAACACCGGATCACGGCGGGTCGTTCGACCGACTGAGAGCCGGTGGCATCGCGTCGAGGCGAGCGCGTCTGCTTCAATGAAGCGGTGTTGAGGGCGCGGTAGTGGTCCGGCTTGGTGTAAACTCACCGGATGCAAAATTACTTCTTTCTTGTCGCCGCCGTGCTATATGCAGGGTGCGCTTTCTTGCCCACACGCTTGCGCGTGACCATCTCCATCGGCTCGGCACTGGGCTGGACGCTACACGGTCTGGCCCTGTGGTCCGATGTGGTGGTCGCGGAATCCTTGCGCATGGGCTTTGCGCAGATGCTATCGGCTGCGATGTGGATTTCGGTCGCCGTGTACTGGGTCGAGAATCGCAACATGGCGCTCGACAGCATGCGTGTCCTGATGTTGCCGGTCGCTGCCGTAGCGGCGTTGTTGCCGATTGTTTTCCCTGGCAGCCTGATGTCGCTGCAAGACAAGACCGCGCTGTTTCCGTGGCACGTTGCGATCGCATTGCTCGCCTACAGCACGCTGACGGTCGCCGCCTTTCATGCGGTATTGATGGCGGTGCAGGAGTCGTATCTCCATTCGCATCGAGGCCTGCTCAACGAGAGCAAGGGCGGCTGGTACGCCGCCGCCATTGCGCGTCTGCCAGCGCTGCTGACGATGGAGAAAATGCTGTTCCGGCTGATCGGAATCGGGTTTTTCCTGCTGACGTTGACGGTGTTGTCGGGCCTGCTGTTTTCCGAACAGTTGTTCGGCAAGGCCCTGACCTGGAATCACAAGACCATTTTCACGCTGCTGTCCTGGGTGCTGTTTGGTGTGCTGCTGGCCGGGCGGCAATGGCGCGGCTGGCGCGGCAAGACGGCGCTGACCTTTACGCTAACCGGATTCATGACCTTGCTGCTGGCGTATGTCGGCAGCCGCTTCGTGCTGGAAGTCGTGTTGCACAGGGGGCTGACATGAGATTCCTGGCCTGGTTGGTACTCGTCCTGCTCGTGATCCATGTCGTGCGTAAAAAAATGACCGCCGCGATGCGGCCGCCGCCCGCACCAGCCGAACAAGCGCGCCGATCGGTCGAAGGCGAATCGATGGTCAGCTGTGCCCATTGCGGCATCTACATCCCGGCATCCGAAGCCTTGTCCGGCCCACATGACCAGCTCTATTGCAGTCCGGAGCACCGCGCTCTCCACGTCTCGTCCTGATGCTGGCCCGGCGCACTCACCGACTCACGCCGGCGCCGGACGAGGTGGGCGATCCGGTCGTGTATGCCGGTGCCGGCAGTCCGTTGTGGCGGACATTGCAAGCGTTTAATTTTTCGCGTTTTGTCATTGCCCTGTTGCTGATGGTGTTCCTGGGGGCGGTCGAAATGCGCCGCGCCGGTGGCGACGACGCGATTCCCTACCTGCAATTGTGCAGTGTCTACCTGTTCGCTTCGGTGGCATTCTGGGTGCTGGCCATGCGCTCGCGCGAGCGCTTCCTGTTGCAACTGTCGAGCCAGATCGGCGTCGACATCGTCATCATCGCGACGCTGTTTGTGCTGGCCGGTGGTACCCGCAGCGGACTGGCGATCCTGTTCCTGTTCCCGCTGGCGGGCGGCGCGATTCTCGCTCCGCTGATTCTGGCGCTGTTCTTTACCTCGGTGGTGGCGCTGGTATTGCTGTTTGACAGCGTCTGGCAATCACTGCGGATGGTTCCGGATGTCTCGATTTCCACTGCCGGGTTGTATGGCATGGGATTTTTCGCCGTCGCGTTGCTGCTCAACCGTCTGGCATCGCGGCTGATCAAGCAAGAAGGTCTTGCCGCGCAACGCGGACAGGCCTTGCAATTACAGGAGGCCATCAATGGACTGATCGTCGCCGACATGGGCGATGGCATCCTGGTGCTCGAAAAAGACAGCACCATCGTGACCGGCAATCCGGCTGCGCAAGCGATGCTTGGTATCGCGCTGGGTGATGAGGGTGCACTGCAGCGACTGGTCGACAGTGCCGCGCTGGTACCGATCGCCGAAGCCTGGCTGGCATGGATCCGGCGCTTGCCTGACGACGACGCTTTTGCTATTTACGTGATGCTCAAGCCGGCTGGCCGGCGCGACCTGTCGGCGCACCTGAAGCTGCGTTTTGCGACGGTGCACGTGCCCGGCCTGGATGCCGAACGGACCGTGATTTTCCTGCAGGACGTCACCGAGATAGAAAACCGGGCGCAGGACCTGAAGCTGGCATCGATGGGGCGCCTGACCGCCAGTATTGCCCATGAAGTGCGCAACCCGCTCTCGGCGATTTCGCATGCGGCATCGTTGCTCGAAGAGGATGCGCCGGACCCGACCCGGGTGAGGCTGTTGGCAATTATCGAAGACAACGTGGCGCGGCTCAACCGCATGATCGAAGACATTCTCAAGCTCTCACGCAAGGCCCAGCCGCTCGGTGAACCGTTGCTGCTGTCGGCTTTTTTTGACGACCTGCTGCCCGAGTTCAAGGACATCCACGGCTTGCCCGAGTCGGTCCTTGTGGTCACGGGTGCAACGGATTGCCGGGTACGTTTCGATCCGCTGCACTTGCGCGAAGTCGTTTTGAACCTGTTGTCGAACGCCTTGCGTTACGCCAGCGGAGGCAGCGGCAGTATTCGCCTTGAGGTCATCGCGCTCACTGCCAGTCGTATTGAACTGCATGTGCAGGATGACGGTGTACCGATTACGCCCGCGATACGCGCACACCTGTTCGAACCGTTTTACACGACGTCGAGCAAAGGCACCGGACTTGGTCTTTACCTGGCACGGGAACTGTGTCTCAATAACGAAGCCATGCTCGATTACGAATACCGTCAGGACTCGGGCGAGGATCCCGAACCAAGCGGACGCTTCGTGATTACCTTTGCCACTGCCAACATTCTTTAACGGACATCCCTGATGAGTTCACCCCGCATTCTGGTCATCGACGACGAAGCCGATCTGCGCGAATTGCTGGAAATTACGCTGCTCAAGATGGGTCTGGATGTCGACAGCGCCGAGACCCTGACGCAGGCCCGGACCTTTCTGGCGCAGCGTGACTATGCGCTGGTGCTGACCGACATGCGCTTGCCGGATGGGTTGGGGATCGAACTGGTCCATGAAATCACCGCCTCTGCACGACCGATACCGATTGCCGTCATCACCGCGTTCGGCAGCGCCGACAATGCGGTCACGGCGCTCAAGGCGGGCGCGTTCGATTATCTGTCCAAGCCGGTCCGCGTCGAGCAGTTGCGCCAGGTCGTGCATTCCGCGCTGCGCATCGACAAGGCCGATACGCTGGCGACCAGCGCTGCGGCACCGTTGCTACGGCTGGTCGGCGAGTCCGCCGCCATGCAGGATGTGCGTGCCCAGATCGTGCGGCTGGCGCGCAGCATGGCACCGGTGGCCATCACCGGCGAGTCGGGCAGCGGCAAGGAACTGGCAGCACGCGATATCCACAGCCAGAGCGCGCGTGCCGGCAAGGCCTTCGTTGCCGTCAATTGCGGTGCGATTCCGGAAGCACTGATGGAGGCCGAATTTTTCGGTTATCGCAAAGGTGCGTTCACCGGCGCAGCCGAGGACCGTGACGGATTTTTTCAGGCGGCCAGCGGCGGTACGCTGATGCTCGATGAAGTCGCCGACCTGCCACTGGCGATGCAGGTGAAGCTGTTGCGGGCGATCCAGGAACGGCGCGTGCGCAAGGTCGGGGCGACGGCCGAAGAGCCGGTCGATGTGCGTCTGATCAGTGCCACGCATCAAAACCTGGCCGACTGGGTTGAGCAAGGCAAGTTCCGGCAAGACCTGTACTACCGGCTCAATGTGATCGAATTGCGCTTGCCGCCGTTGCGCGAACGGCGCGACGATGTCGGCCTGCTGGCCGGCGTGATCCTGCAGCGACTCGCTGGTACCGACGCCGTGACGGTGCTGTCACCGGAGGCACTGGTGGCCTTGCAGGGTTGCACTTTTCCGGGCAACGTGCGCGAACTTGAAAACATCCTTGAACGGGCGATGGCGTTTGCCAGCGATAACGTCATCGAAGTGGCCGATCTGGCGCTGCGCCAGCCGCTTCCGGTGCTTGTTGCCGAGCCGCTGGCGGAGGCTGCCGCCATCGTCACGCCGGTCGACGAGGCGCGGGCAGCGAAGTTGCCTGATGCATTACCGGAGTCGCTGCCCGACCATCTTGATGATGTCGAACGGGAAATCATCCGGCGCGCGCTGGCACGTACCCACTTCAACCGGACCCAGGCCGCCGAACTGCTCGGCATCAGTTTCCGGCAACTGCGGTACCGGATGCAGCGGCTCGAGATCCATGGTCCCGAATAATCCGGCCAGCGAACCGTTACGGATCGATGCGCACGGCTGGTGTCCGCAAGCGCAGCAACTGCGTTCGCCCAACTGCGATGCGCGTGGAGCCGGCACGGCGATCGACCTGCTGGTGATTCACAACATCAGCTTGCCGCCGCAGCAGTATGGCGGTCCGTACATCGCGCAGCTGTTCACCAATACGCTGGACTTCGAGGCTGATCCGTACTTCGATCAGTTGCGTGCCTTGCGCGTATCTAGCCATTTCGTGATCCGTCGCGATGGCAGCTTGCAGCAGTTCGTGTCGACCTTGCAGCGAGCGTGGCATGCCGGCATCTCGCAATTCGGTGAGCGCTCTCGCTGCAATGATTTTTCGATCGGCATCGAGCTCGAAGGCTGTGACGTCGCGCCCTTTTCCGATCTGCAATATGCCTGTCTGTGTCAGCTGAGCCACGCGCTGCATCAGGCGCATCGGCTGGTCGCAGTGACGGGCCACCAGCATATTGCGCCCGGCCGCAAAACCGATCCCGGCCCCTGTTTTGACTGGCCGCGCTATCACGCGCAGTGGATTGCCGGCATGCCCGGTGAGGCGGCGACTGCGCTGCCGCTTTTTGTCACGGTAGAACAAAAAACGCAACCATAAAATCTTCTTTTTTCTTCAATTTAAATATTGCAGCGAGCGTCCTGGCGAACTAGAATTAGTCAAAATCAGGAAGGCATCACTAGATCTAGTTATATGCAATGACAATCGCGGTGGTTTTCCTTCATGGTTTGTTCGTTTAATGGACCGTCGCACCAGGCAGGATAAGCATCCCGGATAGCCACCATGTCAGTGTCACGCTGATGTCGCCGCGGCTGCCAGTGCCGGAAAACCCCAGGGAACCTCCATGGCCGGGAGGGTCAACTAACACCCGTCGGCAAAGTATCTGCCGGCCGGAATCACGATAAAGGTATCGCATGCAATCCTCATCGAATAACGCCATCAAGTCCCGCTTTGAATTCAGTGCCGCTGCCAACGCGCCGGGCGCGCCGCAGCAGCAAGCCGCCCTGGCCGACTACCGTATTTTGCGGCGCAATGGCGCGGTCGTCGCGTTCGAACCGTCGAAGATTTCGATCGCTGTCACGAAGGCTTTTCTGGCAGTCAATGGTGGTCAGGGTGCAGCCTCGGCGCGCGTGCGCGAACTGGTCGAGCAACTGACCGCCACCGTCGTTGCGGCGCTGGTGCGTCGCCAGCCAGCCGGCGGCACCTTCCACATCGAAGATATCCAGGATCAGGTCGAACTGGCGCTGATGCGTTCGGGCGAACATGATGTTGCCCGCGCTTATGTGTTGTATCGGGCCAA
Organism: uncultured Burkholderiales bacterium; assembly: GCA_903836575.1. Taxonomy (GTDB): domain Bacteria; phylum Pseudomonadota; class Gammaproteobacteria; order Burkholderiales; family Burkholderiaceae_D; genus Actimicrobium. Next base: position 18,429 of record CAILRJ010000027.1, read on the forward strand.
GCGGATGGAAGAGCGCGCGCTGCAGCAAGCCGCTCGTCCGGCGGGCGCCTCGGTACAATTGCATGTGACCGAAGACGGCCAGCGCCGTCTGCTCGACATGCAGCAAGTGCACAACCTGATTAACGCCGCTTGTATCGGCCTCGAAAAGCATGTCGTTGCCAACGCGATTTTTGGCGAGACCGTCAAGAACCTGTATGACGGCGTGCCGGTCGAAGAGCTGCACAAGTCGGCCATTCTGGCGGCGCGGGCGCTGATGGAAAAAGACCCGGCCTACACGACGGTCACCGCGCGCATCCTGATGCATGTGATCCGCAAGGAAGTCTTCGGCAAGGAAGTCGCACAGGCCGATGCACAAGCGCATTACCTCGAATACTTCCCGCAATTCATCCGCAAGGGCATCGACGCCGAACTGCTGGACGCCAAGCTGGCCGAGTTCGACCTGGCCCGTCTGGCCCAGGCGCTGGTACCGGACCGCGATCTGCAATTTGGCTACATCGGATTGCAGACGCTGTATGACCGTTACTTCCTGCACATCCGCGAGATCCGCATCGAAATGCCGCAGGCGTTCTACATGCGCGTGGCGATGGGTCTGGCACTCAACGAAGCCAATCGCGAAGAGCGGGCCATCGAGTTCTACAACCTGCTGTCGAGTTTCGATTTCATGAGTTCGACGCCGACGCTGTTCAATTCCGGCACGCTGCGTTCGCAACTGTCGTCGTGTTATCTGACGACGGTGGCCGATGACCTTGAAGGCATTTACGATGCGATCAAGGACAACGCGCTGCTGGCCAAATATGCCGGCGGTCTTGGCAATGACTGGACCCCGGTGCGCTCGCTCGGTGCCCACATCAAGGGTACCAACGGCAAGTCGCAAGGCGTGGTGCCCTTTCTGAAAGTGGTCAACGATACGGCGGTCGCGGTCAATCAGGGTGGCAAGCGCAAGGGGGCGGTCTGCGCGTATCTCGAAACCTGGCACATGGATATCGAGGAATTCCTCGACCTGCGCAAGAACACCGGCGACGATCGCCGCCGCACCCACGACATGAATACGGCCAACTGGATTCCCGACCTGTTCATGAAGCGCGTGATGGAAAAAGGCTCGTGGATGCTGTTCTCGCCAAGCGAAGTGCCGGACCTGCATGACAAGGTCGGGCGCGCCTTTGAAGCCGCGTACACCGGCTACGAAGCGGCAGCAGCGCGCGGCGAACTGCGCATGTTCAAGAAAGTCGAAGCACTCGACCTGTGGCGCAAGATGCTGTCGATGCTGTTCGAGACCGGTCATCCGTGGATCACCTTCAAGGACCCGTGCAACATCCGTTCGCCGCAGCAGCATGTCGGTGTCGTGCACAGCTCGAACCTGTGCACCGAGATCACATTGAATACCAACGCATCCGAAATCGCCGTCTGCAACCTCGGCTCAGTGAACCTGCCGGCACACATGAAAGACGGCCAGCTCGACCACGTCAAATTGCAGAAGACGATACGCATCGCGATGCGCATGCTCGACAACGTCATCGACATCAATTATTACGCCGTGCAAAAAGCGCGCGATTCGAACATGCGCCATCGTCCGGTCGGTCTCGGCATCATGGGTTTTCAGGATTGCCTGCACATGATGCGCGTGCCGTATGCATCGGCGGAGGCGGTCAGCTTTGCCGACAAGTCGATGGAAGCGGTCTGCTATTACGCCTACACCGCCTCGACCGAACTGGCCGAAGAACGTGGTCAGTACAGTTCGTACAAGGGGTCGTTGTGGGACCGTGGCATCTTGCCGCAGGATTCGCTGAAGCTGCTGATGGAAGAGCGCGGCGGCTATCTTGAAACCGACCTGTCGGAGTCGATGGACTGGAACCCGCTGCGCGCACGTATCAAGCAGTTCGGCATGCGCAATTCGAACTGCGTGGCCATTGCTCCGACGGCGACGATTTCGAACATCATCGGTGTGGCCGCCTGTATCGAACCGACCTATCAGAACCTGTACGTGAAGTCGAACCTGTCGGGCGAATTCACCGAGATCAACGAATACCTTGTGCGCGATTTGAAAGCACGCGATTTATGGGATGAAGTGATGATCTCGGACCTCAAGTATTTTGATGGCAGTCTGGCCCGCATCGATCGCGTGCCGCAGGAATTGCGCGCCATTTATGCGACCGCGTTCGAGATCGAACCGTCATGGCTGGTCGAGGCCGCATCGCGCCGGCAGAAGTGGATTGACCAGGCGCAGTCGCTCAATATCTACATGGCGGGTGCCTCCGGCAAAAAGCTTGACGAGACCTACAAGCTGGCCTGGTTGCGTGGTCTGAAGACCACGTATTACCTGCGCACGATAGGCGCCACGCACACTGAGAAATCGACTTCCAAAACCGGCTCGCTCAATGCGGTTTCGGCTGACGGTGTCAGCAGCGGCGTGGCACTGAGTGCCTACACCACGGCGGGCAGCGTGGCAGGCGAAGTCGATGGACCGTCCTGTGTGCTGCGTCCCGGCGACGATGGTTTTGAAGAGTGTGAGGCGTGTCAATAATTGAGGAAAGGGATGCCGTATCCTCGCCGTCAGGCGATCGGCATCCAGCTAGGTAACGTTCAGCAAGCTGAACCAGAAAAGGAAAAATACTATGTTGAGTTGGGATGAAGAAGTAACGCCGGCAGCCAATCCTGTCACCCGCCCGGTCGCTTTGCCGACAGCGCTGTCCGCGTCGGTGTCGAGCGCCAACGATGTTGCGTCAGCTCCGTCAGCGGTGTCGCAGGACACCCCGCAAATTGAGCCGCCGCGCCGCATGAATGCCGCCGACAAGCGCATCATCAATGGCAATACCGATGTCAATCAGCTGGTGCCGTTCAAGTACAAATGGGCCTGGGACAAATACCTGGCCGGTTGCGCCAACCACTGGATGCCGCAAGAAATCAACATGCAGCGCGACATCGAACTGTGGAAAAGTCCGAATGGCCTGACCGACGACGAGCGTCGTCTGGTCAAGCGCAATCTCGGCTTTTTTGTCACCGCCGATTCGCTGGCGGCCAACAATATCGTGCTCGGCACCTATCGCCACATCACTGCGCCGGAATGCCGTCAGTATTTGCTGCGTCAGGCCTTCGAAGAAGCAATCCATACGCACGCGTATCAATACATTACCGAATCGCTCGGTCTCGATGAAGCCGAGATTTTCAACGCGTACCACGAAGTCAAATCGATTCGCGACAAGGACGAGTTCCTGATTCCGTTCATCGATGCGCTGACCGATCCGTTGTTTACTACCGGCACCACCATCAATGACCAGAAACTGCTGAAGTCGCTGATCGTGTTTTCGTGTCTGATGGAAGGGCTGTTTTTCTATGTCGGTTTTGCGCAGATTCTGGCGCTGGGCCGGCAAAATAAAATGGTCGGCGCAGCCGAGCAGTACCAATATATTTTGCGTGATGAATCGATGCACTGTAACTTCGGTATTGATCTGGTCAACACGATCAAGATGGAAAATCCGCATCTGTGGACAGCCGAATTCCGCGACGAAATCAAAGCGTTGTTTTTAACTGCAGTTGAGTTGGAATATCGTTACGCAGAAGATACAATGCCGCGTGGTGTGCTAGGGTTGAACGCACCGATGTTCAAAGGGTATTTGCGCTTCATCGCTAACCGTCGTGCGCAGCAAATCGGACTGGAACCGATGTTCGAAAACGAAGAGAATCCGTTTCCATGGATGAGCGAAATGATCGATCTGAAAAAGGAACGCAATTTCTTCGAGACGCGCGTCATCGAGTACCAGACCGGTGGTGCATTGAGTTGGGAATAAGTACTTGGTACTGAGTAAGCATCAAAAAAAGCACCATGAGATCTTCAACATTGGCTCATGACGGCACAGGAAACACAGGCAGTCAAAAAGAAAAAAATTCTGTGCCCGCTTTCATCAGGAAAGGCGACAACCAAATTTAATGGACAGCCAAAGACGACCGAAATCTATTCTGTTTGCGCCGCTGCATCTGGTCTTGCCAGTTGCAGCGGCGTGTCTGTTTAAAAATGGTGTCTGCACGTCGTACAACATTCTGACGCTGGCAAGTTAGCCGGCGTTTTTTTTGGCTGTGAAGATTGCGTTCCGCTCGCCCGTCGTGCGGCGCGGTCCTCCGTAACAGCAAGGTAGTACCGCGGAGTGCTTCAGCCAGAAGGCCGAAGTGCTGCATCAGTGAGGAGATGCAGCAGTTCGGCTAAGCCCCATTCATAAGCGTAAACAGTCACTGTTTGCGCCGATGAATAACCCGACCTGATCATCGCGCGATGCGCCGGTCGGGTTTCAGTCGAAACAGGATTTTTTCCATCACGTGAAGGAGAAACAAAATGGCAACAGCACCAAAGAAAGCGCCAGCGAAGTCTGTCGTGAAGAAAACCGAACCGGCCAAGAAGGCCGTTGCAGCCATCAAGGCTGAAGTGAAAAAAGTCGTTGCCAAGGCAGCGGCAAAACCCGCCGCGAAAAAAGTTGTGGCAGGTGCAAAAGCGGTCGTCGCCAAGCCAGCGGTCAAGAAGGCCGTTGCTGCAGTCAAGTCAGTGGTTAAAAAAGTCGTCGCAAAGCCAGTCGCCAAAAAGGCTGTCGTAGTCGCCAAGGCTGCCGCTAAACCAGTGGCAAAGAAAGTCGCTGTCGCTACCAAGCCGGTCGCCAAGCAAGCTGCTGTGAAACCCGTCGCGAAAAAGGCGGCGGTAGTAGCCAAAGTCGTCGCCAAGCCAGTCGCCAAGAAAGCGGTCGCGGCAGTCACGCCCGCGGCTAAAAAAGCGGCACCGGCAAAAGCCGTGGTTGCCAAAAAACCGGTCGCCAAGGTTGCTGCGAAAGTGGTTGCCAAGCCTGCTGCCAAGGTCGCTGCGAAAGTAGTTGCCAAGCCAGCTGCGAAGGTCGCGGCAAAACCAGCGGCGAAGGTGGTTACCAAGCCTGCTGCTAAAGTCGCGGCCAAACCGGTCGTGAAAGCAGCCGTCAAGCCAGTAGCCAAGGTGGCGGCAAAACCAGCGCCGAAAGTCGTTGCCAAGCCGGCCGAAAAGCCAGCTGCCGTGCCTAAAAAAGCAGCAGCAAAAACCGCTGCAGCAGCACCGGTCGTCGCACCGAAAAAAGCGGCTGCGGCTAAAAAAGGTACTGCGCCAGTGGCCGTCGCGCCGGCCATCAAGACCGTATTGAATCCGGCTGCTGCCTGGCCGTTTCCGACCGGGACACGGCCGTCGTAAAACGTTCTTGATCAAGTTTCAGGCACAATGCCCGTCGCACGACCTCCGTCGTGCAACGGGTTTTTTTTGGAGATTGCATTTTGTTGACTAGTATTTTCACGCTGATTATCGATACCGTCGCCGGCATGCTTGCCGGCATGTTGCTACTGCGATTCTGGATGCAGGCCATCCGCGTGAGGCCTCCCAATCAGGTGGCGCAATTCATTTTTCAATTGACTGACTGGCTGGTCTTGCCACTGCGTCGCTTGCTGCCGGGATTGGGTGGATACGACTGGTCCAGTCTGGTGGGCGCAATCCTGATCGCGCTGGCGGCGACGGCGGTCGAAGTGGCACTGGTGGCCGGATTTGATTTGTCGTTGTTACTTGTGTTGACGCTGATGCGAGTCGGCCAGTGGATCCTGTACGGTTTCATGGGCATGATCCTCATCAGTGCCGTGTTTAGCTGGGTCAATCCGCACGCGCCGCTGGCACCGTTCATTGCCTCACTGTCGGAGCCATTACTGCGGCCGCTGCGACGTATCGTCCCGCTGATCGGCAATATCGACCTGAGCCCGCTGGCGGCGTTGCTGCTGCTGCAGATTGCCTTGCGGTTACTGCAAACATTAGGCGGGTCACTGGCCTGATGGCGCAGCCATCCCATCCGTGGTGCAGCCTGCACGCGGAAGGTGTGCGGTTGGCCGTGCAGGTCGCCGCGAATGCCAAAAAGACCGAGGTCATCGGTGTGGCCGATGACCTGCTGAAAATCAAGCTGCATGCGCAGCCGATCGAAGGCAAGGCCAATGACGCGCTGATTCGCTTTATCGCGACGCAACTGCATGTGCCGCGCACCGCCGTCAGCGTCACGCATGGGCTCACCAGCAAGCGCAAGTTGCTGCTGGTGCGCTCGACTGTACTGAGTCTCGATGAGGTGCTGCAGGCGCTATGGCCGGCCGGGCAAGCCGGTCCTTAGAACCGGTAACCGAACGCCGCCATGAAGCGCTCTTCGATGTCGGCGCGCGAGACGGTATGGTTCTGGCCACCCTGATGGGCAATCTTGATCGAGCCCATCAAGCTGGACAGGCGACCAATTGTCGGCCAGTCGAGGTCATGCGTCAGGCCGAACAGCATGCCGGCCCGGAAGGCATCGCCACAGCCGGTGGGATCGATGACCGTCTCGACCGGCACCGGAGGGATGTCCAGTCGTTCGCCGCCGACATGGATTTCGGCTCCGTTTTCACCGCGTGTCACCACCAGTGCTTCGACCTGCAAAGCGATTTGCGCGAGGCTCAGGCCGGTGCGCCCGGTCAGCAGTTCGGCTTCGTAATCATTGACTGCCACGTAGGTCGCCAGCGCAATGAAGTCGCGCAATTCGGCACCACTGAACATCGGCAGGCCTTGACCCGGATCAAACACGAACGGCACCTCCAGCGCGACGCATTCGCGCGCATGTTGCAACATGCCGTCACGGCCGTCCGGCGCTACGATGGCGAGCTTGATGGGACCGGCTTGTGCCACCTTGTTCAGATGCGAAAACGTCATAGCGCCCGGATGGAAAGCGGTGATCTGGTTGCTGTCTGCATCGGTGGTGATGAATGCTTGCGCGGTCCAGGCATCATCGATGGTACGGATGCAGCGGGTCGGGATGCCTTGCAGCGCCAGTCGCTCCAGATAGGGGGTGCTGTCCTGACCGACGGTTGCCATGATCAGCGGGTCGCCGCCGAGCAGACGCAGGTTGTAAGCGATATTGCCGGCGCAGCCACCGAACTCGCGGCGCATGGCAGGCACCAGAAAGGCCACGTTAATTTTGTGTAACTGGTCGGCCAGCAGGGCTTCGGCAAAGCGTCCTTCGAACGACATGATGGTGTCGTAAGCCAGCGAGCCGCAAATCAGAGAGGTCATGGGGTGATCCGGTAAAAGTAACGGTGGAGCGCAGGCGCGCAATCAGGGATAAAACAGGTAGACGCGATAATTCGAGGCTTTTTTTTGCTGCAGTTCGAACGTGATACGGGCGCTTTGTTCGCTACCGGGGGCAAAGCCGCTCTCGCCGGCAGGCGGTTTTTGCAGGTAGTCGGCAGCGGTAAACACCCGACGGCTGACCGGCAGGTTGCTGGCATCAAGCAGCGTCAGTTCGATGGCGGGCCAGCGCTGTGGCAGAGTGCTGCTGTTACGCAGCAGCAGGTTCAGCGAGAAGGTATTTTTTTTCGGGTCGAGCGTGACCAGTTCGCTTGATTCGATCGAGACCTGGCTCGCTTGCGCCAGCAGCTCGATACGGCAGCCCCAGAGCGTGCAGGCCTGTTCGAGCAGCGGCTTTGCCGATGGCAGACGGGCCGCGATCTGGTCACGCAGCAAGTAGACGGTTTGCGCGAGCGCGACAAGCACCAGCAAGACGGCAATGGCACCGAGCCAGAGCCGGCGGCTGCGGTCGAGATGGCGGCGGCGGCGGCCACGCGTGACGAAGCTCGGTTCTTCCGGCATGTCATCGTAGGCCGGCTCGTCGTCGGCATTATCCGAAGAACTGGCGATCTTGCTGCTGCGCCAGGGGTGTTGTTGCAACTGGAGGATGGCTTTATCCAGTTCGTCGGGTATGGCGCTGTCGTCGTCCTGGCGTGACTTGGCTTTGAGCGGCACCACGAAGTGCTCACCGGCTAGCGGCGCCGCGGCGGCCAGTTCGTCCTGATCGTCGTCATCGTCGGCCAGGCGCAGCAGCGTCATGCGCTGCAGCGGGTCGGTGCTGACGGGGTCGGGTTTGACCGCCGGTGCAGCAACCGGATCGAAGGCCGGATAGAGATCGTCGGAGTCAAACGGCCAAAGCGGTGCGGCTACCGGCGCAGATTCCTGTACAGGTGGCACGGCTACCGATGGCACGGCTACCGATGGTACGGCTACCGCCAGCGGCAAGTCCGGCGTGGTTGCCGGCCTGGCTTCTACTTTGGGCACGGCGATCTGGCCCGGCCTGAGCAAGTGTTCGATGCCGTTGAAAATTTGCTTGCAAGAGCCGCAGCGGACCAGCCCGGCACGCAGTTTGAGCTGGTCGTGCGCGACACGAAATGTCGTCTGGCAGTGCGGACATTGCGTGGCGAGTGCCATTGTCGCTAGCGGGGCGCAGCCAGCTTGCCGGACAAGGCCACCCAGCCTTCGCGTTCGGCCCAGACCGACAGCGACAGGAACGGCGCATAGGCGGCGATGACATCGTCGGCCTGCGTTGCCAGCACACCGGAGAGCACCAGTGCACCCTCGTCGGCGAGATGGGCGCACAGCATCGGCGCCATGATGGTCAGTGGACCGGACAGGATGTTGGCGACCACGATGTCGAAGCGCTGCAAGACATTGTCTTGATGGAATTCATCCGGCAGGAAATAATCGATTTCGCAGTCGTTGCGCTCGCTGTTGAAGTTGGCCGATTCGATGGCCTGCGGATCAATATCAACCCCGATCACAGTGGTCGCGCCCAGCTTCCTGGCAACTAACGCCAGAATGCCGGAACCGCAGCCGTAATCAAGTACCGACAGGTCTGCCGGCGCATGGACTTCCAGCCACTCCATGCACAGCCGGGTGGTCGGATGACTGCCGGTGCCAAAGGCCAGGCCCGGATCCAGTTCGAGGATCAGGCCGTCCGGATCGGGTGCATCGTGCCAGCTCGGCACGACCCAGATATTGGTACCGATATGGATCGGTGCAAATTGCGATTGGGTCAGCCTGACCCAGTCCTGTTCTTCAACGCTACGCAGCGTGAATGGCAAGTCGGCGGCGCTCAGTGGCAGTGCGGCAATGGCCACCGCTTCAGCAATCAGCGCAGCGGCATCGGTGCCGCTGTCGGTGAGGGCGACGACCCGACTGCGTTCCCAGGCGGCTTGCCTGGGTTCCATGCCGGGTTCGCCGAACAGCGGTTGTTCGGCCGCGGTGCCTTCGTCGGCATCCTCGACCGAGACCGATAGCGCACCGGCTTCCATCAGCGCATCGGACAGGCTTTCGGCCTGGTCGCGTGCCACTTCAATGACGATTTCTGTCCAGCTCATGGGCTCGCTTTATTTGATGTCGGTCGTGACCTTGGCGGTCTTCGGCAAATCCGGCTTGTTGGCCAGTTTCTGTTCCAGGTAATGAATGTTGGTGCCGCCTTCGATGAAGCGCGCATCGACCATCAGTTCGCGATGCAATGGAATGTTGGTAAGGATGCCTTCAACCACCATTTCTGACAAGGCAATCTGCATCCGCTTGATAGCCTGATCGCGCGTGGCGCCATAGGCAATCACCTTGCCGACCATCGAATCGTAATGCGGCGGCACGTAATAGCCGGCATACGCATGCGAGTCGACCCGGATGCCGGGACCGCCCGGTGCGTGCCAGGTCAGGATCTTGCCCGGCGACGGTGTGAACTTGAACGGATCTTCGGCATTGATGCGGCATTCGATCGCATGGCCCTTGAGTTCGATATCGCGCTGGCGGTAACGCAGCTTTTCACCGGCGGCGATGCGGATCTGTTCCTGCACGATGTCGATGCCGGTGATCATTTCGGTGACCGGATGTTCGACCTGCACGCGGGTATTCATTTCGATGAAATAGAATTCGCCGTTTTCGTAAAGAAATTCAAACGTGCCGGCACCGCGGTAACCCATCTTGCGACAGGCCTCGGCGCAGCGATCACCAATGCGTTCGATGATCTTGCGCGGAATGCCGACGGCGGGCGCTTCCTCGATCACTTTCTGGTGGCGGCGCTGCATCGAGCAGTCGCGTTCGCCCAGCCAGACGGCGTTCTTGAAGTCATCCGCAAGAATCTGGATTTCGACGTGACGCGGATTTTCGAGGTACTTTTCCATGTAGACCTCGGGATTGCCAAAGGCAGTCCCGGCTTCGGTCTTGGTCATTGTCACGGCATTGATCAGCGCTGCTTCGGTATGCACCACGCGCATGCCGCGTCCGCCGCCACCACCGGCGGCCTTGATGATGACCGGGTAGCCGACCTTGCGGGCGGTCTGGATGATGATCTTCGGATCGTCCGGCAAAGCACCTTCGGAGCCTGGTACGCATGGCACGCCAGCGCGGATCATGGCCTGCTTGGCCGATACCTTGTCGCCCATCAGCCGGATCGAATCCGAACGCGGGCCGATAAAGACAAAGCCGGATTGCTCGACCCGCTCGGCGAAATCGGCGTTCTCGGACAAAAAGCCATAGCCGGGATGGATCGCTTCGGCATCGGTGACTTCGGCGGCGCTGATGATGGCCGGCATGTTCAGGTAACTCAGCGCCGAGGGCGCCGGTCCGATGCAGACCGATTCGTCGGCCAGTTTTACGTACTTGGCGTCGCGGTCGGCTTCGGAATGCACAACCACGGTTTTGATGCCCATCTCGCGGCAGGCACGCTGGATGCGCAAGGCAATTTCGCCGCGGTTGGCAATAAGGATTTTTTCAAACATGGCGTCGGCTATGGGTTCTCGGTGTCGTGAAAGGATGGGACGCACGCATGTCGGGCAAGCCGCGACACGCTCTGGCGCTGACGGTCAGACAATCAGGCGATCACGAACAGGGGTTGGCCGAATTCGACCGGCTGGCCGTTTTCGACCAGGATATGGGTAATCACGCCAGTCGCATCGGCATCGATTTCATTGAGCAGTTTCATCGCTTCGATGATACACAGCGTGTCGCCTTCCTTGACATTGGCGCCAATTTCGACATACGCCGCGGTGCCGGGAGCCGACGAGCGGTAGAACGTGCCGACCATCGGCGACTTGACGATATGGCCAACCGGTTCTTCGTCGGCCGCAGCGACCGGCGCGGCGACTGGAGCCGCCGCAGCTGGTGCCATGACCTGTTGCGGTTGCATCATCATCATCTGGCCTTGTGCTGCAGGCGTTTTGACGATGCGGACTTTGCTTTCGCCTTCGGTGACTTCGAGTTCGGCGATGTCTGACTCGGCAACCAGGTCGATCAGTGTTTTAAGTTTTCGTAAGTCCATGGTGAACCCCTTGGACTGTTTATCGTGATGCAAATAGATGGGAGCCGGAACAGAAACAGGTTAACCGGCAAATAATGGACTAAAAATGGGTTCGGAAAGCGCGCGTCGCACCGGGCGACCACGCCATACGCCAGAGCTGACAGAGCACTCCGATTGCCGTCCTGTGCTGCGCGTTGACAGGGATCACAGCGGTGCCCCGATCATCAAATGATGCCAGCTCGGGCACACTTTATTGCGCAGAAGCAGTTTATTAGCCATCGGTATGAGTCACTCTGTTTGACGACGATCGCCGCATTTTGCCGTGTAATGACTACAGGTGGCAAGGAAAACCCGCGCGAACTGCTTACATCCCGGCAATATCCCGTCTGACTTCCTGCATGTTCAGCCTACCCAGATAGGTCTTGCGAACCTGCCCGTCACCACTAATGAGTACCGAAAAAGGCAGCCCGCCGGCCTGATTACCGAACTGGCGTGTCAGTTCGCTGCCGCCCATGCCGCCGACATAGAGTGGATAACTGACCGGCAATTTGAGTGCAAACTCGCGCAGGCTGGACGGCGAATCGATGCCGATGCCGATGACATGGACGGATTTACCGGCCAGTTCGGTATGCAGGGCTGACAGCTCCGGCATTTCTTCGACGCAGGGAGCGCACCAGGTCGCCCAGAAATTGACCAGCAGGGGCTTGCCTTTCCATTGCGCCAGCGGCTGCGGCTGTTCTTTCAGGTCGGCCAGGGTCATGCCAAACAGATTGGCGACGGCCGCCGTTTGCGGTGCGGCCGGTGCCATCCGGTGCCAGCCAAACCAGGCGCCCGCGCCGGCAAACAGCACGCCTGCCAGGATCAGTCCACTCGTCGATCGTTTCATGCTTGCTCACTTTTCATCAGTTGTCGGACGGCGGGCAGGTCGGCCCGCTCGATCTTGCCGTGGTTGCCGCGCAGATCATCGATTGCATGCAGCGACAGGTGCACGCCTTCGTTGCGCCACATGAAACTGACGATTTCGAGCGGGTCGCCACCTGGCCGCTGGCGCGCCCCTTCCGAAACCTCGAACTGCACGTCTTTATTGAGCAGATAGATTTCGACGTCCTTGGGACTTTCTGCGAACAGGTGCAGGTGGATGTCGGAATGGTTGCCTGCCGTGCCATTGAGCACGGCGCCGACCAGGTAGGGTGAAAACTGCGCCAGTTCGGTCATCAGCGTGATGGCCAGTGCGCGCAGATGCAGCAGGCGGGCGGGCTGGGTGTCACCAAAAAACAGTGCGTTATAAAGGCGCACTTCCGCTTCGATTTCGGCATTGTCGGGCAGTACGTCGCCGCGCGGCTTGCTGTTGCCGAGCAGTTGCTTGACGGCCTTGCGTTTGGCGGTGCCGAAATCAGCACCGTCTTCGGCAATCATGCGCGCGGCGGCGGCGGCAATCTCGGCGCGCAGCAGGTCGGTCTCTGAGGGGTAGCTAATATCCATGAGGCGGATGATAACCCGCCACGCCGTTACTGCGGCGCGGTCCGGCAGGGCAGACAGACCAGTCAGATTCGACGGTTGGCTGGACACGTCACATGTTTGTTATAATCCGGCCCCTCCTGCTTCGCCATCACTTTTCCTGCTACGACCCGACCGTCGGTATCCGGAAGCTGTTTTGATCGACGCATCCATTCACGTCGTTACAGATGCAACCCCGAATTCAGAACATGACCCTTCGCATTAAAACGTTATCGTTGAAGCCGCGCATTGCC
>CAILRJ010000028.1 GCA_903836575.1 uncultured Burkholderiales bacterium
CCTGCACGGTCTTGCCGAGATATTCGCCACGGCGTTCCTTGCGGATGACCGATTCATAGATCTGGCCGGTCGTGAAGTTGTTGACCTTGCGCATCCGGGTGGTAATGAAGCGCTCGTAGTGACCAAGGTCAAGATCGGTTTCAGCGCCGTCATCGGTGACAAACACTTCGCCATGCTGGAACGGGCTCATCGTGCCGGGGTCGACATTGATGTAGGGATCAAGCTTGAGCATGGTGACTTTGAGGCCGCGCGATTCGAGAATCGCTGCGAGAGAGGCTGCTGCAATCCCTTTACCAAGGGATGAGACGACGCCACCGGTTACGAATACAAATTTGGTCATTGCAGATAGTGCCGAACGGCACGTGCGGGAAATCGGAATTATACCGCACGCCAATGCGGTGCCCGGTTAATTGAACGGTGAATTTTACAGAATCGGGTCGTTAAAAATCAGGATTGCCATCAACCGGCTTTGTTCTCACGTGCTCCTGCCCGTCGCCAACCGCCTTGCCTGCTTGCGGTTTGACTGCGTTCCGATTAGCGGTCAGCCTTGATCGGCTGAGTCATTTTATCGATGACCTTCACAACAAAGCCACCCCCCGGGACGATATGGCCGACCACTTCGGCACTCGCCATGAACAACATATCGCGGGTCAAAACCTGGGCGGCCTTATCCTTGAACCACTGGCCGTTTTCGATCACTTCACCGGTCAGCCCATCGACTTCAATGACCCCCGATTTTCCCGTCGTCGACCAGGTGTATTCGAAGGCGAACACCGGCCTGAAATAAAGATAGAGTTTTTCGAAATTCAGCAAATCAGTAACGATCTCATGGGCATTGATTGCTTCACTGTTGAGCTTGGCCGAAGCAAGCTGAATCACCGCAGCCATCGCCAGTTGTGGCGCAAGAGCATCCGGATTTGGCATGTCCTGAACATCTTGCGTCTTGTATTTATTGACATACGATTCGAATGTCGATGGCTTGATTTCACGCGTTTCGCGGTTCAGTCCGTCAATGAATCCGGCATAGTCAATTTTCCGAAAACATTTTTCTCTGACGGCAACATCAATTTTTCCTTTTCCACCATTACGGGCGACATCGTAAGTCGTACCTCCGCAAATAATTGTCTGGGCATGCGGATTATGGATCGGCACCGGATAAATAACGTCGCAGAAATAGTCGACCGAGCGCTGACATGCCACTTGCCAGAATGGTTCGTAGCGTTGGGTCTTCTTTGCCAACAAAACAGTCTCTGCCTTGGGGCGGTTAAATGGATTGAGCTTGGCCAGCATGCCGAATGCATCCATCTTGTTTTTTTCGGCCTGCTCTTCAGCTGCCCGAAATGCATAAACCTCGTCAAAGATGAAAACTTTATTGACGCTCCGGTCGATCTCTACTTTTGCCATATGCCGCATCCTGTCCAAGGGTCAATCAAAGCTGATCCGGTTGCATCGCGTCGAACGCGAGCTCTCAGCAAAACAATGTATAACTAGACAACAATGCAAGACTACCTTTAAGTAGGATGTTCGCCTAACGCTAAATTACATTAGGGTTCGGGACCTGGGAGATGCCTCTATCCTTGCCTGAAAACCGGTACACGCAACCTGGCCAGTCAGGCCTTACAGCGCATACGCAAACAACAGGCGCACAAAATTTTGCGTGCCTATCCGGTCTGGCAAGGCGCGGATTTCATTGCCACGCCGGACCACCGATGCACTGATACTCCAAGGTGAGCGCTGCCACACCGCGCCGATTTCGGCTTCGCCAATCAGCCGTTTCGGCTCGACCGTGTGCGGGTTACCGCTGGAAAAATAGCCGCCCTGCAGTGTCGCGTTGAACCCGACCGCACGCGCTTCGGCACGCAGGAAGCCATGCATTGTCGGTTGATCCGGCAGCATATTGAGCCGTCCGGCACGCAACTGCACACTGGCACCGGCGTCGGTAAAGATATTGCCGAAGCGCGCCTGCAGGACGGGGATCAGGTCGACTGCGCTGCCGAACTTCCAGCGTACCGGAGCGAGTTCGCCATACAGCACCGCGCCGAATTCATTGCGCACTTGCTTGGCCCAACCCTGTGGCAATTGCTGGCCGATCAGCCGGTGCAAGTGCGTCTGGGTCCACTCGCCACCGGCGCACGGACCGAGGCAACCGAGATCCATGCCGAGCTTCCAGCGCGTGCCGTCAGCCAGCGCTTGCTGCCGGTAGACACCGCCGAACAGCCAGCCTGCATACGGATGATCGGGCGGTCCGATCTGGGCCGGCGACAGGCCCGTATCCGAAGGCGTGTACATTTCCTGACCGATGCGCCAGCCGATGCTGTCGAGGCGGCCAGCGGAATGCAGATCGATGCGCTGGCCGATACGGGCACCGCTAGTGTAGAAGCCGTCAGCGCGGTTCAGCAACAGACTGTCGTTATCGATTTCCAGCGTCACGCTGGACGCGCCTTCGGCACGCAGGCGCGCGACGTCAGGCAAGTCGGCCGCATGGACATGGACAGTCCCGGCCAGCGCACACAGGACCAGGGTCGTCAACGTGGTTGATGAGCGAGTCATGCAGTCTCTCCGAGTAAGGATGTAATCATCGCGTGGGTCGCGTCGGCAGCCGCCTGCGGCGAAGCCATCGGAAACAGGTGTCCGCCGGGGATTTGGGCAAAATGGGAACCGACCAACCGGCGTGTTGCATCAAGTCCGGCTTGCTGGCATTCGACTGAATCCAGCCCGCCAACAAACCCGATCGGTACCGGAAAGGTGCCGCGCGCCAGCGGGCCAAGGTCATGCGGCAAACCGCGATAGACCGCGGTTTCGATTTCGCGCGTGAAGCGCAGCGTGACACCGTCTTCATGCGGCTGCATGCCGTACTGGATGTAATCGCGCAAGACTTCTTCGGGCCAGACGGCGAACATCGCTTTCGACGCATAGTGGGCATAGGCTGCTTCAAGATCCGGCCAGATCTTGCGGCGACGCTGCGAAAAACGCGCCGGTGAAAACTTCATGTCCAGCCCGGTCAGCTTCGAGACCCGCAGCGCCAGCGCACGCCAGCCAGCCACCACCGGCGAATCCAGCAGCACCACGGCGCGCACCAGATCAGGCCGCTGCTTGGCCACCATCATGCACAGCATCCCGCCCAGCGAATGACCGACCAGAATCACTGGCTGGTCATAGCGTTCCAGCAGTTCGTCCTGCAATTCGCGCCGCAATGCATCCCAGCCATCGCGCACCGGATAGTCGGGATTGTGTGCATGCATCGGCAGCGCACGCACATCGTAATGCGGTGCCAGTGCCCGGAAAAAAGCGCGGTAGGTGTCGGCCGGATAGCTGTTGGCATGGGCAAAGTGCAGCAACGGTTGGGTCATGTTTTTTCGATTCCTATCGGTCATACCAATACCGCGCATGACTGCTACGGTAGGTGCTTAAAGTCAAATCACGCGCGAATTGTAATGTGATTGCTCCGGAGTCATCTGTTCGGATCCGCTCGATGCCGTGTTCGGCATAGCGTGCAAAGACTTCCGGCTTCGGATGATGGTAGCGATTGCGGTAGCCAACCTGAAACAATGCCAGCGACGGCGCAACCGCAGCGAGAAAACCCTCGGTCGATGAGGTCCCGCTGCCGTGATGTGGCGCCAGCAGCACGGTGCTGTGTAGTTGTTCCGGAATGCGGTTGACCAGTTCAATTTCGGAGGTTGCTTCAATATCGCCGGGGAGCAAAATGGATTGACCACCAGCGGAGATTTTTAAGGTGCAACTGCGCGCATTGGGTTTCCATTTATCGCTGGTATAGCTGACCGCAGTCGGATGCAGCATCTCGAAGTGCACGCCATCCCAGTCCCAGCGCTGACCGGCAAGGCAACGCCGGTGTGTTGGCGCGGCGCGCACGATGCGATTGTCCGGCGGCAGCGAGCTCGACACCCAACCGACCGGCAAGGCGGCCAGCAGCGACAACGCACCGCCGGAATGATCGGAGTCGCTGTGCGAGACGATCACGCCATCGAGTGCGCCAATGCCGCGCGCCTTCAGATACGGCAGAAGCACGCGATTGGCCGCATCGGCTTCGGGCGCATAGGCCGGACCGGTGTCGTATAACAATCGGTGCCCGGCGGTTTCGACCAGCAAGGCCATGCCCTGCCCGACGTCGAAGGCAATGACATCGAATTGACCGCTCTGCGGGTGGGTTGGCAGCGTCGTCAGCAACGGTAACCAACCCGCCACACCGGCCCAGCGTAACGGCCAGCCGCGCGGTGCCAGCCACCATAACGTACCGATGGCGGCCGCGCAAAATACCCACCACGACGGCACCGGTGCCGACCAGACTGCCCACGACAAGCCGCTCAACCAGGTCAGTGCTTGTGCCAGCAGCGCGATGCAGGCATGACCCGACCACAGCAACCAGCCATTGAACGGCAACGGTGCGACACTGCCCAGCAAGGCCAGCGGCGTGACGACGAAACTGATCAACGGGATAGCGACCGCATTGGCGAGCGGACTGATCAGCGACACCTGCCCGAACAGCAGCAAGGTCAGCGGCACCATGCCGATCGAGACGACATATTGGGTTTGCGTCGCCGGTATCAGGGCCGCCCGCCAGCGCTGCCAGCGTGAGGTAGCCGGCGCTGGCGGCAAGCGCCCCACCGATGCATACAGGATGATCGCCACCGCCCCAAACGAAAGCCAGAATCCGGGCGCCAGTACGGCCCACGGATCAAGCAGTAACACCACTGCCAACGCAATGCACAGTACCGAAGAGATGCGCGTGAGCCGCCCGCACCAGAGCGCCAGCGCGACTACAGAGAGCATGTACAAAGTACGCTGCGCCGGCACCCCGAAACCGGCCAGCAGCACATACAAAAATGCCACTGCAACACCAACCAGTACCGCAAATTTTTGCGCGGGTAGCCGCAACGGCAAAGCGGCGGCAGTAAAAAAAGACCGTCGCCACAAGGCCTGTCCGAGCGCGGCAAACAGGCCGGCGACCATTGTGATGTGCAAGCCGGAGATCGAAATCAGGTGGCCGATACCGGTGCGTGTGAAGATGTTCCAGTCCGATTGCGCGACACCGCGCTGGTCACCAACGACCAGCGCAACGAGCACGCCGGCGTAGCGTTTTTCTGGCAGGGCCGCGAGAATGCGGTCGCGCAACCAACCACGGCTGCGTTCGACCAGATTGCCGGGGCCGAGTACAAATGCTGCCAGCCGGACGTTCTTGAGTGCCGCATCGGCATCGGGGCGGACATAACCGGTAGCGCGCAGATTCTGTTCAAGCAGCCAGGCTTCGTAATCAAAGCCATAGGGATTGGCATTGCCATGTGGACGCGTCAGGCGCACCGTCAATTGCCAGCGCTCGCCCGGTTGTACGTCACCGACGACTTGCGTGGTCTGGCCAAAAAATCCGGACGACCAGGCCAGTGCCAGACGGCGCGGCAAGATCGGCGTGACACCATCGAGCGGCAACACCTGCTCGACCAGAAAATTGAAACGCACGCCCTGTTCGACGCTGGCCGGCAAACTATCAATGGTGCCAATGAGGGTGATGTCGCGGCCTTCGAGTGATGCAGGCAAGGAGTGCTGCAGGTAGCTCTGCGCGAACAGCGTGGCCCACGCAAAGCCGAGCATGGCCGCAACGCACGCTACCAATGGCAGGCGAATCTGCGTCAGGTTTATCCGATTGAGCACAACGAGTAGCAACACGGCCATCAACAGCAAACCCGCGGCCCACGTCATCGGCAACAGCGCCGGCTGCAATTGCACGATTCCGACTCCCGCAGAAAACCCGAGCAGCGCCGACCGCATGCGACGTCAGTAAAGTGCCGCCAGTCGCGGTAAGGCGACCAGTGCGTTGGCGGTCGTGGCGGCCGCGATGGCCTCGACCGATACCTCGCGCAAACCGGCCAGTGCTGCACCGATCTGCGGAATTTGCGCCGGACTATTACGCGCCGGATGCAGCCATGCCGGCGACAGGTCGGGCGCGTCAGTTTCGAGCACCAGTGCCGAGAGCGGCAGTTCGGCAGCGAGCCGGCGAATCTGCAAGGCACGCGTGAAAGTCATCGCACCACCCAGTCCCAGCTTGAAACCGAGGTCGATGAATTGCAGTGCCTGCTGAAAGCTACCGTTGAAAGCATGCGCGCAACCGCCGCGCACGCGGATGCGACGCAAGTGCTTGAGCAGCAGGTCTTGCGAGCGCCGCACATGCAGCAGCACCGGCAAGTCGAAGTCGCGCGCGATTTTCAATTGTTCGATATAGAAGTGTTCCTGCTTTTCGCGTAGCGGCGACACAGTCAGTGCAGGAATAAAAAAGTCCAGACCGATTTCGCCGATGGCAAGGAACCGCGCATCCAGCAAGGCGGCAGGAATAGCTGCGCGCAACAGCAACAGATCGGCTTCGTCGGCTTGCGGCACAAACATCGGATGAATGCCGAGTGCATAAGACCCGTTCGGACAGGCCGCGGACAGCGCGGCAACCGTGCCGAAATTGGCGCGACCGATGGCCGGAATGACGATGCGGGAGACGCCTAGCTGGTGTGCCTCGGCGGCCACTGCCTCGTGTTCACCGGAAAATTCGGCGGCATCCAGATGGCAATGGGTATCGATCCACATCGGCGCACTCCGCTATTCGACGTAGGGTTCCAGCCCGCGCTCGGACAGGCGCAGGATGCGATCACAATGGCGCGCCAGTTCGACATCGTGCGTGACGATGACAAACGAGGTGCCCAGCGTGCGCGACAATTCCAGCATCAGGTCGAAGGTCTGGTGCGCGGTGGCGCGATCGAGGTTGCCGGTCGGCTCGTCGGCCAGTACGCAGGCCGGTTGCGTCACCAGCGCCCGCGCCAGCGCGACACGCTGGCGTTCACCGCCGGACAATTCGCCGGGCACATGCGTGACGCGCTCGGCCAGACCGACGCGGGACAGCACTTTACGGGCAGCTTCCTGCGCGGTGGCGCGGTCGACGCGACGGATCATCAGCGGCATTGCGACATTATCGAGTGCTGAAAATTCAGGCAACAAGTGATGGAACTGGTAGACGAAACCGAGCGAGTGATTGCGCACGTCTCCACGCTCTTTTTCGGCCATGCTGGCAAAGTCGCGGCCTTGCAAAGTGACGCTGCCGGTACTCGGCGTATCGAGCCCGCCGAGCAAATGCAGCAGTGTCGATTTGCCCGAACCGGAAGCACCGACGATGGCCACGCGCTCGCCTGTTTGCACCTGGAAGTCGATGCCACCCAGTACCTTGACGGAATATTTTCCTTGCGTGAAGGTCTTACCGAGACCGGCACAGGACAGGACGGTGTTACTAATAACGTTGTTACTCATAGCGCAAGGCCTCGGCAGGTTTGACACGGGCCGCCCACCAGCTCGGATACAGCGTGGCCAGGAACGCCAGCACCACGGCGACTGCGCCAATGGTGCCGACATCCGGCCAGCGCAAATCGGACGGCAAGGCACTGATCAGATAAATATCGCGCGGCAAAAATTGCACGCCAAGCAGGTGTTCAATGAACGGCACGATGACGTCGACATTGAGGGCAATCAGCACGCCGGCACTGACGCCGATGGCGGTGCCGATCAAGCCCACCAGCGCACCCTGAATCATGAAAATTTTCATGATCGAGCGCGGTGACGCACCCAGTGTACGCAGGATCGCGATGTCGGCCTGTTTGTCGGTGACGGTCATCACCAGCGTCGACACCAAGTTAAACGCCGCGACCGCAATGATCAATGTGAGGATGATGAACATCATGCGTTTTTCGGTTTGTACGGCAGCGAACCAGGTCTTGTTCTGTTTCGACCAGTCGCTGATAAGCACGTTGCCGGTCAGGATGCGCGACAGGTCGCGCGCGACCAGCGGTGCCTGCTGCATGTCGGCAATCCGCAGTCGCACGCCAGTGGGTTCCTTGAGCCGGAACATTTTTTCGGCATCGTCGATATGCATGAAGGCCAGCGTCGAATCATATTCATAGTGACCGGCTTCAAAAATCCCGACCACGGTAAAGGCCTTGTAACGCGGCACCACACCGGCCGGCGTGACCTGTCCTTCGGGCGACACCAATGTGACGCGATCGCCAATGCCGGCTGATAGCGCGCGCGCCAGTTCACCACCCAGCACGATATTGAATTCGCCGGAGCGCAAGTCGCTAAATTTGCCTTGCCGCACTTGCGCAGCAACCTCGGACACATTCGATTCCTCGCTTGGCAGCACGCCGCGCACGATCACGCCACGCAGGACGCCGTCGCGCGTCATCATGGCCTGACCAGCAACATACGGTGCGGCCCCTTTGACTTCCTTGTCCAGAAAGGCTTCCTTGGCCGTTGCCCGCCAATCGGACAAGCCATTGACGGGATCGAATACTTCGATGTGCGGCAGCACCGACAGCATGCGGTCGCGCACTTCTTTCTGGAAACCGTTCATCACCGACAGCACGACAATCAGCGCCGCCACGCCCAGCGCGATGCCCGCCATCGAGATCAGCGAGATGAATGAAATAAAACTGTTACGACCGCTACGCCGTCCAGCGCGGGTGTAACGGATGCCAACCAGCCACTCGAACGGCAATTTTTTAAGAATACTCAATGGTGTCGCTCCTGAATTGGACGTGCATCTTCCCACATAAAACAGATCGCCTCCAATCAAGGTAGTCTCCGGGCTTGCAATGTGCAGTCAATGGCGTCAAGTAGTCTTTATTGAGCAACCAAGGATTGCATCGACAAGTCCAGTGGCTTGCATCAGCATCTGGATGGGCTATCAAGCTCATTAAGAATATTTCGTAGGACAATCTTTAACGAAAATCTATACTGATCATCGCTGGAATTACCAAACATTCACAGGAGAACACCTTGTCAAACGAAACAAAATGTCCGTTTTTGAGCGGAGCACCGCAAGCTACCGTCAACGCAGGTCGTACCAATGCTGACTGGTGGCCAAATCAGCTGAACCTGAAAATCCTTCAACAAAATTCATCGTTGACCAACCCGATGGGTAAGGATTTCAACTACGCCGAAGAATTCAAAAGCCTCGACCTGGAAGCCCTGGTCAAGGATGTCACGGCACTGATGACCGACTCCCAGGAATTCTGGCCGGCTGACTATGGTCACTACGGTCCTTTTTTCATTCGTATGGCATGGCACTCAGCCGGCACCTACCGGATTGCCGACGGTCGCGGCGGCGCTGGATACGGTACCCAGCGTTTTGCACCAATCAACAGCTGGCCTGACAACGCCAACCTGGACAAGGCACGTCGCCTACTGTTGCCGATCAAGCAAAAATACGGCCGCAAAATTTCATGGGCTGACTTGATCGTACTGACCGGCACCGTCGCGATGGAATCGATGGGCTTGAAAATGGTCGGCTTTGCTGGTGGCCGCGCCGACGTCTGGGAACCGCAAGAAGATATTTACTGGGGTCCGGAAACCGTCTGGCTGGACAACAAGCGCTACAGTGAAGATCGCGTCCTTGAACAACCGCTGGGCGCAGTCCAAATGGGTTTGATCTATGTCAATCCAGAAGGCCCGGATGGCAATCCCGACCCACTGCTGTCGGCACACGACATCCGCGAAACTTTCTTGCGCATGGCGATGAATGACGTAGAAACCGTTGCCCTGTGCGCTGGTGGTCATACCTTCGGCAAGGTCCACGGCGCTGCTGATCCTGAGAAATACGTCGGTCCTGCACCAGAAGGCGCTCCGATCGAAGAGCAGGGTCTGGGCTGGAAAAATTCCTTCGGTACCGGCAAAGGCGTACACACGATTTCCAGTGGTCTGGAAGGCGCATGGACACCAACTCCGATTACCTGGGATAACAGCTACTTCGACACCCTGTTCGGTTATGAATGGGAATTGACGCGGAGCCCGGGCGGTGCCCAGCAATGGACACCAGTCAATGGTGGCGGCGCTGGTACCGTACCGGACGCGCATGATCCATCAATCCGCCATGCACCAATGATGGCAACGACCGACATCGCCCTGCGCGCCGATCCGGCCTACGAAAAAATCTCGCGGCACTTTCACCAGAATCCGCAAGAATTCGCTGAAGTCTATGCCAAGGCCTGGTACAAACTGATGCATCGCGACATGGGTCCGTTGTCACGCTATCTCGGTTCGATGGTTCCGGCCCAAACCGAAATCTGGCAAGACGTCGTTCCTGCCGTTGACCATCCATTGGTCGACGACAAAGATATCGCCTCCTTGAAAGCGTCGGTACTCGCCTCCGGTGTGCCAGCAGCGCAATTGATTAGCACGGCATGGGCCTCGGCAGCATCTTTCCGCGGCAGCGACAAGCGCGGTGGCGCCAACGGCGGCCGTATTCGTCTGGCACCGCAAAAGGATTGGGAAGCCAATGAGCCAGCCCAACTGGCCACGGTCCTGAAAGCACTCGAGACCATCCAGAAAGATTTCAATGGCGCGCAATCCGGCGGCAAAAAAATCTCGATGGCGGACTTGATCGTGTTGGCCGGATCCGCTGCGGTTGAAGCAGCAGCCCATAAAGGCGGTCATCACGTCACCGTTCCGTTCATGCCAGGCCGCACCGATGCCTCGCAAGAACAGACCGATGTCGAGTCGTTCGCTGCACTGGAGCCAACCGCTGATGGATTCCGCAATTATCTGGCTGACCACAGCTCAAGGACGGCAGCAGAGTTGCTGATCGACCGCGCCCAGCTGTTGACCTTGACCGGTCCGGAAATGACGGTTCTGCTCGGCGGAATGCGCACCCTTGACACCAACTTTGGTGGCACCAAGCATGGTGTATTTACGGCACAGCCGGGCACCCTGAACAATCACTACTTCGTCAATCTGCTCGACATGAAAACCGTGTGGCAGAAAACGGCCACAGAAGGCCAGATGGAAGGTCGTGATGCCGCCACCGGTGACATCAAGTGGACTGGTTCTGTCGTTGATCTGGTCGTGGGTTCGAACTCGCAGTTGCGGGCTATTGCTGAAGTCTATGGCAGCAGCGATGCAGACGAACAGTTTGTCCATGACTTCATCGCGGCATGGACCAAAGTGATGAACCTGGATCGTTTCGATCTGGCTTAATCCTGCAGTAAAAAACGGCTCCGGCTAGTTTTTCCCGAAAGACCCGCTCGCACTTGCGAGCGGGTCTTTTTTTTATTGCAAGCCAAAAAGCAATTCGTAAAAAAGGATGAATCCGGATTTTTAATCAGGAATTCATCCTTGCCGCAGCAGCGAAAAGCAAGCTCGCAGCGTGCGCCCCTACCGGTGATAAATCAGCACCACCGCTTCTGCTGCCATCCCTTCTTCACGCCCCAGAAATCCCATGCGCTCGTTGGTCTTTGCTTTCACGTTGACGCGTCCGACCGGGATGCCGATGGCATCGGCAATATTGGTCACCATCAGCGCAATATGCGGTGCCATCTTCGGCGCCTGCGCGATGATGGTGGCGTCGACATTACCGACCAGATAACCGGACTGATGCACGCGCAGCGCAATTTCACGCAGCAAGGCCAGCGAATTGGCACCGGCAAAAGTTTTATCGGTATCGGGAAAATGCTTGCCGATGTCGCCCAGTGCTGCCGCGCCAATCAATGCATCGGTGATCGCATGCAGTAACACGTCGGCATCGGAATGCCCCATCAGTCCGGTCGGGTGCGGGATCAGCACGCCACCGACAATGAGGTCCCGGCCGGCGACCAGTTGATGGCAGTCGTAACCCTGGCCAATGCGAAACGGAGGAGCGGTGTTCATGGTGTTTCCTTCAAAATGAGTGTGGCAAGCGCGCCGTCATCGGGCAGCGTCACCTTGAAATTGCGGGTACTGCCTGGCACCAGCAGTGGTTGCAGACCGAGCGCTTCGATCGCGCTGGCTTCATCGGTCACTTCGTGTGCCTGTTCCAGTGCGGTGGTCAGCAAGCCGTGGCGAAACATCTGCGGTGTCTGCGCGGCCCACAAACCGGCCCGCGCCACCGTCTGCCTGACCCGCTCGCCGTCGCTGCGCTTGAGCGTATCAGCAACCGGCAAGGCCAGCAGACCGCCGACCGGATCACTGCCCACGGCAGCAATGAGCTGATCGATCAGC
Organism: uncultured Burkholderiales bacterium; assembly: GCA_903836575.1. Classification (GTDB taxonomy): domain Bacteria; phylum Pseudomonadota; class Gammaproteobacteria; order Burkholderiales; family Burkholderiaceae_D; genus Actimicrobium. The sequence goes on from CAILRJ010000028.1 coordinate 12,016, forward strand.
GCGACGGTCAGCCCGGGTCGGGCCGCATCATGCACCAGAATCCAGTCATCGGCGTCGGCCTGCACGGCGCGCAAGCCATTGAGCACCGATTGCTGGCGGGTCGCGCCGCCAACCCGCAACACCGTGACCCGATCTTGCAAATGCGGCGCATCGGCCAGCAGGCTGTCGATGTACCCGTCCTGCGCACTGACTACCAGATAGGTGTGCGCGATGACGCTCGCGCCGGCAAAGGTATCGAGCACATGACGCAACATCGGCAAGGCACCGAGTAGCAGGTATTGTTTGGGCTGCGCCCCGCCCATGCGGGCCCCGACACCGGCGGCGGGAATCAGCGCGAAGCGGCGCGGCGGCGTCATGCCGGACGCGCCGGAGTGGCACACAAAATGAACGACAGGATGCGGATTGGGATGATAGCTGCTCGCTGGTGGAATGGATCGCCGCCAGATCGGATGCATCGGACGGTTCGGAAACGCTTCGTCTATAATCGCAGCTTACTTTTTTAGTGTCAATTCAAAGCCGGAGCGCCATTTGCCGGCCATAAATACACCCTCGCCGATGTCATTCCAGCTGATTCAATCCCTTCCGAAACCGGGTCACCGCTATGCCCTGCCCGGCCTGCACGGTTCCGCCGATGCGTGCGTTCTGGCGCAAGCAGGGTCGGCACTCAAAGCCCAGAAAAAAATGCTGGCCATCGTGGTGGCCAATCCTGCCGACGCGCAGCGCCTGCTGGCCGAAATTCCATGGTTTGCGCAGGAAGGCGAACCGGCGCTGCGCTGCCACTTGCTGCCGGATTGGGAGACGCTTCCGTACGATGCCTTTTCACCGCATCAGGACCTGGTATCAGAGCGTTTGGCCACGCTATACGAAATGCAAAATGGCCAGTGCGATGTGCTGATCGTGCCGGCCACCACGGCACTGGTGCGGATGGCACCACCGTCGTTTCTGGCGGCGTACACCTTCTTTTTCAAGCAGGGCGAAGTGCTCGACGAAGTCCGGCTGAAAACCCAGTTGAGCCTGGCCGGTTACACCCCGGTATCGCAAGTGATGTCGCCCGGTGAATACTCGGTACGCGGCGGGCTGATCGACCTGTTCCCGATGGGTTCGGCACTGCCGTACCGGATTGACCTGTTCGGCGACACCATCGACACCATCCGCACCTTTGATGCCGACACCCAGCGCTCGTTGTATCCGGTGCGCGAAGTGCGCCTGTTGCCGGGTCGCGAATTCCCGATGGACGACCTCGCCCGCACCGCGTTTCGCAGCCGCTGGCGCGAAGTCTTCGAAGGCGATCCGTCGCGCTCGTCGGTCTACAAGGACATCGGTAGCGGGATTGCCGCCGCCGGTATCGAATACTACCTGCCGCTGTTTTTTGAAGACACCCGCACGCTGTTCGATTACCTGCCAGCAGATACGACGTTTGCGTTGAGCGGCGATATCGATGGCGCAATCGGCCGCTTCTGGAGCGATACCCGCTCGCGCCACAATTTCCTGAAGTCGGACCGCGAACGTCCCATCCTGCCGCCCGACCAGCTGTTCCTGACCGATGAAGAATTTTTCACGCGTGCCAAGACCTTCGGACGCTGGATCTTGCGCACCGATGATCAGCCGTCCGAGCTGTCGGCCGCCTTGCCCAATATTGCCGTCAACCGCCGCAGTGACGATCCGCTGATTAACTTACGCAGCTATTTGCGCTATAACGCCAAGCGCGTGATGATCTGCGCCGAAACCAATGGCCGGCGCGAAACGCTGCAACAGTATTTCAATGAATACCAGCTCGAACTGACGCCATGCGAAGGCTATACCGGCTTCGTCAACGGCTCGGCCAGACTGATGCTGGGCGTGGCACCGATGCATGCCGGTTTCGAACTGGGCGAAGCGCTCGGCGACCTGGTCTTCATTACCGAAACCGAACTGTTCGCTGGCACGGGTCGCCGCGCCGGCCACAAAAAACAGGAAGCCGCGACGCAGGTCGAGTCGATGGTGCGCGATCTGTCCGAACTCAAAATCGGCGACCCGGTCGTGCACAGCAACCACGGCATCGGTCGCTACATGGGACTGGTCAGCATGGACCTGGGCGAAGGCGAGACCGAGTTCCTCTACCTCGACTATGCAAAAGAAGCCAAGCTGTATGTACCGGTGTCGCAGCTGCATGTGATTTCGCGCTATTCGGGCGCGTCGCCCGAAGACGCGCCGCTGCACTCGCTCGGTTCCGGCCAGTGGGAAAAAGCCAAGCGCCGCGCCGCCCAGCAAATCCGTGACACCGCCGCCGAACTGCTGAACCTGTACGCCCGTCGCGCGTTGCGCAAGGGCCATGCGTTCGAATTTTCAGCCCATGATTACGCGGCGTTTTCCGAGAGCTTCGGCTTCGAGGAAACCGTCGACCAGGCCGCTGCGATCAACGCCGTCATCGGTGACATGACCAGCGGCAAACCAATGGACCGGCTAATTTGCGGCGACGTCGGTTTCGGCAAGACCGAAGTGGCGTTGCGGGCGACCTTTGTCGCGGTCCTCGGCGGCAAGCAGGTTGCCATCCTCGCGCCGACCACACTGCTGGCCGAACAGCATGCGCAGACCTTCGCCGACCGGTTTGCCGATTGGCCGGTGAAAATTGCCGAGCTGTCGCGTTTCCGGACCGGCAAGGAAATCAACACCGCGATGAAAGGCATGGCCGACGGCACGCTCGACATCGTCATCGGCACCCACAAACTGCTGTCGAGCGATGTCCATTTTGACCGGTTGGGTCTGGTCATCATCGATGAAGAACACCGCTTTGGCGTGCGGCAAAAAGAAGCACTGAAAGCCCTGCGCGCCGAAGTCGACGTACTGACGCTGACCGCCACGCCAATCCCGCGCACGCTGGGCATGGCGCTCGAAGGCTTGCGTGATTTTTCAATCATCGCGACCGCGCCGCAAAAGCGGCTGGCGATCAAGACCTTTGTGCGCAGCGAAGGCGAATCGGTGATCCGCGAAGCCTGCCTGCGCGAACTCAAGCGCGGTGGTCAGGTGTACTTTCTGCACAACGAAGTCGACACCATCGAGAACCGCAAGGCGATGCTCGAAACGCTGTTACCGGAAGCGCGCATCGGTGTTGCCCACGGCCAGATGCACGAGCGCGAACTCGAAAAAGTCATGCGTGATTTTGTGGCGCAGCGCTTCAACATCCTGCTCTGCACCACCATCATCGAGACCGGCATCGACGTCCCGACCGCCAACACCATCATCATGCACAGGGCCGACAAGTTCGGTCTGGCGCAGCTGCATCAATTGCGCGGCCGGGTCGGTCGCTCGCATCATCAGGCGTACGCGTATTTGCTGGTCCATGACGTGGCCGGCCTGACCAAACTGGCACAGCGTCGGCTCGACGCGATCCAGCAGATGGAAGAACTCGGCAGCGGCTTTTACCTCGCCATGCATGACCTCGAAATCCGTGGTGCCGGCGAAGTCCTCGGCGACAACCAGTCGGGTGACATGACCGAGATCGGTTTCCAGATGTATTCCGACATGCTCAACCTGGCGGTGCGCTCGCTGCGCAATGGCAAGGAACCCGACCTCGCCGCGCCGCTGGCATCGACCACCGAAATCAA
>CAILRJ010000029.1 GCA_903836575.1 uncultured Burkholderiales bacterium
ATTGGACATCTGGCGCTGGGTGTCAAGCTCATTGACGGTTTGTCGGTCGCCTCCGCCGATTCGGCATTGGCCCGCGGCGAAATGGAAAAAGCCATCCTGTCCGGCCATATCGGGCGGCAGGTCGCCGCTGGTGCCAGCACCCGTGACGCCGAAGAGGCGGTGGTTTGCGCCATGCTGCACGCATTGGGCAGGATGATGGTGGCGTTCTATCTGCCCGAAATGTGGCAACAGATCCTCGCTGAAAATGACGTCAGCGACGTGCCAAAAGAGCGTCAGCAAGACCATCGTGCGCGTCGTGTGTTGGGGCTAGGTCTTGACCAGGTCGGCCGTATCGTAGCCTTGCAGTGGGGTTTGCCGAATACGCTGGTTGATACGTTGAAAGACTTGCACCCGAGCACGCTTGATGAGCCGCTGGATCATAACGGCTGGCTCGCCGCTGTAGCAACGATGTCACTTTCCTGTGCCGACATCCTGTTTGCAGAAGCGCCGGACAGTGCAGAGTTAGCCGCAGCGCTGGCCAGAATTACTGATGGCTACGCCGGTATGCTTGGTATCGATGCGAGTCAGTTGCTGATCGCTGTAGAAGCTGCCCGGAGTGCGTCGCATGAGGAGGGAGCGATCACGAGCCGAGCGCAGCGTGGTATCAGTTCGGTCCCGGTTATCGCTGCGGTCGCGGCGACAGGCAAGCCATTTGATGCAGCGCAGTTACTGACGCGTGGTGTTGCCGATCTTCGCGAACTGAGTCTGACGTCGTCCAATGCGCAATTGATGATTGTCGCGCTGGAAGTTCTGTTCAAGAGTCTCGGCTTCAGTCACGGTGCGCTATTTCAGCGGATCCCGAAAGAAGGTCGTTATCAAGCTCGTATGTGTCTTGGCGGCAAATTACAGGACATTGCAGCGCGGCTAACTTTTGAGGATGCGTACCAGCCGGATGTATTTCACGCTGCGCTGGCGAACGACAAAATGATTTTTGTCGAAAATGCGCGCGACCCGGCTTTCATCAACAAGTTGCCGCGCTGGTGGAAAGATGCACTGCCGACCACCCGCAGCTTCGTCGTTATGCCGCTGACCGTCAATCGTTCGCCGATCGGCTTTCTGTATGGCGACTGGGACATCAGCGTCACCCCCTCGAAAGTCGAGGCTGCCGAGGTGGTACCAATGAATGAATTGCGGGCCTTGCTGGTCAGCGCACTGCAGCCGCAGCGTCCAGCTGATCCGAACTGGAATCGCAAATAGCCCTGGCATTGATCGGCCACACTGATTGCGCTATCGTGAACTTCCGACATCCGAAAGACAGGTCCCGTCTCATGCCGCCCGTTTTCCCCATCCTGCAGACAGAGCGCCTGACCTTGCGCGAGATCGTACCGGCCGATGCGGATGCCTTGTTCCTGATTCACTCCGACGCCAAGACGATGCGCTGGTTCGGCATCGATGCGCTGACCGAGCGCAGCCAGGCCAATCAGATGGCAGCCATGTTTGCCGGCTGGTTTCTGGCTGGCACAGGTGTGCGCTGGGGCATCGTCCGCAACGAAGACGACACATTGATCGGTACCAGCGGGCTATTTCGCTGGAACAAAAGCTGGCATAACTGCATGCTGGGTTTCGAATTGTCGGCGGCAACGCAGCGCCACGGTTACATGCGTGAAGCGGTAAGCGCCATCCTCGATTACGGGTTCTCCCACATGGACCTGCATCGGATCCAGGCCGAAAGCCATGCCGACAATGCCGCCTCGATCGGCTTGCTGACCCGGCTTGGATTCTGCTACGAAGGCGTGCATCGGCAGCAAGCGCGCTGGGCTGGCCAGTTCCATGATCTCAATTGCTATTCCTTGCTACAGCATGAATGGCAAGCCTGAGCGACGTCGCACCGCGAAAATGCGGAAATGGGGTCAGAGTCAATTTTAAAAATGGGGTCAGAGTCAATTTAATCTGTGTCTGGCTCGCTGTTAATTAGGGTCAGAGTTGAATTAATTTGCTCGAATGCCCTTAAAATCAAGTCTCCGATCACTTTTCCTTTTTGCCATGGCCCGACTTCCCCGTCTCGTCGTTCCCGACCAGCCGCACCACATCATTCAGCGCGGTAACGATCGGCGAGTGATTTTTTGCGATGATGATGATCGCCGGATTTTTCTGGCGTGGCTGGCCGATGCCGCCCGCCAGTTCAAGGTCGCCATCCATGCTTACGTGCTGATGCCAAATCACTTGCATCTGCTCGCCTCGCCGGCCGATAAAGACGGTTTGAGTCGCATGATGCAATGGGTAGGGCGGCATTACGTGCCGTATTTCAATCGTAAGTACGAGCGCGTCGGCACGTTGTATCAGGGACGTTTCAAGGCCACCGTGATTGACTCCGAGCGCTATCTGATGACATGTTGCCGCTACATCGAGCTCAACCCGGTGCGCGCAGCACTCGTGGCGGACCCGGCCGATTTCCCCTGGTCAAGTTATAACCATCATGTTGGAACCCGGGCCAACCCGCTGATCAGTGACCATGCGTTGTACTGGTCGCTAGGCAACACGCCTTTCGAACGCGAAATCGCTTATCGGGAACTGGTGCAGCAAGGGCTGAGTTCGGAAGAAGTGACGACCCTGACGGATTCCACGTTAAAGGGATGGGCGCTCGGCTCGAATCAGTTTCGCGCAACACTGGAAAAAACCGTCCAGCGCCGGGTGGGACCGGCGCGCCGCGGGCGGCCGCCCAAGCCTGTTCGCATTGCCGAATCCGTGCAAGAGTCTTGACCGGAGTCGTGCTTGCTGGACTACCAGTGCGCAGATCGCAGAATGACTCTGTCCCCATTTAAAAAAATAGGAAGAAACATTAAAATTTAATTGACTCTGACCCTATTTAAAGATGTTGCCAACAGTTTTGTGCTGCTCTATCCTAAGCGGTCAATTTCGTCGGGTAGGGAGAATCTTTATGCAATCGCAAGGTCTGTACGACCCATCCAATGAGCACGATGCCTGCGGCGTCGGCTTTATCGCCCATATCAAGGGTAACAAGAGCCACTCGATCGTCGAGCAAGGCCTGATGATCCTGAAAAATCTGGATCACCGGGGTGCGGTCGGGGCCGACAAGTTGATGGGCGATGGCGCGGGCATTCTGATTCAGGTGCCGGACCAGTACTACCGCGAAGAAATGGCATTGCTCGGTGTCGAGTTGCCGCCGCCCGGTGAGTACGGCGTCGGCATGGTGTTTTTGCCGAAAGAGAATGCGTCGCGGATCGCCTGCGAGCAGGAAATCGAGCGCTCGGCGATGGCCGAAGGTCAGGTGGTGCTGGGCTGGCGCGATGTGCCGGTCGACACCACGATGCCGATGTCGCCGACGGTGCGAGACAAAGAGCCGGTAATCCGCCAGATTTTCATTGGCCGCGGTCCGGACATCATGGTCACCGATGCGCTTGAGCGCAAACTGTACGTGATCCGCAAGTCGTCCGGCCACGCGATCCGCGCGCTGAACCTGCTGCATGGCCAGGAGTTTTTCGTGCCGTCGATGTCGGCCCGCACCGTAGTCTACAAGGGCTTGTTGCTGGCGGACCAGGTTGGCGTCTACTACAAGGACTTGCAAGACCCGCGCTGCGTGTCCGCACTGGCGCTGGTGCATCAGCGTTTCTCGACCAATACCTTCCCGGAATGGCCGCTGGCCCATCCGTATCGCCTGATCGCACACAATGGCGAGATCAATACCGTCAAAGGTAACTTCAACTGGATGCGCGCCCGCGAAGGCGTGATGCAGTCATCCGTGCTGGGTGATGACCTCAAAAAATTGTTCCCGCTGATTTACGAAGGTCAGTCCGATACCGCCAGCTTCGACAATGCGCTTGAACTGCTGATCATGGCCGGCTATCCGATCGCCCAAGCGATGATGATGATGATTCCGGAAGCCTGGGAAAACCATACGTCGATGGACGACAACCGTCGCGCCTTCTACGAATACCATGCCGCGATGATGGAGCCATGGGACGGTCCGGCCGCGATGGCCTTCACCGATGGTCGCCATATCGGCGGCACACTGGACCGCAATGGTTTGCGTCCGGCGCGCTACATCGTCACCGACGATGATCTGGTCGTGATGGCTTCGGAGTCCGGCGTGCTGCCTATCCCCGAGTCAAAGATTATCCAGAAATGGCGTCTGCAACCAGGCAAGATGTTTCTCATTGACCTCGATGCCGGTCGCATCATCGGCGACAAGGAATTGAAAGACACCTACGCCAATGCCAAGCCGTACAAGCAATGGATTGCATCGGTGCGTATCCGCTTGAGCGCACTCAAGGCAGAGCCCGTCGAGCCGGCCTCGACGCTGCCGCTGATCGATCGCCAGCAATTATTCGGCTACACCCAGGAAGATCTGAAGTTCCTGATGTCGCCGATGGCTGCCAATGGCGAAGAGCCAACCGGCTCGATGGGCAATGATTCGCCGCTGGCCGTCATGTCCAACAAGAACAAGACGCTGTATCACTACTTCAAGCAATTGTTTGCGCAAGTGACCAATCCGCCGATCGATCCGATCCGTGAAGCGATGGTGATGTCACTGGTGTCGTTCATTGGTCCCAAGCCGAACCTGCTCGATACCAACAACATCAACCCGCCGATGCGTCTGGAAGTTACCCAGCCGGTGCTCGATTACAGCGATATCGTCAAGCTGCGCAATATCAGCGCGCACACCGGCGGCAAGTTCAAATCGCATGAACTCAACATCTGTTACCCGGTCGCCTGGGGCAAGGAAGGCATCGAAGCACGCCTGGCATCGCTGTGCGCGAAGGCCGTCGATGCGGTGCATTCGGGCCACAACATCCTGATCATTTCAGACCGCAAGGTCGATGGCGAGATGGTCGCGATTCCGGCCTTGCTGGCGACATCGGCAATCCACTTGCATCTGGTGAGCAAGGGCTTGCGCACCTCGACAGGTATCGTTGTCGAAACCGGTTCGGCACGCGAAACACATCACTTCGCCCTGCTGGCTGGCTACGGCGCCGAAGCCATTCATCCTTACCTCGCAATGGATACGCTGGCCGAAATGGCGGCAGGTCTGCCGGGTGAGTTGTCGCCTGAGAAAGCCATCTACAACTATCAAAAAGCTGTCGGCAAGGGCTTGCTGAAAGTGATGTCGAAGATGGGCATCTCGACCTACATGTCGTATTGCGGCGCGCAGATTTTCGAGGCGATTGGTCTGAACAAGGGATTGGTCAACAAGTACTTCAAGGGAACCGCATCGAACGTCGAAGGCATCGGCGTATTCGAAGTGGCCGAAGAAGCGCTACGTCTGCACCATGCTGCCTTCAGCAAGGATCCGGTGCTGACCAATGCACTCGAAGCCGGCGGCGAGTATGCGTTCCGCGTGCGCGGTGAAGACCACATGTGGACGCCGGATGCGATTGCGAAATTGCAGCACTCGACCCGCGCCAACAACTTCAATACGTACAAGGAATACGCGCAGATCATCAATGATCAGTCGCAACGGCACATGACTTTGCGCGGTCTGTTCGAGTTCAAGATCGATCCGAGCAAGGCCATTCCGCTCGACCAGGTCGAACCGGCCAAGGAAATCGTGAAGCGTTTCGCCACAGGTGCGATGTCGCTCGGTTCGATTTCGACCGAAGCCCATGCCACGCTGGCCATTGCGATGAACCGTATCGGCGGTAAATCCAATACCGGCGAAGGCGGTGAAGATGCGCAGCGGTATCGTCAGGAACTCAAGGGTATCCCGATCAAGCAGGGTGATTCGATGGCCTCGATCATCGGTGCCGAAAACGTCGTCGTCGATATTCCGCTGATGGCTGGCGATTCACTGCGCTCGAAGATCAAGCAGGTGGCCTCCGGACGCTTCGGTGTCACCGCCGAATACCTGTGCTCGGCCGAGCAGATCCAGATCAAGATGGCGCAAGGCGCGAAGCCGGGTGAGGGCGGTCAGTTGCCGGGTCATAAGGTCTCGGAATACATCGCCAAGCTGCGCTTCTCGGTGCCGGGCGTGGGCCTGATTTCACCGCCGCCGCATCACGATATTTATTCGATCGAAGATCTGGCGCAATTGATCCATGACTTGAAGAACGTCAATCCGAAAGCCTCGATCTCGGTCAAGCTGGTCTCCGAAGTCGGCGTCGGCACGATTGCCGCCGGTGTTGCCAAGGCCAAGTCGGATCACATCGTCATCGCCGGCCATGACGGCGGCACGGGCGCGTCGCCGCTGTCGTCGATCAAGCATGCCGGTTCGCCGTGGGAGCTTGGCCTGGCCGAGACCCAGCAAACGCTGGTACTGAACCGTTTGCGCAGTCGCATCCGCGTGCAGGCTGATGGCCAGATCAAGACCGGTCGCGATGTCGTCATCGCCGCTTTGCTGGGCGCCGATGAAGTCGGCTTTGCGACCGCGCCGTTGGTGGTCGAGGGTTGCATCATGATGCGCAAGTGCCATCTCAATACCTGTCCGGTGGGTGTTGCGACGCAAGACCCTGTGCTGCGCGAAAAGTTTTCGGGCAAGCCGGAACACGTCGTCAACTTCTTTTTCTTCGTCGCCGAAGAAGCGCGCCAGATCATGGCCCAGCTCGGGATTGCGACGTTCAACGAACTGATCGGCCGCGCCGACCTGCTCGACAAGTCAAAAGCCGTGACCCACTGGAAAGCCAAGGGTCTGGATTTCAGCCGGATTTTCCACCTGCCGGAGATGCCTGACGACGAAGCGCGCTACCACGTCGAAGAGCAGGATCATGGCCTGGACAATGCGCTCGATCACAAGCTCATTGCTCAAGCCAAGGCAGCACTCGAAAAAGGCGAGCGGGTTTCGTTCATCTCGCCGGTGCGTAACCGCAATCGTACTGTCGGCACAATGTTGTCAGGCGAAGTGGCCAAGAAATACGGTCATGAAGGTTTGCCGGATGACACCATCCATATTCAGCTACAAGGTACCGCAGGCCAGTCGGCTGCTGCTTTCCTGGCGCACGGCATTACCATCGACCTCGTCGGCGAAGGCAATGATTACGTCGGCAAGGGCTTGTCGGGCGGGCGCATCATCGTGCGGCCGAACACCGAGTTTCGTGGCCGGGCTGTCGACAACATCATCGCTGGTAATACCGTACTGTACGGCGCGATCGCCGGTGAGGCGTTCCTCAATGGTGTTGTCGGGGAGCGTTTTGCGGTACGTAATTCCGGTGCCACAGCCGTTGTCGAAGGCAGCGGTGATCACGGTTGCGAATACATGACCGGCGGTACCGTGGTCGTGCTGGGCGAAACCGGACGTAACTTTGCCGCTGGCATGTCAGGTGGTATCGCTTACGTCTACGATCCGGAAGGCGATTTCGAGTCGCGCTGCAACATGGCGATGGTCGCTCTGGATGCAGTCGTGCCACGTGCCGAGCAAGAAGCCATCGGTGACAAGGCGCGCTGGCATAGCCTCGAACGCAATGGTGAAGGCCAGACCGACGAAGCGATTCTCAAGAGCCTGATCGAGCGTCACTTCAAGTACACCGGCAG
>CAILRJ010000030.1 GCA_903836575.1 uncultured Burkholderiales bacterium
CAGCAAATCGAGCTCCGTCTGGTTGACCTGAATCACGATACCGGCCGCATCCAGCGCGTGGTAACCGCAGGGTGCCCGGTCATACAGATCCGTCGCTTCCCGCGTGCGCTCCTGCATCCGTGCTTCCAGGTCACGGTTGAGGGCCTTCAGCGCCAGGGTACGCCCCCGTAATTCAACGGCCGCCTGCGCCATCGCCTTCACGATCTGTCCGGCTTCACGGGAATAAACACGAGGAACTACAGGCGCTTTGCCGGCTGCCAGATCCGATACCAGCGAGACCAGCGCCGTGACTAAATCGGCAATCTGCCGGCTCATACAAAAAGCGACGGTAACTCCCGGGGCAAGCAGGACAACGATAAGTAGCGCAAGCAGCGCCATCTGTTGCCTCCATGCCGCCGTCAGGCTGCTGTCGGGTATACCGATCGCTCCTTTCCAGTGACTCGTCACTGACGTACTGAAAAATCCCAGCACCGGGATGTTGTCCCGAGTGCGGCTCTGGTAAATACCCTCGCTTTGCACCAGAAAAACATCTTGGATAGCTGGCCGTATTTTCTGCCCGACAAACGCCGCTGGCTGCCGGTTGCGGGCCGCAATTGTGCCACTCGGATCAAAAATACTGACGATCCAGTCGGCAGGAAAGTGCTGACGCTGTAACAAGGCATCCAACTGCCCGGGTTGCATGAACACGCTCAGTACATAAACAACTTTCCCCTTGATCACCACCGGCACCGCCACGGCCACCGCGTGCGGATTATTCACCGAGCCGGCAAAAACGGCCGAAGTCACCGCACGGCCGGACGCGATCACTTGCCGCAACTGCATTTCGTTGCCATAGCGCGGCAGGGGCATACCGTTGGGGACCAGCGTATCGAGCACTTGCTGCCCGTGCATATCGCTGAGCACGACGCTGTTCGAAAGATGGGCTGCTGCCAACAGCGTGCGCGCCTCCTGAGCAAATGTGGTCAGATCGTTGTCGGCAAGGGCGCGACTGTGTGACAGCGACACGGCAAGCAGATTAAGTTGGCCAAACTCGTCATCGACACCCCGCATCAGCGATCGGGTCATCTCCATCGCCGAGCGCTGCAACTGCGCATTATTCTCCATGACCAGATACCGGAACATGACTACCGCGCCTATCATTGCGGGCAACAAACAGCCAAGTACTAGCAAGGACAGCAATTGCCGCAACGACGGCAGCGCCGCCGCCGATGGCAAAACAGTCGTTTCCATGGCGGCTGTAGCGGCTAGGTCAATGGATAAGTCAGCGGGGTTGGCGCTCATGAGTTCCTGTATCTGCAACGTACCTCGACCCTTTGTCGAACAGGGTCCGCGGTCCGCGGTCTGTCCCTGCCGCGCAAGGAATTACTTTTTGACGGATCGACAACGACTGCAACCATAAACCATAAGTTAATACTTGGTAATAGTTTATTTTATTGCAGTGCAGGAACGCGAGGTTTATCTCGAGAACAGGGGCGCGCGAATCCGGCGACGTGCTGGTCACCATGCAGAGCAGGCTTGCCAGTGCCGAGGCGGCGCGGCTAGCGTTTTAAGTGCGTGCCGGACAGCGCTGTCGGCCCGCCGGACAGGCGTGCGCAGCAGCCCGGGAGCGGCACGGTTAGGCGGCATCCGATGGCATCCGGATGCCTGTTACTTTTGCTTGACGCCAGACAAGTCAAGCAGCGTGCGGATCAGTAACAGCGGCCGGATTGGCTTGTCGATACAGGCCTGATAACCGGCTTGCAGTGCGCGCGCATGATCTTGCGCGCGGGCATAGGCGGTGACTGCCACGGCGGGCAACTGCGCCGCTCCCAAGCCCATTCCGGTTCGTACCAGTTCGATCAGTTGATAGCCATCGGTGCCCGGCATGCCGATATCGCTCAACAGGATATCGGGCACCTTGCGGCGAATCTGCAATAGCGCTTCGTCGGCGCTCTGCGCCGTAATGACAATGGCACCGTAATCGGTCAGCAGTCGACGGCCGAGCTCGAGCACGTCGGGATTGTCATCGACCAGCAGTATCGACAGGCCACCTAATGCGCGATCATTATCGATCGCCACCGCCCCGACAAACAACCCGCTCAACGGGCCCTCAGGCATTAACAGAGGTTCAGGCACCGACGCCAGCGCCGCTGCCGGCGCCTCGAATGCCTGCGGCAGCTGCACCGTAAAGCAGGCACCCTGACCGGCACCGCCGCTGCTGGCGCTGACCGAGCCACCGTGCAACTCGAGCAAATTCTTGACAATCGACAAACCCAGCCCAAGACCGCCGTGCACCCGCGCCGCACTGCCATCGCCCTGGCTGAAGCGATCGAACAAAAATGGCAAAAATTCGGCCGCGATACCGTTGCCGTTGTCGGTCACCGTAGCCACGACCCAGCCGTCATGATGACTAAGTGCCAGCGTGACGCGACCACCGCCGGCGGTAAATTTCACCGCATTGGCAAGCAGGTTCCACAGCACCTGCTGCAAGCGCGCGCTGTCACCCAACACGCTGGCCGGTCCGTTCGGCGCCAGCAACAGATCGAGGGCAATACCCTTGACCAACGCCGCTGGTGCCAGCGCGTCGATCGCGGCAGCAGCGACGGTATCGAGATCGACCAGCGCGCTGTCCATGCGCAGCTTGCCCGACAAGATACGGTTCATATCCAGCAAGTCGCCGATCAGCGCGGCCTGCTCGGTGGCATTGCGCGCGATCACGTCTATCCCCTTGCGGTACAGTTCCAGGGTGGGCGGCGCGCGCTTGAGC
>CAILRJ010000031.1 GCA_903836575.1 uncultured Burkholderiales bacterium
CCCCTTCCCATCCCGAACAGGACCGTGAAACGACGTTGCGCCGATGATAGTGCGTCAACACGTGTGAAAGTAGGTCATCGTCAGGCTAAGTTACAAGCAGCAAACAGAGAGGCCCTTCGAAAGAAGGGCCTTTTTGCGTTGAGAGTCACGGTTTGGTTTTACTCCGTTGACGGGATATAATCTGATTCGAAAACGGCATCAACACGTCGCAAAAAGTGGCAAGAAAATCCTGACTTGTCATTTCCAAAAGCGTGTATCCGGATGATAGCTTCAACCATCCAAGGTTTTTTTTCGATTTTGATTGCCTTCGCCCATGACGCGACCACTACCGCGCACCAACTTTCACAGCTCTAAACTCATTCGTTGCCTTACTGAACTCAGGATCGTGGATTCAGTCGAGCCTGAAAGCGTGTTTGCAGAGAAGTTAGGCTTGTGGGTTCACTTTGCTGACGCCATCACCTTGTCTGCCGTACATAACGAGAGCACAGCAAAGTTGCCGATCATGTCGCCGCAATCGCAAGCGACTCTATCCGCTGCGTTTGAAATCGAGTTCGATCGGATACAAACAGAATTGACTAATTCGATCATGGCGAGCTGCTCGTCAAGGACTGGAAAATCCCCTATTCGGTTGCCGATTCCTGTGCTCGAATTGCCGCTCGACCTCGCCGCCGCCTACGCGCCATATCGCTGGTTTTACGATGCCCACCAACGTGACATGGAATCGCGTGTCGTACCATTGCGTATTAACGTTCGCAATGCGCTTAAAAAAGTCTCGCCAGCACTCAAAAAACTTGCAGACCTCGATGCTGCACTGGAAGGAATACTGCGCGAACGCGAGAACAAACTGCTGTCCAAGATACCTGTTCTGTTAAATAAACACTTTGATCAACTGTTCAAAGCGTATCAACAAAATCATGTAGACAACGGGCAGACAGACAACCCTGCGGCATGGGTGCAGCTGAATGGCTGGCTCGCACAATTTTGTCGCGACATGCAAACATTGTTGCTCTCTGAATTGGAGCTTCGCTTGCAACCAACAATTGGACTCATCGAAGCACTAGGCCACAATAATCACAATGCATAAACATCTATTTTCGGTCGCTTTTTTTCTGGGTGCACTTGGTATTGTCTGGATCGGTACCGGATTTATCCATGACAATTTACTTGCGCTGACGATGACTATCCTCATCGGACTTGTCTACGCATACGGCGCGCTGGAACTCCGCCACTTTCGTCAGGCAACTTCCACGTTGACCAACGCGCTCGGCGCGCTTCCCGATAATCTTCCGGTGCTCGGCGAGTGGCTCGCTTGCATCGATGGCGCGTTGCAGAATTCGGTGCGTTTGCGTATCGAAGGCGACCGTGTCGGTTTGCCCGGACCGGCGCTCACCCCTTATCTTGTTGGCTTGCTGGTGATGCTAGGAATGCTGGGTACCTTCATGGGTATGGTTGTAACGCTCAACGGCGCTGTGTTTGCGCTGGAAAAAACCACCGATCTCCAGGCGATGCGCTCTGCACTGTCGATGCCGGTAAAAGGTTTGGGGCTGGCATTTGGTACCTCGGTAGCAGGCGTGGCAGCATCGGCAATGCTGGGATTGATGTCGGCGCTGTGCCGGCGGGAACGATTGCAGGCCGCTCACAGTCTGGACAGCAGAATTGCGACATCGCTGCGTCAATTTTCACTTGCTCACCAGCGTGAAGAAACACTCAAGGCACTGCAATTGCAGTGCCAGGTCTTGCCTGCCTTAGTCGAGCAAGTACAAGCAGTGATGGCCCGGATGGAAACGACCAGCCAGCAACTTGGCCAGCAGTTAAGCGAGCGTCTGCTGAGCAATCAGGAAGGCTTTCACGACAATATCAAAGGTGTCTATACAGAGCTCGCGCATGCAGTCGACAAGTCGTTACGTGAGAGCTTGAGTACGAGTGCACAGGTGGCCGGCGAGAGTATCAAGCCAGTAGTCGAAGCAGCCATGAGCGGCATCGCACGCGAAGCGACCTTAATGCACGAACGCCTGGCCGATACAGTGCAATTGCAACTTAATGGTCTCTCTGACCGGTTTGACGTCACCGCCACAACCGTGGCCGATACATGGACTGCGGCACTCGGTAATCACGAACAGTCCAGCGGGCGGATTGTCTCTGGTCTCGACCACTTGCTGACAGCATTCAACACAACATTCGAGCAGCGTTCCGAGGCCCTGGTAGCGACCGTCGGCAATACCTACGCACGCTTGCAGGCCGATCAGGCAGCTAAGGATGAAGGGCGGCAACATGCATGGACGCAATCACTGGAAGCTATGACTGCATCGCTAACCAGCCAATTGCAGCAAACTAATACACATACGCTGACGCAGCAACAGCAGCTCTGCGAGACCCTGACACGTACTGCACAGGCCATCACTGACCAGGCGCAAGCAAGCGCCAGCAAGTCGATGGAAGACGCAACACGTCTGGTGACCAGTGCTGAAGAAATGATGCGCTCCAGAATCACGGCTGAAGCCCGCTGGCTCGAGCAGCAGCAAGCAACAACGGATCAGCTAGCCAGTCTGCTGCACGCTGAACTCGGCGCGCTCAGGGATGACGAAGCGCTGCGGGCCGGTACAGCCGTAGACCGTCTGAGTGAATTGCAGACTGCGTTGATGCATCATTTGACGACGCTGGGAACGGCACTCGAAGAGCCGATCACCCGCCTTATTCAAACCGCGTCGGAAGCGCCACGTGCCGCGGCAGAGGTGATCGGTCAGTTGCGCAAGGAAATTTCCAACAGTGTCGTGCGCGATAACGAGCTACTTGAAGAACGCAGTCGCATCATGGAAACACTCAATGCATTGCTTGATGCAATCAATCACGCGTCGGTCGAGCAACGCGCGGTAATCGATGCATTGGTAACGTCGTCGGCGGCGACGCTTGAAGTTGCCGGTGGCGTATTTTCAGATAACGTCGCGACTGAAACAGCCAAACTTGCCGATATCGCCGCGCATGTCACCAGCAGTGCTGTTGACGTATCGAGCCTGAGCGAGGCGTTCGGTTTTGCCGTGCAATCATTTGGTGAGGGTAATGAAAAGTTGATCGCCAGCCTGCAGCGTATTGAAGGCGCGATGGATAAATCGATGCTGAGAAGTGACGAACAGTTGGCCTATTACGTTGCTCAGGCACGCGACATCATCGACCTGAGTATGGCTTCACAAAAAGAAATTTTCGAGGAGTTGCGCCAGCTCCCGGAGCGGCAAACCATGTTGGTCGACGGAGCCGGTAATGGATGAAAGCGAGAGCGGTGCGGAACACGGCGCGCCAGTATGGGCTGTTTTTGGTGATCTGATGTCGGGCTTGCTGGGCGCCTTTGTACTGATACTCGTTGGTGTGATGGGCGTTCAAATGGAACTGACCTCCCATCTGCAGGAAGAAATCACCAAGCGTCAGATCGAAGAGCAACGCCGTATGACATTGGAAAAAGCGCTGGCAGGGCCGCTGGCTAGCGGGCGCATTACCTTGAATAACGGTCGAATCGGGATCAGCGGCCAGGTCCTGTTCGGGCTCAATTCGGACCAGTTGCAACCCGAAGGCCGGCAAGTCTTGATCAGTCTGGTGAAGCCTCTGGAGGCGTATCTGACAACGCGTGATGAACTGCTGATGGTGAGCGGATTCACCGATGACATCTCGATTCGGGGTGGTCGTTTTGCTGATAATTGGGAGTTGTCGGCTCAGCGCGCCTTGACGGTTACCCGCGCCCTGATCGATGTAGGAATGCCTGCATCGAGGGTCTTCGCAGCAGCGTTTGGTGCCGAGCAGCCGGTCAGTCCGAATACCGATGATGAGACGCGCGCACAAAATCGACGAGTAGAGATGTCACCCGTGCCGAAAGCATCTAAAGTCAGCAATCCGTCTGATGGATGAGCCGGATCAGGATGCAGTTACTGGCATAGTTAAGCGTATCGCTTCGTTGCGTGCGGCTGGTGCGAACCGGTTTGATCCGGCCGGGCACGCCTATCTGGAAGCGCTGGCGAAACGAGCCACAACGCATCATGGCCTTGCCCGGAGCTTGATTGACGAGAAGCTGGAACACGGCCTGACGGCGTTTACCGCGCGGTTTGAGCTTGCGCAATCCCAGGCCAGCGACACCCTCAACGAAACGATCACGGCGAATCCCTCTGCGGCCGACAAGTTGCAGTGCTACTTTGTCGCGAGTGATTTCAACGGCTTGAAGCGGTGCATCGAGAATGTGAAAAAGAACAACCAATCAAGCCCTCTTGGTGCCCTGTTGTGTCAGTTTGAGTCGCACACTTCCGGGACGAAGATGGTCAGCCCGGGAATGCCTCCCGGATTATTGGCCGAGCTGAAAACCGTGCGCATCGCCAGGAATGTCTGGTCGAAACTGAGCGTCAGCAGGCAAGTGACCCGTGCACTTGAACACGCGCCCAAAAATGCTGGCCCGATCAATTCGCACATGCTGGTGCTGCGTTCGTTAGCGCTGATGCGTGATGTCTCGCCCGATTACCTCAACCGGTTCATGTCGTACGCGGACACTTTGCTGTCTCTGGACCACCAAGGCGAAAAGGAAAAGCCGGCGAATCCAAAAAAATCCTCATCTGCTAAGGTCGCAAAAAAATAAGTGCATCTTTGTATCAACCGCAAATGTACTTTCCAGCTCGCGGCTGGAAAAAATGATGCCGGGACGCATTAGCAACCCTAATGTGGCGATGCTGTAGTTCGGTTTCAAGAAAAAAATTGCTCAATGGCGCGTGCGTCCTATTCAAAGCCGCCGTCCCTACCGAGTGCGTGGTGGTCTTTTTTCAAAGAATGCACTGATACCTTCCTGCGCATCACGGTGATGCAAGCTCTCAATGAAATTGTGTTTTTCTGATTCAAAGTGGCTGGCAAGCGTATTGACCGGCGCTTCACGCATCAGCCCCTTGATGCGCTCGATGGCATGGGGTGAGCGATTGGCCAGTTCCTGTGCCCATTCGAGCGCTACATCGAGTGCGCTGCCATCGCTCACTATGCGGTTGACGAGGCCGAACTGGTGAAGCCGCTCGGCGCTGACAGGCTTGCCATCCATTAATATTTCTGTTGACAGTTGGCGCGGCAATGCCTGATTCAGGAACCACGAAGCACCGCCGTCCGGAGTCAGGCCGACGTTGACATACGCCATCTGAAATTTTGCAGATGTACTGGCGACAATCAAGTCACAAGCTAGCGCAAGTGAAAACCCTGCACCGGCAGCGCCGCCCTCTACGGCGGCGATGATCGGTTTCGGGCAAGCGCGTAAGGCATCAATCCAGCCGTGCAACAAATCGATGGAGCTGGCCTGTACCGAGCGAGGTAATGCACGATTTTCAATCAACCGGTTCAGATCGCCTCCGGCGCAAAAGAAGTTGTCGGCACCCGTTAACACAACGGCGTGGATGGATTCGTCGCGTTCGGCGGTGGCGAGCGTTTCAATCGCCGCTGCCGTCATATCCGGATGCAATGCATTCCGTTTGCCCGGATTAGACATGGTGAGTGTCAGGATCGCGTGATGGCGGGTTGCTAGTAATTCTGCAGACATGATGTGAATTTGAAAATGGTGAAAAGGCGGACGTTAATCATGCATGATTTGCGCCCGCTTGGGTTAGCGTACCTAACTTGCAACCTGACCATAAATCCTTGAGAATGCGGGGGCCGTTCGCGATCGAATTGTGCGTGGCCTCACTAGAAATCGCCGTACTAGCGGGTAAAACCATCTTCTGCATGGGGCCCTGAAATTCTACGGTCAACAATGATTACGTCCATGTGATGGATCAGCGATGATCAATCGGCTCTCAGTCACTTCACTGTAAGTTACCGTGGTGAGGTTCATTAGCTGTGGTCATGATTTTTTAGCATATGATCCACGTTAATTATTGGTAACTAGTAGCGGCTGTGGAGGCCCTTTGAGAGGAAATTTGAAACGATGACGTGCTTAAATCTCGACCCGGCAATGCGTCAGATTGGACTTGCAGTAATGATCGTGTGTGCCGGTTCCGCCCACGCGGTTGGCCTGGGGACAATTCAAGTGCAATCCGGCCTTGGTCAATCGCTCAAGTTAGCAGTCCCGTTGATCGGTGCTGACAGTGCAAATCTGCTAGCCTCCTGCGTTAAATTCCGTATCGAATCCTTGGAAGGTGCCTTCATTGCGGAGCCCGTGGTGTCCATCGTCAAGTCGGCACAGGGACAGTCTTCACTGCAAATAACGACGCGCCAGCCGGTGTATGAGCCCGCCATGTCAGTCTCGGTTGATTTAGCGTGTGATTCACGGGTACATCGTGATTTTCAGATTTTGCTTGATCCGGTGACTAACTTGACTGACACGCTGGCAATGACGCCAAGAGATAACGTCGGTGGTGGTGCGAGTAGCAAGTCGCTCGTTGCGGATGGCAATCGGTCGGTCATTCCGGCAGCCAATCGTGCGCGCGCGGAATCAGTCGCAGCAGTCGAGCGCAACAGTCGGACCGCGGTTGCTGTTTCTGGCACATTGCCTGCTGCGCGCAATCCGGTTCCGTTGGCGTCGGTTAGTCGTAGCAGCTCACCTCGAAACATATTGAGACTCTCGTCACAGGATCTGCCAGAGGCAAAGTACGTTGCTTCCGGGCAGCTCAGGTTATCCAGAGATTTATCTGAACCGACCTCATCTGGCGCTTTACCGCCAACAGAGGAATTTTCCGCAGCCCAACAGCGCTATGCCATGTTATTACGCGGTGAAGATCCCCAGCGTCAGGCCGAACAGGAAAACCTCAGGCAGCGAAAGCAGATCGCCATACTTCAGCGTCAATTCGATGCGAGCAAGTTGCAACATACCGCCGACACGACTGCTTTGGATGCGTTGCAGCAGAATTCCTTGCCGCTCGGTTGGGCTACAGGTCTCGTTGCATTGCTCTTGGGCAGTCTCGGTGCTGCGGGATGGCTGGGATGGCGACTGCATAACGTGCGTAAAGAGCAGCCCGAAAGTGCATGGGATCTGAGTGTGTTGCGTACCGAATCCGAATCCGTTTCTGCGTCGGGCACCGCAGGTACCACGGCCGAAGCCGGACAGCCAGAAACAACTGCTTCCAGCCTGTTTGGTAGCGTGAAGAAGACGGCACCGGAAACGAACGCTGTACCTGCATTCTTGCAAGACAAAAAATTGCCAGCCAGCGGCCCAGCAGCGAATGCAGCACCGGCGATTATCGAGACTGCCGACTCGTTGGCGAAAGCGGCAGCGGTGGTGCACGACGCGCTACAATTTTATCCGGCCCGGGTCGACAATCTGAAGGTCGAAGAAATTTCTGATGTGATGCAGGAAGCTGAATTCTGGTTGTCCCTCAATGATCCCGTTCGGGCGATTGAGATTCTGGAACCTTATGGCAAGCTTGACCTGCCTGAATCACCGATGCCTTGGCTATTCCTGCTGGATCTTTATCGCGAGAGTAACAACCAAGCCAGCTACGAGGTGCTGCGCGAACGAACGGAACGTGTTTTTAATACACGCATTCCTGAATGGTTTGAAATTCCTGGCAACGCCCCGACAATGAGCCTGGAAGATTTTCCGCATGTCATCGAGCGCATTTGCGAACTATGGGAAACCGGTCACATCGTGGCTTATCTTGAAAGCCTCATGATGGATAATCGTGACGGAATCCGGCGTGGCTTTGACATTGAGGTCTATCAGGAAGTGATGTTGTTATTGGCAATTGCCAAGGAATTCAATCCTGTCGAGCCAATC